>MUGD01000214.1 GCA_002900555.1 Thermoplasmata archaeon M9B2D | reverse complement strand
TATACCGATAGAACTCTTGAGTTCATAGCCCAGGTTGGTTCTTACAACGATATATCCCGTAGTAAAGTCGGTAATAAGCATTGTCTTCTCAAGAAGATCACTGAACACACCCTCGATATTCTCGGAAGATATAAAGGCACCTGAAAGAGTATTGATAGTCATAAGTTCACGGTTTCTTTTAATAAGATCTTTTTCAAGCATGAGGTACGGCGATATATCATAAAAATACATGGAAAAATAAACTTTCGAGTCTATCCTAAGAGGGGTAATGGTCACCTCAAAGTATTTATCTCCAATGTTATGTTTGTGTATGTAAGAAACCTGCTTTGAAATAGTTCTTGTTATGTGCTGTTCAATTGGCCTGAAATATTCTATATCTCGATAATGGAGGCCAATAACCGAATCTTTCTCCTTTGAGAGAAGCTCAAGAAAATAATCGTTTATGTCAAGAATTGTTCCGTTGTCTTCAAGAATGACTACAGGCAGACCGAGGAATTGAATAGGGATGCCGGTATTTTTTTTAGAAAATAACATGGGCTCAATATGTTATGAAGATTAACAGATAGTACATTATATCAAATGAAGGCACACTCATGATTTGAATTTATCGATTGTTAGGCGAAGGTCTTGAGCCTTTTCCATAAGATTCGAAACAATATTTGACATGTCTGATGCCATGGAAACACTATGTTCTGTATTCTTCTTGATCTGATCAAGGGAATCAAATATTGCAGAAGAGCTTTCACTTGTAAGCTTCATTGAAATGGCAAGTGCGGCAGACATATTGGAAATCGATTCAGCAGATACACTGATCTGGGAGCTGGCTCTCCGCTGTTCATCAGTTGATTTTTTGACTTGCTTTGCAATATCACTCATACGCTCAATGGAAAGAAGCATTGCATCCATTCCATCCTTTTGTTGTTTTACTACAGTAGCGAGGTGTGAGATTCTTTCTTCTATACTCCGGACAGCGCGAACTACAATATCCACACCTTTAGCCTGTTCCTGAGTAGCTTTCTCGATCCGTGATGACATGTCAGATGACGTTTGATTCAGGAAGGTTATTTCATTAAATATTTTCCCTGCTTCTTCAGCAAGATTCAATCCTTCGGTAACCTTATGGATTCCCTGCTCAATGCTCTTTACCGCAGTTTTTACTTCGTTTCTGATCATATTTATTATCCCGGCAATTTCCTGGGTCGAAGTAGATGTATCATTTGCAAGGGTTTTTATCTCGCCGGCTACAACGGCAAAAGCTCTTCCCTGGCTTCCAGCCTGTGCCGCCAATATAGATGCATTAAAAGATAAAAGAGTGGTCCTATCTGTTACTTCATCAATAACCTGAAGAATTTTGTCTATTTCCTTGGATTTGGAATCAAGAATATTAATTACCTCACCACTTAGTTCGACTGTTTCCTTTACCTTTTTCATTCCGTCAATGGTCTTGTGTATAGACTGAAGTCCCATATTCTCCGTGTGATCTTTGATGCCGGTGGTTATTTCATTACCTTTTTGCGAAAGCTTTTCTATTTCCTTTATAGAAACGTTAATCTCCTCTGTAGAGGTAGATGTGTCTTCAACCGCCTTTGAAACGATATTAACTGCCGTGACCAGAGAATTCAGGGAAGCGGAAATCTGCTGTAGAGATGATGTGGAGTTCTCGATCTCTTCAAAAAGTGTGTCCATATTGCTCGCGATTTCATTTGAAGATGAAACAAGTTCAAGTATGGAAGCAGAAGTATCTTCGGAAGCTGATTTAAAATCATCCGTTTGAAGAGTTATTTCGTGAAGCGCTTCATTGTTCTGTTGAATAACGGATGTAATATCACGGACGAGCGAAGACTGTTCATTGACCGTGTTTTTCATGGCATCGGTTCTGTTATTGATATCAATGCTGGTAGATTCGATATCAGAGAAAAGATCTTTCATAGAACGTATTATAGTGTTAAGGTTAGACGAAAGCTGATTTATAGATTGGGATACGCTGCCGATTTCATCATTGGTATCTATATCGATGTGAACATTAAGGTTCCCTGAGGAGATCTGCTTCGTTGTCTCGGTAATTTGTGTCAAGCGCTTGTACACGAGACGATTAAAGAGGATATAAATGAGAAAACCCATAATAACAATAACGGCGATGGTAGTCGCTACCATGAAGAACACAAAAGAAGTAGTTTCAGCAGAATGGTCCTTTTTACTAATGCCGAGAAGAACTTTTCCAATGGTGTTTTTGTCGTAGAGTATCTTTTCTTCAAAGGAGACGATGTGCCTATTTGTCATAAGAGTATCAATAGCCGTATCCTTATTATCAATCAAAATGCCCCATTTTTCGTAATCCTCTGGGGGAATACTTATGGAATCGGACAATGAGTTAAGGATATTCCCATCTTTATCAATAAAAAATATAAAGACTATATCTTTATCTTGAAGAACATGAGAAACTATATTGTTTAGTCGATCGACGTCAAGAAGGGAAACTGGATCAGCACTCATATGCGCAACAACGTTTGTAAGACTTCGACCTTTTTCTTCAATAAAATGGAGCGCCAAATTTTCCTGCTTTACGATAAGAAAAGAGGCCCCCGAAGACATAACAATCACAAGAAATATGTTCAAATACAAGATAAACTTGGTTCTGAGATTAAGATTTCTGAAATTTTGCAATATATTTTTTATCATATTACTTATAACTAATAATTATTACAAAAGATATTTACTTTATACATAACATGAAATAGAATTAAATCTATCTGATGTCTATAAGTCATTATATTCACCTTATATAAATTATACTATAAAATTTACGAAAATAGTTAAATTTCGATAAAAATATGTCTTTAAAAATGACATGTTCCGTCGTTTTAGTCAAGTATATGAATAAGTTCTTCTATGTTATTAATTATAAAATCTGCATTTTTTAATAACTCCACAGGTCTGTAACCGTAAGTCACCGCAACAGTTTTTATCCCTGCATTTTTTCCCGTGGCAATATCGATCGAACTATCGCCAATGAATAAAGCATCAGTTAAGTGGATTTTGTATTTGTTAAGGAGCTTGATAACAGGAACAGGGGATGGTTTCTTATCGTTGAACGTATCACTTCCCACAACGTCGTCAAAATATCTTATCAGTTTCAATTTTTCCAGGATCTGTCGAGAGAACATTTCACGTTTATTTGAAATGACCGCTTTTCTGTAATCAGGAAGCATCCGTAACGTATCCTCAACATGAGGATAGGGAGTCGTATTATCTACAAGATGTCGGGAATAGTGAGATAAAAACTTTTTTAGTACATCGTTTCTCTCCTCAGGGAATAGGCCAGGTGTGGCCTTTTCTATCAGTTTTGATATTCCTTCGCCTATCAAATTAATTGTTTCGTGGATTGTAAAGGGGCCGAATCCGAGGTCGCGAATTGAAT
>MUGD01000213.1 GCA_002900555.1 Thermoplasmata archaeon M9B2D | reverse complement strand
TGTGGCTTTGGGTATTGGATTTTCGATCTGGCAGTCTTATTGGCACACTATTTTAGTGATTACACCAATACATCTTCCGTACTGCAGGATGCACTGATTGCAGGGTATAAAGAAACAAGCACTCTAGAGAATATTGGATTTGAATACATTGACCTCTTTATTGCTGCTCGATATGCGCAATTAATGTTCTTCTACCAAAGCTGTGCAATACGCTACCCTCATGTTCTTGATGTAGCAATGACTGAAGTAAACAGGTACGCAGAAGACCTAAAGCACATACTCAAGAAAACAATCTAGTCAGAATCCTAATAACATGTCAGATACTTGCTTTGGAATAAAAAGGCGTCATTAATCAAGTTTGTAACGCAGACCACGATGTAGTTCAAAGATTGTCCACATCTTATATTCATTCTATGCATGTTCAGATTCGTGATTCAAAATGACAGAATCTACAACATCACTAAAAAATCTAGTAAAACGGGTCGATAGGACAACAATAAGCGGCAGCTCCCTCCTAATAGGAGGCATTCAATGGTTCTTAGGCATTCTTGCCGCAGAGTCATGGTTTGACGGATATAGTAGTCGTATTGACTATGTCAGTGACCTTGGAATTGGACCCACTGCATCAATCTACAATCTATCTGTCTTCATACTTGGAGCGTTCCTAGTAGTTGGAGCATTTTTCTTATTCAAATCCACCAGCAGAAAGCTTCTACCAGTTTTGCTTACAATTTCTGGAATTGGCGCAATGGGTGTGGGTGTATTCCCAGCTAATCTTCAACCAATGCACAGTATTGCTACCCTGCTAGCAATCCTATTCGGATCATTTGCAGCTATTGGTTCTTATACATACCAGAGTAAACCAATGTCAATATTGGCAGTAGTGCTCGGATTGATGTCACTAGTCTTGGCAATTGCCTTTATCCCCTATTTGGGGCTTCCAACGGGATCCACAGTGACATTTCTTGGGATGGCCAAAGGATCATTAGAACGTTGGGCGATTTATCCGCTTCTGGCGTGGATTATTGGTTTTGGTGGCTATTTACTAGGAACAGCAAAAGTAGATGAAATCTAGAGAGAAATGTATCATGAGCAAAAGGATGAAGAGGGATGCTTTTCCCTCTTCGGAAACTTTTTTGAAAGCACCGGAAGTCACCTTTAAGGACTCCAACCGTAAATTAGATTTACTAGCCAGTATGAAATTTCTGCACATAACAAATTGTTAAAATGAATGAAAATTAACTATAATCAATTATTTCTGAATCTATCAGTTGGAGTAAATACGATGACAAGCGAAAAATCCAAGAAGTCGACAAAGGTCGCAGAGAAGACCACCACCAAGCGAGTCATTGCAGAGCCGATTCTCCTGTCAGGCGGCAACCCTCAGATTTCAAAGGCGGACGGTGATGCCCCTGTGCAGGCATACATTGCGGCTATGCCAGATTGGAAACGCGACATCGGACGCCGCCTCGATACACTAATTGTGCGCACTGTCCCCAACGTCCACAAGGCAGTTAGGTGGAACTCACCCTTCTACGGGATCGAGGGCAATGGTTGGTTCCTCAACTTTCATTGCTTCACGAAGTATGTTAAAGTGGCCTTCTTCCGCGGTGCGTCATTGCAGCCACTCCCTCCCGGTGAGTCCAAGGACAAAGAAGTACGCTACTTAGACATCTATGAGAACGCACCGCTGGATGAAGCTCAATTCGCCAGTTGGGTGAAACAAGCTAGCAAATTGCCTGGCTGGGGCAAGAACTGACAACTGTGAATTATAATTAGGTTTGATTTTCTAGGACATACTGAATTAACTCATCCCAGTTTCCATATTCACTCTCATAGAAAACATCAGGTTTTACTCGCACTTCCTCGTTTGCGGCACCGGTGTAATCTAGTCCCATAGCTGGAGTGAATCTTACAGCGAGCTTCGAGTTGGGAAGTACATAGTAGATAGGAGAGTAGCTGATTCCATCTCCACCAGTTGGTGTACCATAAAGCTCGGCAAATCCTGTTTCTTTACAGAAGAGGGCAAATGCATCTGTTGCAGAGTAAGTGAATGCATCTGTGAGTACAACAATTTTGCCTTTGAAATCACACATGCCGGATGGTTCTACAACCTGAGGATATTCGTGAATCAGATACTCACCATTTACTACCTCAGGAGGCGCGTTCTCCAATTCCCTAGGAGTAATGATTGGTCCAATAACTGCCCCCTCTCTGAACTTGTTGACATAATCTGCTTGTCTGTATGCCAGGTACATCTTACTCTCTAAAGTTGTCTTTGCCAATGGTGCAATTACATTCTCCATCCAAACTTTGTAGGTACCACCACCGTTGCCACGAACATCAATTATCATAAGTTCGTAGTCTTCTATTGACTTGTAGAACTTTAGAAGATATTCTCCATCTTCTACAATTGTCTCTTCTGAAAACTCACCAATTCTCACATATCCTACTTTTCTGTCTTCCCAGATTTTTGTATATAGGCGTTCTTCTGGAAATTTAAGTAGGTTTGGAAAAGAATAGTCAGGCCCAGAATCAAAGGTGACTTGCTTCTCCTCGCCTCTACTTGTTCTGATTGTAAATTTCGCGTTTGCCCCAAAGTGTCGAGGAGCAATTCTCCAGAGGTGCCACCACTTACGCTTGAAGTCGTAATCAAGAAGACCCTTCTCGTACGCTCCTTTGACCGCATCTAGTATAGGAATCCCATTGACCCGAGTGATTGTTGTACCTTCTCCATATTTCTCTAGCCAGTTATTATGACCATCAACTATCTGATACTCTCCCCTGTCGTACATGATAAGTACTTCAAACTCGAAGAAGAGACGCGCTTCAAGATACTCCTTCAATATTGGTTTCCAATAGTCATAGAATTGGTCTATACTCTCAGAAAAAATCTGGCAATATGGTTCAGCATTCCTATACCACTCTACTGCGTATAGTAGATCCCAGAGATTGGGCCCCATCACCACTGAATGTCCAGTCTGCAAGGCCTGAACAGCATCAAAGATAACCTCCAGATAATCAGTGGTGCGTTTTGCAACATTCATCCTCTTCTCATACTCATCCAGCAAATTGGTCCATAGATAACCTCGTTCACGCTTCTTCAAGTAGAGGTAAGGATTATTCTCTCCTATGACAGTGAAAAGCGATCGAAGATCTGCAATCCAATCATCCTTTGTGAGATCTTTTGGATGGACTGGATTGACTTTGATGCTCCCCTCAGAATTCATAAAATGCATTATTGATATTTAGTTTATATCTGTAGTTTCTGACGCAACATTATCCAATATGATATTTGACAAAGAGCATGGAATCAATCGAACTTATCTTGGAAACAATCGGAAAAACAGGAGAGCGAAGAGGGAAACAAATCCCTCTTTGGAAATTAAGAATAAACTAGATACAACGGCGGATGACTTCTGGTCCGACTTCTTCGAACTCCTTCTT
>MUGD01000047.1 GCA_002900555.1 Thermoplasmata archaeon M9B2D | reverse complement strand
ATTTCAAGGATCCATTCGGGTGGAATGCCCGGAGCTGCTCCGTGCCCACGTAGATCGTCCCGTTTTCTGCGAGGGCGACGCCAGCGGCAGCAATGCTCCCTCCGGTTGGCACCCGCCATTTCATCGTCCCATTCGGATACAACGCGTAGAGATACCCGTCGAACGAGGGGACATAGATGGTGCCGTCCGGTGCGATGGAGGCGAACCCTTTGATCTCACCGCCGGTGTGGAACCGCCAGCAAAGCGTCCCATTCGGATACAACGCGTAGAGATATCTGTCCATAGAACCAATGTAGAGTGTCCCGTCATTGGCAATCGCTGGTGATCCCATGACAATATCACCGGTTACATACCGCCATTTTTCTGTTCCATCAGGGTTAATCGCATATATTTTTTTAAAATCACTACCAAAATAAATGGTACCATCCTCACCGATTACAGGTGATGATGAGGAATCACTATCATATCCATCATGGTACACCCATCGTTCTGTGCCGTTTGGGTATAACGCATGGACATATCCATATCCACCATCCGTCGTGAAATACAGCGTGCCGTCTTCTGCTAAAGCAGGGGTACACCAAATTAAACCAGTTGCATGATAACGCCATTTTCTTGTACCGTTTGGATGGAGTGCAAAGAGCTGTTTTCCAAGTGTTCCATAGTAAATAGTGTTATTGATATCGATGACTGCAGAGCTCCAGACGACTCCTGCCCAGTCGCCTTTATCTCGCCAGAGCTCCGCACCAGAATTATTCACCGTGCTATACAGGCTTCGACCGGTATGATAGGCATCATGACTCAGCATCGGCCATGGACTATCCATTGGGCCATCTTTTACATCACTTATTGAACCATTATACGATTTTATGATAGTGGTCTGTTCTTGCGGGAGGCGGGTAATCTCTAACTCAACATTTTTTAGTGAACTATTTTTATCTATAGACCAATTATTCTTATAATCTATAATCATTTGATCATTATAATTACAGATTCTTTCTTCAATTTTCTCGCTTAAAGAAGGATTTACCATAGAACAACAGATGCTGATACAAATCAAGAATGTTGTAAATATCCACGATAATGATCTCATCTTCTAAGTTCCCCAATCATTATATCGTATTTCTTCTTTAAAAATCTTTTCATCCATCAACTCTTCTTTAAGCAACATATATATATATATATTGCTAATTAGTTCACATATAATCTCTATTTTTTAAAATAATGGAAAGTATTAAGAATTAATCGGTGATTCATAGAACCAATGGGTAATAGGGAGGTTATGAAGTGAGAAAGAAAATAGTTGGTATCGTCGTTTGTATGCTGCTGATCTCGAGTACCACGAGCATGGTTTTATTTTCAGACACGGTGAAAGTTGAGGCGAGCGGTGGAGGACAACAAGGAGTCGGATGTGTAAATCTTGATTATGACTGGGTTTGGTTTCAGGTTCAAGAATTTGCGAATGTGATACGCAAAGTAAATTGGTCCCAGAATGGTGGAAATGGTATCCCGAAAGGTCGGGCTTGGGCAACCGCAGGAGAGAACTATACGAGAGATACTATTTTATGGCCAAATATGGGTATCACTGATAATCCCTGTGGTCTTACTGGTTATACGAACCTCACCATTGGATATATAAACAGCTTACGACCAAAGCAATACTCCAGCAAGATCATCATCAAAGATTACGGTCTCACCATTTCTGAAAATGGTGATCTCTATAAGGAATTATCATACAGCGAGATGTTTCCCATCGGTATTGGAATGATTCCCTGGAAAGAAGGAGGTGCCCTTAATGAAAGTTGGCTTACTAATACTTTTGGTTTTACCGATGCAGAAGTACGAATCAGATCACTCTGGAACGGCGGGTTAATCCAGGATTTCAGGGAGGTATCCTGTGAATTTCTCAACACCTACAACGAGCTTGATGGGCAAGCTGTATTTCTGAACACCACAGACCCCCTCCCTGAGAACCACGACGTCGTTTTCATCCTAAAGGAAGAACCCGCATCGGAAGAAAAAATCCAGAACCTCTCAGATTCAGAAGGAATCATCCTCATTGAAAACAGCACAAAAACATACACATTCCAGAACAGCTCGCTATTCAATTGCTCGATAGCCAGACTGAACGGTACTGACAGCAATTTCATAAAGGTGCTCTCAGAGATCAAAAACGGCTCAAACTATACTGTCGATAATTTCCTACACAGCGAAATCCTCATTTTCTCGAACTACAGCAATGCATCATGTTGCCCCGGACCCGACTACGTGATTATTGTCCAACTCAGTAAAGAGGGCGATTACAGTAAAGTAATGAGAAGAGCGAAAAAATGGAGTTTGGATGGACATTGCAAAGGAATCATTATGTCAGGCGTTAACGACTCTACCCATGTAATGACCCACACAGTGCGAGGCTGGAACTGGTTCGGCACCCTTGGTCAAAAGTACTACAGGAATCGCTATGCACTCCCCATCTTCTCCATAAACCGGACACTTGGGAAACACATTATTACTGCTATTACGAATAACATAGATGTCACCGTGACTGGATTTATCCAACAGCAGTTCCGAAAGCAGACCAACGAAAACCCCGGGGTCAACAGCAGTAACGTGGTCGCCTATCGAAACATCACTCATAGTCCTAACGATGCTATTTTCGTACTCGGGAACCGCTATGATGGATGGTGGGGTGAAACTCCTGGCGATAGTGGTGTTGGCGGAGCCATCCTGCTCGGGATCGCGAAATACTTCAACGACAATAACATCACCCCGAAATACAACCTCACCTTTCTATTCACTACCGGGGAGGAGTACGGGATGCGAGGCGCCCAGCATTACGTCGACAGCCACCCGCAGGGTACCGGCCCAGGGAAATATAATTTTATCGCCTGGATCGGTTTTGATCAGCTTGGCTTCCATTATCCACCAAACGTGAAACATACTTTTGGGTTGATCACAAACAGACTCCTTACCATTAAACCCATTCTCCAGGAAATCGAACGCCAGACTAACTACGAAAAAAAAACAGATTATTTATATGGGTTTGCTGCCAAGGCGCCACTGTTCATTCCTGTAGCAGCGGAGGATTTTGTCTGGAACGATGTGTGTGATACAATATTGTTCGAAAAAAGCGGAAAAAACAGCGGAAAATGGGGTGGACATCACCAGGTAGGTGAAAATTACACCGAAGGTGATTCACTTCAGTACATTGATCGAAACGACACAAACGTGACATTCGAAATGGCATGGAACGTGACGAAATATTTCACAGTCAATCCAGACTGCCAGTTTGATGGAACCATAACCTACACCAGAACAGATTCACCAGATGACAAGGACAGTGAGTTGGACACCATCACCGCAACCATGCCGATACAATCAATATTACCACACGACATGGTACGCATAAAAGCAGAATTACGACGAGATTTTTTCCCCTATACCATTGCACATACCATGACACAAGACTACATCGTAACAGACGAGACGATTAATTACACAATCAATGTCACCCTTCCGCCAGATAAACCCGCGGGGTACCACACACTCACACTCAAGTTGTATAATTCCACAGGAAGAATAGATGTCATCATCTGGCCACATCTATATGATACCCCGGAGGAAACAGAAACATCAAACAGCATGTTTCTTAAGCCCCGGGGTAATGATCCTCCTATCACTCCAACCAAGCCAGATGGTCCAATATCAGTTAAACGATGGCAAAAAGGTTATTGGAATTCTACGTCACCTGATCCGAACAATGATCGCATCGGTCAGAAATGGTTCTGGAATTACGATACATTTCCAAACATCTATACACCTACTTCGTTAAGTGATACAGACTACTTCAACAAAACTCACCGATATTCAATATTGGGGCGCCATCAAATCAGTGTGAAGGCCTACGATGAATATTCAACACTCTGGCATCCGTACGAATCTGGTTACTCTGAAATCTTAGAAGTACAGGTCACACCTTGGTGTAGTATCTCCAAGCAACAGCAAACCCATCAAGAACGAGTAATCCACGTGGTGAACGGTTCGTCTCATCAATTCTACGGGCTGCTCTCCGGTGGGCAATCCCATCTATTTGAATGGGACTTCCATGATCAATCACAATCCAGACACAGCACAGAGCAGAACCCGACCCATACCTACACAGACCTGGGGGTCTATAACGTCACCTTCAACGTCACCGATGAAGCCACCCAGCTAACGGGAAGTACCTTTATCCATGTGCGTGTCTCCGATCTTGACTCCGATTTCAATCTAAGTTATTACCATGGTGCAGCACCAAACACGGTGATATCCTTCCGCAATACCTCCAAGGCTAAAACCGGCAACACCGTCACCAACATCACCTGGGATTTCGACGATGGCACCATCTCCTATGAAAGCATCGTCAACCACTCCTTTGACGTGGAGGGCGTGTATAACGTCACTTTAACAGTCAAAGACAGTGAAAACAACATTGATGTTGACTATGTCATCCTGCGTATCTCCTCCGAACCTGTGCTTCCAGAGATCCCCTCTGTGCAAGGACCAGGGGTGCTCCCCCCTAATTCAGAGGCGGCCATCATCGCGGAAATCATAGCCACGGATAGAAACCTGTCCAGTGTCACCGTGAACATCACCACCCCGAACGGCACCACAGGGAATTATACCATGACGGAGGTCGTAGACAACATCTTCATCTACACTATGGGGAACACCTCACAAAACGGATACTTTAACTTCACGATCTGGGTGACCGACATAGAGAACAACACCAACAGCACCTCAGGGAACTTCTCCATGATCGTCCCCTTGCTTTATTTTGACTCTCCTACTCCGCCCCATAATATGATTGAGAATCGGAACTGGGTGATGGTGAATGTCACTGTTCTTGATCCTCTGAGCACCTCCGCGTTCATCGACTGGAACTGCAGCCTCAAGGGCTACTGGCCTATGGACGTGTACAATACGACAGGAGTCTATGATAACTCCAGCTATGGGAACTTCGGGAGATTCTGTAGTACCATGAATCCTGAAAATATCAGAGCAGGGAGGTATGGAAACGGGGTACTGTTCAACGGAGAAGCGGATTACGTGGATCTTGGAAACAGCAGCAGCCTTGATCTGGGGACGGGGGATTTCACATTCATGGTCTGGGAGAAAAGCGATGTCTCCTCTTATCAAGGGAACGGGGTGATTCTGACGAACCAGCCTGGACAGGAGGACTGGAAGGGATATGGTTTTGGTGTTGTTGACGGCGCGTATCTTTATGCGGCTCAATCATCAGAGGAGTATGTGGAGGTAGAGGGGACTGTTGATGTGACAGATGGAGACTGGCATCATCTCGCATATGTGCATGATGACGGGTATTATTCCCTGTATGTCGATGGTGTTTTTGATACGAAAAGCAAGTGGATCTCTTCCTATAACATTACGAACACGCAACATACGTGTCTTGCGTATGATGGGCAGACTTCAGGGTGGTGTTATTTTGCGGGGATGCTTGATGAGCTGCAGCTCTACAACCGAGCCGTATCCCGTGAGGAGATCAACGCCTCTTACAACAACGGGCTCTTCAGGCTATATCATAATTTCACGGGTCTGACAGAGGGAGATTATTTGTTTTACGGGCATGCGGTGGACACCTCGGGAAACATGAGCCAGACTGAGACGCGAACAATCACCATAGACTTTGATCCGCAGATTATAGGGGTTTTTGCATCACCGTCTACCGTGGGTTTCGGGTACAACCTGACGATTACCGCGAACGTGACTGATACGGGTTCCGGCGTTAATACCGTGAACGTGAACATTACGTACCCGGATGAAACACACGGGAATTACACGATGACGCATGTCACAGGGGATTCCTACCAATACGTCTTTATGGATGTTTGGCTGGCCGGTCAGTACAATTATACTCTCTGGGCGATGGATCACTCCAACAACAGCAACAGTAGCAGTGGGCATCATTTCCATGTCTCTGCGGATGCCTCCATGAGCATCGCCACCCTTCAGAACAGTTATACGGGTGATGATTACATTAACATCACGGATCCACCAAACCCGCCAGAGAACTATATGGTGGTTGCACGGGGGCTCACTTGGGATAAGTACTATGATGCAATCACGGGACAGAACATCCTGGAGGTCTCTACCGGACCTGTGAATTACCAAGGGGAGAATGGGACGTGGATACCAATTAACGCTACCTTTAGTTCGCTCACTGGTGATCATCCAGCGTACGTCTATGGATATCGGAGTGGAAATGATCGTGGGTTGTACGGCGTGTATTTCAAATCCAATGCACAGCTTGACTGGCCTGTAGCGTTCACCTACAACCGTTCTGATGATCCCACTATCCATGCTATCAGAAGTAAACTGGTGGGTGTCGGCTATGTTGATCCCCAGAGCAACTGGACGTACCAGTACCTGCAGAACGTGCAAAGCAGCCAAGGCCAAACCAATGACTATTCCATCACATATCCAGGTGTATTCACCGGAGCCGATGTGATCTGGAGCTACGGCAATACCGGACTTAAGGAAGAAATCATCTTGAGTAACACGACAAAGACCATGTTACAGAACCACCCTCCATCACAGTATGGGCTTAACGATGCAAGCTCCTATCTTGTATTCATCACCAAACTAGATTACCAGAGCCTTAACCTCTACAATGGTTCTGGGGTGCTTGATGGGAATGTCACCATCTCTGACATAGGGGTTGAGTTCAGGGATGTCCTCGGGCAGTTCAGATGCGCATTGCCGCTTGGTGAAGTCTATGAGATGAACAACGAGTCTATGCGACACAAACTCACCTATCGCATCATCCATATTAACGGCAACACCTATCTGCTTTCCGGGTTGAAGGTCACTGATTTGAATACGATGATGTTCCCGGTGGCGATTGATCCGACGCTCACGGTGTATGCAGCGGATTTCATCACTATCGGACAGTATAAATTCAAGACCACCTCGTACATCTATCGAGGGTTCGTACATTTCAACACGTCCTCGTTGCCCTCAAATGCGTATCTTGACAACGCAACCCTCTCCCTCTACAAGAGAACTGATTATTCGACAGCGGATTTCGACATCACAATTCAAAATGGTCAACCAACCTATCCCCATGATCCCGTACAACCCGGTGATTACGATAAAACTTGTTATCTAGGGAACGGAGGATCACTGAACACCGCAGATCTCATAAGTGGGTATAACGCGATTTCCCTGACTAATCTCACCTGGATTAACACAACAGGACTGACTAAATTATGTTTGCGGAGCGGCAGGGATATCAGCGGAACAGCACCGACAGGGAATGAATTTGTGAGCGTATATTCAAAAGATTTCATTTTTTCATACCCGCCGAAGCTGGTGATTTATTACCGGAACCAGTCAAAGATCATGAACACTGGGTCTACGGATATCAACGGATATTTGTTGATGCAGGTGCAGTATTACAATGAGACTCTGGAGAGCTGGATCGTGGATAATGACACGGTCAATGAGACCACACCACGGACCATTAACAGTAGTAGTCAACTGGGACTTGACACCATCTTCAATGGACAGGTGAGAGCATCAGATTTGACCCATGGATCTGGTTTGTATCGTGTGTACGCAGCGTTCCAAGACCCCGAAGGAAACATCCTCAGAACGAATGATGAGACAGACCTGGAAGCCTGGTGGCAATTTAGTAAAACTTGAAGAAGCACCATCCTGTGATAAAGTGGAACGTCAGGTGGTTCACACCTGACATTCTACACCTTTTTTTGTTATTGAAAGGGCAGGATATTGAATAAAAACGCAAAGCCTATATTATTATAATCGCAGGGACTTGTCTAGGATAACCCTTTGATGTTGCCGTTTTTGTCAATATCCATAAACTCTGATTGAGGCCGTGGTGGGAGACCAGGCATCGTGGTAATCTTTCCGGTCATCGGCACCAGGAACCCTGCCCCAGCTGAGAACTTAATGTCTCGGACCGTTATTTTAAACCCTGTTGGTCTGCCAAGCAGGAGAGGGTCATCAGACAGAGAGTAGGGAGTCTTTGCGATGCAGATTGGAAGTGTGTCCAATCCAAGTTCCATGCAGAGCTTTAGGTCGGATTCTGCATTGACCGAATAACCGACCCGGTCCGCCCCGTACATCTTCTTTGCAATGATGTCGATCTTTGTTTTCACAGGGAGGTCAAGGTCATAGAGATAGGTGAAGCGGGTTGGTGTGTTATGAATTAGGCTAATGAGTTTGCCTGCAAGTTCAATGCCGCCGTCCCCACCCTTGCCCCAGACATCGACCACGGCACAGGGAACCTGTTTTGTCGAACAGAACTTCTCAACAACATCAAGTTCCTCATCGGCATCGCTTGTAAACAGGTTGATTGCCACGATGACAGGGACCTGAAACCATGAGAGGTTCTCGAGGTGTTTTTCAAGGTTTCCAAGTCCTTTTTGAAGAGCGCTGCTATCGCTTCCCTCCCCGTGTCGTTTCAACGCTCTGATGCTTACTACCAGCACCACCGCATCCGGGACGAGGTTGCCTGTTCGACAGACGATGTCAAAGAATTTCTCAGCTCCTAGTTCAGAGCCAAATCCCGCCTCGGTGACGAAATAATCAGCAAGCCGTAACCCCATCATGTCCGCTATCAGGCTGTTGGACCCATGTGCGATGTTTGCAAAGGGACCGCCGTGGACAAACGCAGGAACTCCTTCGATGGTTTGTACGAGATTTGGTTTGATGGCATCCTTCAGAAGCACGGTCATGGCACCGACCGCTTTTAGATCAGCAGCGGTTACCGGTTTGTTGTCATAGGTGTAGGCAACGATGATGCGGCTGAGTCGATGTTTGAGATCCTGGAGGTCCTTGCAGAGACATAGGACCGCCATGATCTCTGATGCTGGTGTGATTGAAAACTCTATCTCATGAGGAACACCGTCAGATGGGCCACCCAATCCAACCACGACTTTTCGTAACGCTCGGTCGCTGATGTCAAGCACCCGGGGCCAGACGATGAACCGTGGGTCAATATGAAAGAGATCCCCATGGTGAATATGGTTATCAAGGAGGCTGGCTAGCAGGTTATGCGCACTGGTGATCGCGTGCATGTCTCCAGTGAAATGCAGGTTGATGTCCTCCATGGGAAGCACCTGTGAGTACCCTCCGCCGGTGGCTCCTCCTTTCTTCCCCATGATGGGCCCCATGGATGGCTCACGGATCGCAAGCATGGTTTTTTTTCCTAATTGCGCTAATGCTTGGGCAAGTCCTATGGTCACGGTTGTTTTTCCCTCGCCACTTGCGGTCGGGTTTATGGTTGTGACTAAAATAAGCTTGCCGTGCCTCTGCTGTTTTAGCCGTGTGAGTACATCAAGTGATACTTTTGCTTTGTACTGTCCGCAGCAGACGTACTCGTCTTCCTTTAGTCCTGCGTTGGTTGCAATCTCTTCTATGGGAAGTAGTGGGACTGACCGGGCAATATCGATATCGTTTTTCATATGACGACATGGTTGATATCATGTTTCTGTTAAAAAGATGTATGTCGCTGCGACGAATGAGAAAGAGGAAGAGGACCACCCTACGGGGATATTCATATGAAGTGTGTTTTTCTGGTGGTCCACGCTGTCTCAGGCAGGGAAGAGTAAATGGTATGAGGCTCATATGAGGGGCGGGGTTTACTTTTCTGGACCGTTGCCTTGATTTTTTTCTTTGGCTCGGTTGAGAATATTACTTTTTTCTGAAATTGCCAATATCGGATCCGCCAGTTGGTTCCATCGCTAAGAATGGCTTCTTCTCGGCGGGTACTAAGAATCCCTTCGGATTCCAGTCGGTAGAACAGACGTCGTTCAGCATGGTCAAGGATGTTATCGATAATGCAGTCGTCGTAGCCGAACATGTCCATGACGATTTCTGCATAACCCCGTGCTTCTGGTTCGCTTATGTTAAGCCTCCGTTGAATTGCCTTTGTGAGTACATGTAGCGTGATAAGCGGCATTCTTCGCCCCCATAGTTGTTTAATATAAACAGTTTTATATTTTATAGTATATATATTTTGTGCTTCTTTTGCCGCTTTTTCATAAAATTATAAAACAAAAACCACGTGGTCCATCAATAACTATTATACCATCAAAACCAATACCGCACCGAGGTGCTGCCATGAAACTTGCTCTTATCTCCGCACGACCAACAATAGGAAATAAAACAAAAAATCTCCACACCATGGAGAACTACGTCAAAAAAACAAACGCGGACATGTACGTCTTTGGCGAATATTTCCTTTCTGGAGACCGCTGCAAAGACGAATTCAGGGACCTTGCAGAGCCACTCACCGGGCCGTCCGTCAAACGTTTGCAACACCTCGCAAAAGCTCACCACTGTTTTCTTGTCTTTGGCATGCCATGCAAAGACGACAAGGTCGACGGACTCATCTATAATGCATCCATACTCATCCATCCGGACGGCACCGTGAATGCATACAAAAAATGGTTTCTGCCAAACGCAGGTCCATTCGAAGAGAAACTCTTCTTTGACCAGGGAGAGGACCTGCCTGTTTTTTCCACCGCCTTTGGGACGGTCGGCCTACTTATCTGCTACGATCTGTTCTTCCCAGAACTATCAAAGGCACTCACCTTACAAGGAGCAGACCTGATCATCTGCATCTCTGCATCACCGTCGGTGACACGACAATACTTCGAGACATTGCTTCCAGCACGTGCCTTAGAAAATACAGTCTTTTTTGGGTATTGCAACCTCGCAGGCAACCAAGAAGACCTGGTGTATTGGGCAGGGTCCCAGATCTACGACCCCTTAGGCAACCTCCTTATCAAGGCACCCTATTTCAAAGAAAGTATGATTACCTGTGACATCAACTTCAAACTTCTTGAACAAGCACGAGCTCGACGACCGGTTCTCCGAGACATCAGACCAGAAATCTATCATGACCTGTATCTGTTCTCACGATACCATACGAAAAAAACACCTCAGCGAATAAAGGAAGAAGCATAGCGGAGATAGTCAGACATACAATCTTTGTAGATTTTTACAAAAAGTATTTACATGAAAAAATCATTCAGGGGTTCTATCTTAATCTCTGTTAACTGGGCGGGGCGAACCGTTGAAGCAACACGATGAAGAATATATCAGGAAGCTAAACCTTACTGCTGTAAAAATACGAAAGCATGTCATCGAAATGCTCTACAAGGCGAAATCAGGGCATCCTGGTGGTTCTCTTTCTGCTGTTGAGGCAATCGTTGCTTTATATTTTCATCACATGAGACATACTCCGAAAAACCCATGCGACCCGAAAAGGGACCGCTTTGTTTTAAGTAAAGGCCACGCTGCTCCGACCCTGTATGCAGTGTTGGCGGAATGTGGATATTTCGATGTCAAAGAACTGCAGATGCTTCGACAGATCAATTGCATGTTGCAAGGCCATCCTGTCTGTCGATATATACCAGGCGTGGAGGCATCAACAGGATCCCTTGGCCATGGGCTTTCGTTTGCCCTGGGGATTGCGTTAGCAGGGAAACTTGATAAAAAAGACTACCGCGTTTACGTCATGGTTGGGGACGGTGAGACGGACGAAGGGCAGATCTGGGAGGCAGCGACCTCAGCATCTCACTACAAACTAGACAACCTCACAGCGCTCATCGACAGAAATTTCATGCAGATCGATGGAAGCACAGAAGACGTCCTGCGTCTTGAATCGGTCCGTGACCGATGGAGCTCCTTTGGGTGGTATGTCTTGGAAGTGGACGGACATGACATCGGCAAGATCATCGATGCATTACTTGTTGCAAGTGAGCAGAAGAACCAACCGACCATGATCATTCTAAACACCGTGAAAGGAAAAGGCGTATCCTTTATGGAAAATAACATTGACTTCCATGGTGTTCCTCCAAATGAGATGGAGTATAAGCTTGCGATGAAGGAACTCGACGGCGCCCAAAAGGCACTTGAGGCACTGGTATGACCAAAAAAGAGATGGCGAATCCCAGGGACGCCTATGGCGAGACCCTTGTGGAGCTTGGGAGAAAGCACCGTAATATCGTCGTGCTAGACGCGGACCTTTCAAAGTCAACCAAGACAATCTTATTTGCGAAAAAATATCCTGAACGGTTTTTTGAGATGGGGATTGCCGAAGCAAACATGATCTCTGTCGCAGCGGGGCTTGCGTCCTGTGGGAAAATCCCTTTTGCCAGCACCTTTGCCGTGTTTGCGACCGGCAGGGTCTACGACCAGATTCGTATCGATGTCGCTTATTCCGAGGCTAACGTGAAGATTTTCGCGACCCATGGTGGGATCAGTGTCGGTAAGGATGGGGCAAGCCATCAGATGATCGAGGATCTCACATTGATGCGGGTGCTGCCGAACATGACGGTTCTTGCACCAAGCGATGCGACGCAAACCCGCCGACTCGTCGAACTAATGGCGACAACGAAAGGCCCGATGTATGCCCGTATCGGACGGGCTAACGCGCCTCTGCTGTATAAAAAAGAGGACATCAAGGACATCCAGATAGGGAAGGGATTCATAGTACGAGACGGTTCCGACCTTAGCATCATCGCCTGTGGTACGATGGTGGACCAGGCCGTGGACGCAGCAGAGAAACTCTCAGCGGATAACGTATCGGTTCGTGTCGTCGATATGCATACGATCAAACCGCTTGATAAGAAACTGGTGTTGAAGTGCGCACGGGACACCAACGCTATCGTGACGGCCGAAGAACATTCGGTGATCGGGGGTCTTGGAGGCGCGGTCAGTGAGATTCTTGCAGAAAGCAAAGCCGCGGTGCCGTTCAAACGGATAGGTGTGCAGGATATGTTCTGTGAATCAGGGGAGCCTGATGAGCTCTTTGAGAAATACGGATTGAGCACCTCACATATCGTTAAAACAGCAAAGAAACTCCTGAAATAAAGGATGCATACGGAAAAACCCTGTGTCATAGGGCAGGTTTTCTCTTGCTTTTCTCCCCTTTTCGTGTGACCGGGCATTTTCCCTTTTTGGAAGTATGATTTTCTAGTAGAATTACATGATATTTTTATATAGTATAAAATTAACAGTATAACATATAATGTTTATATAGAAAAAACAAAAGAGTATAACGATTTTACGAAGGTGGAGGAGATGACGACACACAGCACAAGACGTACCATGTTCAGCATCCTTGTGTTTCTCTTCATTAGCCAGCCGTCTCTCTTTTCCATCCCTGCACAAAAGACACCCATATACGAGATGACTGACCTGCAAAACAACCCAGACCTCCTCATCATTCTCTCCCCCCAGTACAGCGATGATAGCGACATCCATGCTGCAATTCTGACCTATCGTATCGCAGTCAAAACCGACCTTGGCTGGAACTCCCAACTCATCAGCCTTCAAGAAAAAGAAAACACCTACCAACACATCGATACAATCATAGAAACCACCTACCAAACCTATCCACTGAAAGCCTGCCTCATGGTCGGAGAGGACCTCAACACCGCACTAGCAGGAGACAGCGACTACCTCGAACAACCCAGCACGCTACCCTGGGCAACACTCGGAAACATCACAGCCTACGAAACAACTGACCAAGGCATCCTATGCAAACCCTCTGTTATTCACCTCTGCATATCCCTCCTTTACCCAACCCATACACTCCTTTACGAGCAGAAGAAATCATTACTCCTCTTTGCTTTTGAAAAATTCGCTACCCAACGACACACCATCTACCCAAAAACGATCCATGCCATGGAAAGCTCCACGCTAAACGCCAACTCAAAGACACTCTACCAACAGCTCAGCGCACAGGCGACCCTTATCTACACCGAGGATGCAACAGAATCAGAAATCCTAGCTGCCTATACCACGCCCACCAGCGCCTGTTTTGTACACGGGCATTCAAACCCAGCAGGAACCGATGTACACAGACAAAAAAACACGGGATGGTTCACCGCAGACTATCTCAATACCCTACAGACACCGTTCTTTGGAGCAGACGGATGCTATGTCGCAGGCTGGTGGTCTAACCAAACAGACAACAACCACCTTGACCCAAGCATCGATGCATGCTGGTATGGCTCAAAAATCTTTACGAGTGCCTCAGTGCAGGTCATGGCCCTTGGGCTTCTCTCCCAAAATGGATTCTTAGAGCCAGTCAGTTTCCTTGAGAACGTCATGCCTAAGCTTCTTAGCGGAACAACCCTTGCCGAGGCGATGATAGGAACAGTAAGCATCGGTGATACCGTTATCGTCGGAGACCCAACATTCCATTACCCGCCCTCCTAAGAAATGCATCTCGACATCAATTACCTTTTAATACCCACAACACTATATTTATAGAGTAGTTTGAATAAAATGGACAGAGAGAACTTCCCCTCATTTATCCCTGCAGAGAAAACCATACCAGAGTTAACGATAAAGGCAGTCCTCGTAGGAACGTTCCTTGCAATCGTCCTAGGAGCAGCAAACGCGTACCTCGGGCTGTATGCTGGAATGACGGTCTCTGCCATCATCCCAGGCGCAGTTATGGCACTTGCCCTGATGAAACCGTTCAAACCAACAATCCTTGAGGTCAACATCGCAACCATGGGTGCCTCCGCAGGCGAATGCATCGCCGCAGGCGTCATCTTCACCATTCCTGCCCTTATCCTTCTTGGCGCATGGACAGAGATACATTACCTGGAAACAACCTTCATCGCGCTCATCGGAGGAATGCTTGGTGTCTTCTGGATGGTCCCCCTCCGACGGGCACTGGTCGTAAAAACAGACCTCCCCTTCCCAGAGGGAATCGCGGTCGCAGCAGTCCTGACAACCACTGTCGGTGGAGAACAAACCCAGCAGAAAGACCATGTGAGTGGGATCTGGCTGGCAGTCGGGGCTCTCACTGCCGCGCTCTTCAAATTCGGACAACTCGCTCTTAACCTCTTCCGTGACACCATCGACGGGATCGTCAGCATCGGAAAATACGCTATCTTTGGAGAGGAACGCGAAGCATGGTTCTACGCAGGAACCACCACATCACCGGCGCTTCTTGCGGTCGGATGGATCATCGGACCACGCATCTCATCATACGTCCTCGTTGGAGGGCTCCTTGGATGGGTCATCATCGCACCACTGCTCATCCTGGTATCAGGCCTCCCAGAAGCAACAACGGAATATAGTGGGCTTGGTCCCCTGATAGGCGGGTTTTACAAGGTATGGAGCGAGCAGGTACGATACATTGGCGTCGGAGCAATGCTTATCGGCGGTCTCTGGGCGGTGTACTCAATACGAACAAACCTCGTCGACAGCGTCAAAGAAGCAGTCCTTGGATTCAAAAAACAGGGAACAAAGACAGAAAAACGTACTGAACAGGATCTCAACTACAAACTTGTCTTTCTTGCCATAGGAGCAATGACGATACCAATCTTTGTGCTGTACCAAATCCTCTCAGGTCTCATAGGCGTTTCATTGCTCATGGCGATTCTCACTATCTTTCTTGCGTTCATCGCAAGCGCTCTTGCCGGATACCTCACCGGCCTTGTCGGCTCCTCCAACTGCCCCATCTCAGGAGTCACCGTTACCATCCTGCTTATCGTCAGCCTGCTTATGCTTGGACTTGGAGTGACCGGGACGCAGGGAATGGCGGTCGTTATTTTCATCTCCGCAGTCGTCTGCATCGGCGGATCAATCTCCGGAGATCTTCTACAGACCATGGCATCCGGTCAGATGATCGGGGCAACACCAAAGAAACTACAGATCTCCATGATCTTCGGCGTGCTTGCCATCTCCGCCACGGTCGGAATCGTCATCGGGGTGCTCCATCAAGCATTCACTATCGGCAGTACGAAACTGCCTGCACCACAGGCGTTCCTTATGAAAGGAATCGTCCAAGGAGTACTTGGCGGAAACATGCTGTGGCCCTACGTAGTCGCCGGTGCAGTGCTTGCTTTGGTCCTCATCCTTATCAATCTCCCGGTCCTCCCTGTCGCAATCGGGATCTACCTTCCCTTCACGCTCTCTGTCCCAATCTTCATCGGCGGTGGAATCCGTGCTCTTACCGATACTGTCCTAGAGAAAAAATACGGAAGCGCAGAACAAGAGGAACTCAGCGACTGGGAACTTGCCATCAAACAAACAGATGTAACCCCTAAAGAAAACGCGATACGCACAGGGCTGTTGTTCACCGCTGGGCTTGTCGCAGGAGAAGCGCTCATGGGCGTTGTCATCGCAGTCCTCATCGTCCTTGGCATCCACCTCGCATTCTTCGATACAGCACCATGGTGGCCTGGATTACTTGTTTTTGCCTTTATCGGTGCACTGCTCGCATACATCCCAATCCGAGAAATCCTCTCTGAGAAAAAAACCAACAAATAACGACGATTACTTTATTTCATACAAATTCCCACAGAAATCCCGTACAAACAACAACTGCCTTCCGTTTCTCTCAACAAAGAAGGGTGCCAACCCTTGCTGCTTGCAGCGAGCAACAAAATCATCTGTATCAGCAATCGTTAGGCAGATATGGGCAAAGGTTGGCTTTTGCGATCCATCAGCAATGAACACCTCGAACCGGGTGATACCGTCGTCGTAAAAGACGAAACGAACTTCCTTAGGACTCCTAAAAATCGCAGCGGACAGCTCTTTTGAAAGCACCGTACTTTTTACTTTCGGAAGACCAAGGACCGTTGAAAAAAACAAATCCGCATGATGCTCACTTGTACACTCGACAGCGACATGGTGAATACGATTCTCTTCCGTCATAGCACTCATCTACTAACGAATCCACTCAGAGCATATAAAGAAAACCACCTGTGAACTCGTAAACAAAACATAACACTAAAAAAGACCCAAACCCATCCGTTCGCCGATGAATGATGCAGATTGGATACAAAACAGCGTCATCTACCATATCTTCATCGACCGATTCGCTGGGTTTTCATCACCAGAGAACTGGAACCAACCAGTCTTTGTAGGAGGGACCATCAGAGGAATCATTGATAAGCTCCCCTATCTCCTTGATCTTGGTGTGACGACCCTGTGGATATCCCCGTTTTACCAGACCTCCGCGTACCATGGGTACCACATCACAGATTTCTACCAGGTCGATCCCCATTATGGAACTCTAGAAGACCTCAAAGAGCTCATACACCAAGCACATACCCATGACCTGCATATCATCGCAGACTTTGTCCCAAACCACTGCTCAACCAAGCATCCGTTTTTCCAGCAGGCACAACACGACAAAAACAGCCCCTACAACGACTGGTTCTATTTCACGGACTGGCCAGACCACTACCTCTGCTTCCTAAGCGTTCAAGAAATCCCTAAACTAAACCTAGACAACCCACCGACTCGCGAGCATATCATAAACGCCGCAACTTACTGGCTTAGCCTTGGGTTGGACGGGTTTCGCCTCGACCACGTGATCGGCCCCTCCCACAGGTTCTGGAGACGCTTTCACCATGAAATCAAAGACCAGTTCCCGCATGCAGCCCTCATCGGAGAAGCCTGGATGATGGGTATAAAAAAACAGAATCTCCGCACCATTCAAGTACGCCATAAACTCCTCAAATGGCTCTCCGGAGCATCATCAGATCGCTTGTTTCAGGAATACATCGGGGAACTGGACGGCGTCCTGGACTTCAAAGTCCAAGAGCTGATAAAAAACTATGTCACAGACCAAAAAACCTCTGAAAACAGACTACGCAGAAAATTAGAGCATCACTATGCATCCTTCCCCAAAAATTTTTTCTTACCAACGTTCCTGGACAATCACGATATGGATCGTTTCCTCTTCAGCTGTAATAACGACAAGGAAAAACTAAAAACCGCGGCAGCCATCCAATTTTCACTGCCTCAACCCGCAATCATCTACTACGGCACAGAGGTTGGCATGACACAAACAACATCGCAATGGGCGATCTCATCAAACGGGGACCTGCAAGCGCGTCAACCCATGAACTGGACAAATCAAGACAAGGAACTGTACGATTTTTACAAAACACTAATAAAAAAAAAGAGAAAAAAGTAGTTTTTCCTTCTCCAAAAAAAAGAAAAAGAAAAAACCACAATCAAACGATCCTTGACATATATCTCTACTTAGAATCTCTTTGGCCGATGCTTCTGATAACAATCCCGGCAGTAGACTGGTCTGTTACCATCTGGTTTGAACGGAACTTGGGTTTCCTTACCGCAATCTGCACATGTGACATCATGCATTTCACGAGGTGCGCCATAATCCCGACCACCACGATCGGATCTATCTTTTCTTTCCATTATTATATACTTCCTTTGTTTATATCTTCGGTTCTTTGTTTCCTTCGAACCGTTGGGGTGGAATATGGACATGAGGTATTTAACCTTATGGATAAAAATTGACTAGAAGAGAAACAAAAGGTATTTATAACATCGAAGTGTTAAATATCCAACAGACAAAGGGGAGTTACATATGAAGAAAAAAGAATTTATCTTTATAGGAAGCATACTTACGATAATCCTCCTTGTTGCCGTCAGTATGTCAGCAGGGATACTACAAACGAAAAAAACCACAGAATCATCGCCTCATATAATTACAATGATGTATCAGTTCTCGCCTCCAGAAGTAGGACAGAAGGACGAGTATGCAACCATACATGTACCAGAATCCACTGGATATCGAACCACTCCCGGCGAACCAATACTCCCACTTGTAATGACCACGGTTATGCTTCCGTTCGGCGCAACAATAACGGATTTCTCTTGTACGGTATCAGGACTATCTGAAGTTTTTCTCAGACAGAAAATAAGACCTGCATCAGCACCAATTCCCTTCTACACCGGACAGCAACCCAGGCATCCATTGGAAAATAGCGAGATTTATTCAAAGGATCAGTTTTTCCCTGAGAGCTGGTATTCCTATCGACTCACAGGAGGTCTAAACAAGGAAAACATCCTTTCGACCTTTCTGACCGTCCAGCTTCACCCAGTGCGATACAACCCTACCCAGGACTGCATCCAATCAATCCAGTCCATCTCAATTACGATCACCTACCAGCCCCCAACAGACCCATTTCCTTCACCCACCGATTCCTATGATATGGTCATCATCTGCTATGATCCCTATGCATCGTTGCTCGAACCACTTATCACACATAAGAACAGCCATGGGATCAAAACAAAACTAGTCACACTTGAAAACATTTCTTCTGGCACCTATTTCACTCCTGAAGGTCGAGACAAACCAGAACAAATAAAATATTTCATAAAAAATGCAAAAGAAACCTGGAACATCACCTATGTGATGCTTGTCGGTAGCTTTAGACAACTGCCAGGGCGATACAGTAACCTTCAGACCGACGCAGGAGGTCTCTATGAAGAACTGCATTTTGCGTGTGACCTGTACTTCGCAGACCTGTACACTGCAAATGGCAGTTTCTCCAGTTGGGATACAGACGATGACGACCTGTTTGCAGAATGGCCGTGGCCAGAGTGGCATCAACAAGAGGATATCGTTGACATGGTACCAGATGTGCATGTCGGACGATTAGCATGCATGTTCAAAACAGAAGTGAAAACGATGGTCGATAAAATCATCACCTATGAGAATACCACCCAGGGGAGTGAATGGTTCAACAGAATGGTGGTCGTTGGTGGTGACACGTTTGACAAAAACTGGGAGGGGGGAACAAATTATAACGAAGGAGAGGTCGCCACCGACAAAGCCCTCGAGTACATGCCGCAATATGCCCCCATACGAATCTGGGCGTCCCTGCAGAATCTCACACCAAGAACAATCCACTCTGAAATCAGCACGGGATGTGGGTTTCTCTATTTCTGTGGTCATGGAAGCCCGCAGATGTGGGCGACCCATACCAATGAAGATAACAAAACATGGGTGGGAAACTACAAGAATACAAACATTCTCATCCTCACCAACAGGAACAAGTATCCCATTCTCATGGTTGGTGGATGCCACAACAGTGAATACGATGTCGCACCAATCAATTTCATCAAAGGACTTCTTGAGGAGAAAATGCAGTTCTTCTCACAAGACCCATTGGATTATGGATCATTTTGGAAATACAAATGGGTCCCTGAATGCTGGTCCTGGGTCTTTGTCAAGGCTCGTGGCGGTGCAATCGCATCCATGGGAAGTAGCGGATATGGCGGCGTGAACATCGGTGACGGTAATAACGATGGTATCCCTGACTGTATCCAAGGTGCTGATGGATGGTTCGAAGTGGAGTTCTTCCGTTTGTATAACCAAGAAACTCTGATGGTTCTTGGAGAGACCTATTCCAACGTGGTTACCGGCTATGTCCATACCTTCCCGGTTGATACGAATCGATATGATGCAAAGATCGTTCAAACCCATGTCCTTCTTGGGGACCCGAGCCTGAAAATCGGAGGATATCCCTAGATAGAACGACTGATTAAAAAAAAAAGAAGACAAAACCTGCAGGAAAATTCTAGGTGTTACATGACCGTAAAAGCCAGGCGTTTTCAGGGATTTTTTTATAAATCTCATATGGAGATTCTTCAACAGGTCTGCGGCAGGCCTCAGCACGAATCCCATCGATGTTAATCGACCAATAGTACTTCCGCACGGATTTGCCCTTCTCACTAATCTCTTCACGTCGAAGGCAAAGCAGGTTTTTCTGGTGTAACTCATAGAAAATCGATCGGATGTCCTTATGAAGCGACATATCCTCAATCTCCTTATTTCTTTTAAATACCTTCTGGACGGTTAGCGCAAGCGCTATCGCATCTTCTTTGCTCATGTCAAATCCGTTTTTCAATGCTTTGACCAATAAGGCGTTCATTGTCTCTCACCGTACCCATCGTTCTGTTCGTTTTCTTATTAAGGAGTTGTTGTACACCAGTTACCCACGTTCTGTACGTGTAGTACCAAAAATGATTCTCCCACGTGCACAAAAGAAATTAATGAAGGAAAATTCAGAAAACAGACGCAAAGAAAAAAAAAAAATGATACCGGGTGTTAACTTCGTTTTACAATACCGGCAACCGTGATGACGAAAACAACGATTTCAAGGACGTTTAATATTTGGTTAAACAATTGGGCTGTATCTGATCCGGCACCCATAGGTATGAACCGTAAGAGAATTATAACGCCCAAAATACCCGTACCTAACACTATCAGAGTCTTATTCATCGATCTCTCTCCATAGCATCACTATCCACCAAGCAAGGTCGTAATTATGAACTATGGTTATAATACTTATCCTTTCATCTGGATGCGAGGCAACAACTGAAGATTTCACAAAACCTATTAACACCTGTTTCTATGCTGCCCACATATGGTGTACTATCAGTTTCAAGGCTGTACAAAACATATACGTATCGGCAAGATTATCTGCCTTGCCAGAACCTACCATGAACACGCGAAAGAAATGAACGTAAACACAACTGAAGACCCTCTGCTGTTCCTCAAACCAGCAAGTTCTGTGATTTTTCATCATGGGACAATCAAAATCCC
>MUGD01000212.1 GCA_002900555.1 Thermoplasmata archaeon M9B2D | reverse complement strand
GTTCGATTCCTTGTCTTTCTTAGGTAACGGTGGCGGAATGGAACGATGAATAAACTTTACTTCTTCGATTGTGTATTTGACTGTCGATACGGACTTACCGACTTCATACCCCAGAATGGTACAGAGAACGGCAATGAGTACGATTAGTATTGTCAGCTCGATTGCTAATATCATGGCGTTATACTCCTAGTTTGGTTCGTTCTTGTAGGTTTCGCATACGCGATTCCGAAAGTCTTGAAGGTCTAGTGTCTCCTTCTTGATATCGGCCAGTTCTGTTTCAAGTGCTTTTAGCTTTCGGTTAGCCTTGCGCCGTTCCAGCATACGGCCGATTGAAAAGCCAAGTAGGAAACAGAAACCTTGAAGGAACACCAAGGTAGTAACCGCAAACACGATTACGATAGGATGGTTTGTCATTGGTACATCGCTCCTAGCACTATGAGTTCCAAAGAGATTACAAGTAAACCGGCGATTAGAGTTAGCATCATTCACACACTTTCTTTATTCACATAGTTTCTTTTTGAAGCGTTATTAGCGGTGATGGGTGCAATGACCCGAACATCAAATACACCCATCACCCACATCAAACATATCAAACATATCAAACATATCAAACATATCAAATATATCAAATATTTTTTTTCAATAAGAACGATTAGAACATCGGACTCACCCCCTTTCGATACCTTGCGATGATTTCGGTTTATCAACACAACCTTTAGTATACTGACTAGCGCGAATCTGTCAATAGGCGAAATACCGCCTATACTACTTTTATTTCAAAAACTATTTTCATAGTCTTACGTACTGTGTAGATACATCCACACTTACACCTATACTTTACGGGTGAATAGTTGATTCCGTTTAGTTTCGGTTTTTCGGGCTTCTTCCTATTACATAACGGACAACGTATGCGACGCTCATACAAAGTGTTTTTTTCTATCATTACATCTTTCCCTTCCGATATTCATAACCAAGTGCAAGCGGATATGCAAGCCTACGTAACTTACCTACCGACCAGTGAAGGCGTCTAGCAGTGGCCGTCATGCCATGTTTTCGAATCGATGCGCGTAGACGTTTCGACAAAGGGGAAGGGTGACAGGTATTTTTTACCGTCTCTATTGGGCTAAGGGGTAGAATATGTTTCCACGACGTGTAGTTTACTATAGTGGAAACTACTGATTTGCTGATATTGAATCTATCTCGTATCTCTGTTCTTGACACTATGCGAGCCTTGAGTGCCTTCTTGATTATCTCAACCTGTTTATCTGTTAGCTTTGCTGAACCGTTGTGATTACCACGAGAAACAACCTTGCGTCCCTTTTTAGCCATATCATGCATATTCCATTTTTGACTAGTTACTACCAAGTGACTCGGGTTGCAACACGGTGGATTATCACAAACATGACACACTACGCTATCATCAGGAACTTTCTTTTTTGCAACGAAGATTAGATAGGCACGGTGAGCACTCCAAAATCTTCGTTTGCGGTTAGGTCCATATTTCACCGTTTGAGTAGCTCTACCATACCCGTTTCTTTTCGGACCTTTCCATAACCAACATTCGTTTTTACCGCGTTTGTCCACACCGTCGATTAGTGTTTGTCTAAATGGTTTACGTTGTTTCATTATGTCGCCTCATACATGATACTACCGTGACAGCCATTACCTGTCAATATGATTCGAAAATATATTTTACCACTGTGACAGCCAATACATCGGTTTCAATATTTTTTGTGGCGTAAAGATGCCGTCTCAGACATATGTCGCCGAACACCCACCAGGTAGTCGAAAGGGAGCCCTCATACTCCCCACCACGACATCTCATACATTCGATACTGAACCTCAATCATTCATACACTTTCTTTCCGTCACACAGTTACCTAGCGTGCATACCATAGCTCATATGTCCGGAACGTAGTAATCTATAGAGTTGAAGCGTTGTTTGTCGGGGTGTGTGGGTGAAGTAGGTCGGTGGCGTCGTGGGTGGCGCGGGGCACTCCCCGCGCCACCACACACACTACAACACGTCATATAACAGAATAACACAACATATTCCGGAGTAGTTATTTGAAACACCTAACTAGAACAGGTTGTATCCTTACTCTCTACCATTCAACACTAAGTAACTATCTAACTCTGTAATCCTATAAATCTCTATATGTGTATACGTTTGAATATCCTTTTCCATAGCAACATAGGTCATAGGTACGTATGTATCATTCTCATACCTTATCCTTCTACTGCTCTTATTCGGGATTAGGTAGACTTTATGGGTGGATTTGGGGGTGTGTACGTATAGGGGCAACATATCCGAAAACGTATAAATCTATATACATTCGCAACACATGTAGCATAACCGAAACCATACGTAAGAAACCCTACTCCACCTTCCATACGTGCACTGTAATCGGGACATCGTGTACTGTGGAGTAATGTCCTGTGTAAGCTCTACCTCTATCTACTTCTTAGGTAGGTTTCGGGATTAGCTTTCATTGAAGGGTGGATTTTTCCGTCTCACACTTACCTTTGTGCATATTGATTTATCCTACCTCTACTTATGTGGGCGTTTTGTTTCCATTCTTACACTTTCCTCTACATACGGCGCTATAGCGCCTACGGTGTAGTATAAATCAATAGGAAAGTGTAAGACGGAAGAAAATGTGTGATTGAAAGACTCATGTAGGCGGAAAAGGTCGTTACGTCATACCTCTTTCGACATGTGTTCCATAAACGCGTTTGTTATTACCTCTCGTTTGCATTTCTCACAATGCAGACCTTTCACTCTAACTATGTCGTAACATGACGTATTCGCACAGTGGTAAAAAACACTTTCTCTACCACACATAGGACAAGTTGTATGAAATTCGTCACCTTTCTTTTCAAAGTACTCGAATTGGCAACCGCAATCACACATCGTTTCCAGATGTGTTTTTTCGACTTCGGAATTCACACTTTTTTCGGAGATCGATGATTTTTTGAAGGCAAAAAAAACGGCCATCCTAAGACAGCCGTTCCTTCCTACGTCCTAGCGCTCCTACTTCCGTTTAGGAGCGCTCACAGTGTCAATTTACCTCTATCAATGGCCAAGATCTCTCAATGATGCGGTTTTCAATCCGTAGGCGCATATCGCGTAGCTTGCTAACACCGATCGTAGAAATTCCTAGTTTATCCATTGTAGCCAAAGCTCCTTTTTTAGTGGTAAGGACCTTCATTGCACTCCTAACAGAGTCAAGGTGCGTTTTATATGCTTCATTGTCTTCATCAGCGATCCATGTAAGGCAAGCTCCGTCGAATAGCCTACATCGAGTCCAGCCGATCGCGTTTTCCGGTAGATCTGAACCTTCCGGATAGACATCTAAACCATCATGTGTTTTTTTCATCAGTTTATCCCCTTTTTACTTAGATAGTTGACGTTGTAACCAACGGTGAGCGCCGTTTTCGGTTTTGAAGGTTTTCGACTTCGTAAAGGTCATCGCTGTGAAGGTGCC
>MUGD01000211.1 GCA_002900555.1 Thermoplasmata archaeon M9B2D | reverse complement strand
ACCTTCTGTTCCATCTTCGGTCCAGATGGTTCCAGTCCATTCAATGTCACTAATTGGAGCCCCAGTCCAGTTAACCTCACTCCACCATCTATGTACTGAGAAATCCTTCTTTGCATCCACAGGCACTGCAGAAACTAGTGCAACGAAGAAGATAATACTGACTACAGCTACGCTTATTGTCTTTATCATTTTCATTAGTTTCTCACCTCCTTCGCAACGCTGACAAATACGTAAGCTGTAATCAATAATAAATATTCCGTAATAGTATTCTTTCATGGTTATGGATAACTAATTTCCCATGTTGGCTGGAACTCGTGAATCATGCCTAGGAGTTCATTGTATCCCTCTGTTGACATGTATAATGTTGGATCTCTCCATTCCTCATCTTGGATAACTCCAAAATGAATGTGCGCTCCATCTCCAGCAAGGAGAAATCTTGCTATCACATCACCCTTGGCAACCCAGCTCCCAACTTCGAAATTGAACATCTGCATCTGCTGCGTCTGCTCATCAGTCGAATTTGTCCATGGCTCAAATGCATACATCAGAAAGACCGTAGCATTGAATCTAATGTGCACATTAATTGTATAGCGATGTTGAGCTTCGGGTCCCCAATCATTCATATCTATCCTCTCAACCAATCCCGGTGCTGCTGCAATGACATCCGAATTGTTGTAGTATGCATAGTCAATTCCATTATGGATAAATTCCCACGGGCAATCAGTAGATTCACTATATGCTTCATTGAAGGACCTGATATCAGATCTATTGGAGTAGATTACTCCCATGTAATCTAGAACACTTGGGTCATACCGACCCTCTGTGTCAAAGGTGTTTTCAATAATATCATTCTGTTGATAAAGAACGACTGCAACAGCACCACCAAGAATGATGAGTAATATGAGAATGATCGCGGCTTTTCTCAAGTTTTCTTCCTCTAAATACTACTTCAGTCATTCGAGGTTTTTGAAGATTGTTGGAAGATATTACCTCGATAGGTAGAAGTTGAGATGTGACCAGGTTATGGCAGTGCTGGTTGGCTACTTGCGGCTCTCCTTCTATTGCGCAAGTGCAATTCTATTATACTGGTTCTTCAAAAGAGGATATTGCGAGATTAAATCAACTCCTTCCTTTGAAGAATGTATCCTCCAAAAAAGATTACGACTGCTGCTCCCACAAGACTACCATATAGTACCAAATGAAAATTGTATGTAGTGTCCGTGGTTGTGGTAGGTGTGGGTGGAGTAGATACAGGATAATAACAGAAAGATGGATTTACTGATAGTTCATAGAATTCTCCAATCACCCAATCTGTCAGTTCAAATGGTCCAGAGGTTATGTGTGGGTCTTCAGGATTAAACACAGGATTCCATTTATTCCATCCTTTATATCCGATTCCACCTGTATCATTGAAGATGTGTCTGGGGATTATCTTCTCAAATGCAAAGTTGGAGAAGTGCCAGTAGGACTCAGTAAAAAACTCAAGGACCGCTCTGTATGGGGTTGGAGCATAAGCCGCTGCCAAGTCGCCAAGACGTAAACCAGCTGGATTCCCAAATAATAGACTCTCAAACAGATATGTGAAGGTGAATGCAACATCATCAGCTGTCAAAGGTTTCCCATCACTCCAAGTAGCATTTGTAATAATGTCTATGGTAAAACGTGTATGTCCTTCTTGTACATGTTGATTATCGGCATGTGTTTCTATCAGTAATTCTTTTGCAAGGTATGGCCATGGAGATATGTCCGGTGCTCGCGAATAGAGAGATGGATACAGATTGATGAGAATATCCCCGGCGTAATCCGTTCTTATCAGAAAGATGTTGAATGTTTCCGGTGGTTTGAAACCTATGTTTACTGTACCTCCACCTGTGCCATCAATCTTGTGAATCTTCCTCAATGTCCATTGGCTTCCTATCCATCGTCCCAAGTCTGGAATCTGGCCTGTATATTTATCGATTCGATAGCCTTCAATTTCTAAATTCTCATACGCAACCACTCGAGGTACATTTTCATGCAGAATCAATTGCATTGCTGCAGAAGCTTCATGCACTTTCTCGTAACTAATGCTGTGTAGCAGCTGCTCAATCCACGAGTCGTAGGTGTCGTTGGCAAAATTTGCTGGATTCATATATTGCATATCAGCATATTCAGACCCGAATTCGTATGCGAGCCAGTCCACATCATCAGTCTCAAAATTCCTTCCATAGAAGACCATATCATAGTCACCGTGGTAGGTTAATCTTGATACGATTTCTTGCAATCCTCCAGCTCGGGTTTCAGCATTGATGTGAAGGGCTTGAAGAGCATCAACAGCAATCTGACAGCAACCACCCGCGATTTCCATAGAGCTTGATGGGAATTCTACAACCACACTGAAAAGAGACCCATTAGGTGCAAGCCTGTAGCCTGAAGCAGGATCAATTGTGAACCCTGTATCGTTGAGAATCTGATTTCCAATCTCAACTTGCGCAGTGTAATAATGATAGGGTAATTCATCCTCAATGCACCAGCTGTTGGTATAGGGTACCATTGAATCGTGTTCTTGTGAGAATCCGCCCCTAATTTCTGTCGTCACTCGAGTTTTGTCAAAAGCGAAAGCAAAAGATCTCCTAAACGCACTGACATTAAGGGGATATTTAGCACAGTTAATGGTGATTTGACCATAACCATTCCGTAAGGCGCTGATGATACTGATATCTGGGTCTTCATCAATAGCTGCAAGTTCTTGTGGCTTGACATAATTTGTCATGAAATCTATCTCGCCTGATTGCAGAGCAATGACCTGTTCACCTATCATTTTGTAAATCACTTTATTTACAAATGGACCGACATTGAGGTCACTTGGAAAGTCAACACTCGCAATACTCAGTGCAGGGGATTCTGCCATGAATAGAATCATAAACACAGTCAAGGCTGCGCAGCACCGTCTTCTTCCATCATTATACATATTCTATAATCCCTCTGTACTCCTGAGAAGTAATGAGTAGAATCACTGGTGCTGCTGCAATGTTCGATATACTAGTGGAGATATGAAGGACAATTTGAAGTTAGATGAGCTTTTGCTCTTCATACTCCTCAGATTGATATTGCTTTCGCAGTGTATGATGTTGTTAATATCTCTTAGCCTGATTCGTTTTTTAGAAATGAGATGTGAGGAGCCAAATGTGGTAGAAGGGAGGAAGAGCAGTATATGAAACGCGAATTGCCCCCACCTCTTTAAGACACAAAAATCTTCGGAAACATAGAAACTGCAATGTCATTGAGATATCTCATGCTTGGAATTTTGGCAGTTTCCTGGACCTCTATTAGTAACTTACGAACCTCATCGAGCCGTCCCTGTCTTCTGAAAAATTCAGCCTTTAACAGCAACGCACGGGCTACAATGCCAGGAAAATCGTTCTTCTCTGCATGGTCGAATAACTTCTGCATCCATGGGCCTGATGTATCCATATTTCCATCCATTAATTCATCAAAAAACAGTTCAATCTC
>MUGD01000210.1 GCA_002900555.1 Thermoplasmata archaeon M9B2D | reverse complement strand
ATACTTGTGCTCGAGATGATTGAAAAGACCATAACCTATCCGCCTCTTGAAACCTTTACTAAAAAGGACATTTTGAACACTGGTGAATGTGTTCAACAGCTTGTAAGAGATTTGAGAAAGAAAAAGGAATACCTATTCGCAGTGAGAATATCGAAGATATGGAAAAATAGGGAACACCTTTGCCAATTGGGTAAGAGTTGGCACGAGATTAAGGATGACTTTATGGACGAAATTGAGTATCATGAAGAAATCAGATGGCTAAGAGATGAACGTACAAAACGGATAAAGAAGCAAGGTAAAACAGCATCAAAATAATATTCAATGGACATGTTCAGTTCCTGTCTTCATTCATTTTATTTGATTTGAATAGACTTTCAACAAAAGATAATTCGTGTGTATAGAAAAGTAGGGATTTGTCAATGAGCAAACGAATATCAATCGTTGCAATCATCATAATGACGATGTTCATGGGCAGTATCACTGCAATGTTATTTTTTGCAGGTTCTAATTTTCCAGAAAGAACTTCTTCTATTCCGCCCCAGACCGAATTCGATACAAGCTTTTGGAATCTCACTGATACAACTCTAGCACCACTTGATTTGAAAAACCATTCACTAGTAATATCCTCTTTTCTGTATCAAAACGCATCGGTTGACCTAAGTGAGTGGTATTTTGATTTTTCGAGCGAAACATTTCGAGATAATGATGTTAGAATAAACTCTGTAATCATTACTAGTAACAATTTGACTACTCCATCTCCTGCAATCCTTTATCTTCATGGCTATGGTGAGCAGTATGAAGACTTTATCCAAATGCTGAGAGCCTTTGCGGCTGCAGGATATGTAGCCATGGGAATTGATCAACCAGGTTCGGGCAATTCCACCGGTTTTCCAGCTCTTAGCCCATTCACATTTTTGAATGTGACCAGTGGACCAGAGGATTCCAGTCTCTTTCACTCCGTTTGGGCTGCAGCACGTTCGTTGACTCTCCTTGAATCATTACCTCAAGTGCAAACTGATGCTACGATTGTTGCAGGTGACTCAATGGGAGGACTAGTTACTTTCATTATTTCGGGAATCGATTCCCGTGTTGATGGATCAATTCCAATGATTTCTGGAGGGAATTTCCTCAACTCACTGACCTCAGGATCTCTACTCAACAGTGTGGTAGTGCCCACATATCAAGTGGGATCTGACAAGCTGAAGAACGTAATCAAATGGTTTGACCCTCTAGCGTACGCAAGATTACTGACCAAACCAGTTTTCATGATGTTTGGTACAGATGACCAATTCTTTCCAATCACGTCAATGATGGATACGGTACAGGCAATAACTGCAGACCTTACTTTGAACATCATTCCAAACTGGGGTCATGGAATTCTGCTCGATTGGAGTCATGATATTATTCGATGGGTCGAAAGTCGTTTCAGAGGAGGCGAGCCACTCCCAAGGTCCAGTGTTTCTTTCAGAAATGGATTCAGTTTTGAAGGAAGTGCAATCGAAGTAGAAATTTCATCAGAACATGCGGACAACGTCTTCTTGTGTTGGAGATCAAGTGAACCGGGGGCGGTATGGTATTTTACTGAGTTAGAAGCTGAGAGAGGACCTCTTTTTGATACCTATACTGGGACCATAGTACCGTTAGTCATCGGGAAAGTTCTTTTCTTTGTCATCACGATGCAAGCAGATTCAACTCAAGTTTCCTCAAAGATCTATGCAAGAAATGCGGGCTCTTTCTTCTTTCCATTTCTACTCGTAGTATCCAGCTTTGGCATTTTATCACTACTTAGACTCAACATTTGGCACCTCCGGAAGCTTCATCTCGTTAGAGAGATTCCCTATATCGTTGGAATCCTAGCCCTCAGCGCGGGGTTTCTCCTGCCATTTATTACTATTCAGGGACGAACAGGTCTCTCTGTGTTTGGATTCATTGAGTTATATGGTGAGAGCTTCTTGTTAGGAGGTTGGTTCCTACCGGTAGTGCTTACAGGGGTTTGCTTTGTCATCGCGCTCTCTGCATTTCGGCACAGATTTCAATTTCAAACAGCGTTCTTTGTTTGGTCCCCAGTTCTTGTAGTTGCTATTGCTCTCTATAGAATATTCTGGGGAGTTTTTAGCTTCTTCGGTGACATTATCTCAATTGAGGCTGGAATTGGTGCAGTTTTTCTAATAGGTGCGATACCATTAATGCAGATATTTGACAGATTTGTTAGAACTCATGTTAGTAGAAAATTACATCTTACCAATTCAGGTAACTATAAGATTGAACAGTGAAGATGATATAGAGGGGAACTTATAGCATTACACACACCTCAATTGTGAAGAGAACCAGCAAGTGAGGAGAGATCAAAGTGAAGGTTGAGAAACGAGATAAGAGAATAGTGGACTTTGACGATTCGAAAATTGAGGCGGCCATTACAAAAGCCTTCGAAGCAGGTGACATAGACACTGGTCCAGTCCGTGGTATCACGAAAGAAGTAGTCCAGATAATTCATGAACGTGGAAAGGAAGTCATCAATATTGAAGAGATACAAGATATTGTTGAAGACACCCTGATGCTACGAGGCTTTACAGATATTGCAAGACGATACATGAAATACCGTGAGAAGCATCAGGAAGCCCGAAGAATCCTCCAGATGGTTGGCGTTGTGGATGATCTTAAGTTCGGTCCCAATGCAGTAACTGTGCTAAAGAGATATCTTTTGAAAAATGAAGAGGGCAAAGCTATTGAAACACCATCGCAACTTTTCCGGAGAGTATCTGGAGCAGTGGCGAGTATTGAGAAGAAGTATGATGAAAGTGCTGATGTAAAAGAATATGATGACCTCTTTTACTCAATGATGGCTAATCTTGAATTTCTTCCTAATAGTCCAACACTCTTCAACGCGGGTACAGCACTTGGTCAATGCAGTGCATGTTTTGTACTTCCAATTGATGATGATATGAACTCTATCTTCACTTCCCTCAAGCATATGGCAATGGTTCAGAAATCTGGTGGTGGGACAGGATTCTCATTCTCGAGACTGCGGCCTAAGGGAGCCCGAGTTGGTACTACTGGAGGAGTAGCCAGCGGACCTATTTCATTCATGCGCGCATATGATACAGCTACTGATGTAATCAAACAAGGTGGGCGCAGAAGAGGGGCAAATATGGCAATACTCCGGTGTGATCATCCGGACATTATGGAATTTATATCATGCAAGTCTGATAAGCAAGCATTTCGCAACTTCAACATCTCAGTTGCAGTTACAAAGAAATTCATGTCAGCGTTGAGAGATGATGCAGAAATAGAGCTGATTAGTCCTCATACGAAAGAATCAGTCATGAGTATCAGTGCAAGAGCAGTCTTCGATGCAATCGTTCATAATGCATGGAGCACTGGTGATCCGGGAATCATCTTCATAGATCGGATTAATGAGAAGCACCCACTCAACGGAGAACTGATTGAGTCTACAAATCCTTGTGGCGAACAACCACTATTACCCTATGAGTCGTGTGT
>MUGD01000209.1 GCA_002900555.1 Thermoplasmata archaeon M9B2D | reverse complement strand
CCTTCAAAATAGGGCAAATGAAGGCATGTAAGGTTTGGTTGTTTATGTTCAACTCTGAAATTAAATTCGTATAATACATCTTTGAATAATCCAGATGTTGTATCGGAAACAGAATGGTGCTTTTGATGCATCTCAAGTTTTGATTGGAGGAGTCACAATTATCTAATCTTTGAGCAGTTTGGGAATTTGAGTGTGTGCGATGACTACCAATACGAGAGTCCCAAGCAACTGGGCACTAAGACTAAAGACCTGAGAACCTGAGATTATCATTATAATTCCAAAACACAACAATGGTACGAGCCCAACGATAGCTCCAACAAATCCTGCAATTAACGCCATTTTTTGATCCGAGGCTAGATTGATTGCAACAGCACGACCACTTCCCTTGTAGCGATACATAGCTGCTCCAACAGACATTGGTACAGCATATCCGAGAGGTATGGCCAAGATCGGGATTAGAATAACAAGTGGTGTGATTGGATTGAATAATGAGAGCAAAAGGGCGACAAGCAGCATTGTCATGGTGTATGGAATGATAGAGATTACTGTCTTTCCTCTAAGCACCAGTTTCGAACTGAGGGGCAAACCATCATGGATAGATGCTCCCTGAGTATCAAACATCATAACTGAAACCACAGTTAATCCACCAAAGAGATTTGCATATGCCACCGCAGTTAATGCAGTGATGCTGTGAAGAGGTCCGTCCTGCGCCCACCCTGAGATCATTGGATATAACATGATCATAAGAAATATTGGAATTGCAAAGACAATTGCTGATCCAACGCTCTTTGTAGCCATCTTCAGGTCTTTGCGAATTACTGCCAGTATGGGTGTTCGCGTTTCGATGCTGATTTCTCTCAACGGACCAGTTCTTCCTGTTGAAACTCCTCCTATGGCAAGCCCTCTTAGCAGTTTTCCACTTTGCCTATAGAAAACTAGAGCAATCACTCCGTACAAAAGCGACATACCAGCTGACACCAAAGGGATCATGAAATCTTGGAAAGCAACGCCTGGCGTCACTGCTGAGGCTAAGAATCCAAAAGAGAATGGAAACAGGACTGAGAGAATCAAATATGTTCCATTGAAAGAATCTGCGAATGTAATAACCGCTTGAACAATGTATGGAATGTAACTAGCTAGCATGTATATACTCATGATTCCAACAACAAGACCTATAGTAGCAGCCATCCTTACTATAGTCCCTACCCTTGACTCGTCTGATGAGAGCGTCTTCGCTTCAAACCATCGGGAGAACCCAATCAGCGAACGTATCGATACTGAAATAGTTGCAAGACATCCGATGAAGGCAACACAACCTGCAAGTGGTCCAAACAGAATAAGACAGGCCGCTGGGAATAGCGTAACAGTGAGAACAGCTGGAGCTATGAAGACACGTGCAAATGCAAGTACTGCTAGGCTTTCAAGTTCCTTTCTACTCAATGGCAGAGTGCTTGGCAATTTCATGGCTCCTGATGTGAAGAATCCAGTTGTAGTAGTGAGATTAAGGAAAAACATCAAAACGAATGCAAGAACCATGAAGAACGAAAAACCTACAGCAAGTCTAACGTTGAGATCTCCAATTGAGCTATCGAAACCAGTGACACCGATAGTGAGAGCTGCTAACATGATAATCATGAAGGTGCTCATGATGCCATTTATTCTACTAGAAGAACGGATGCTTCTCGAGATTCTCTCAGGGTTTTCCTTGATTCGCGATACATTCCCAGGATTGTTCTTGAGAAATCCATCGAATCGCATTTGTCCTGCAATGATACCTGCCAATCTCCAGCGCTCTCTGAAGTTCATTCTGAGAGAGCCTCCCGAAGAGCATCAACACCGACCTGGACTTCCTCTTCCTGTTCGGTAAGTCGGAGGAATAATTTCTCAAGAGTGGCGCTCTCTTCCTTAGCTAGGCTTCTGAGCTCTGATATGGTTCCCTCGCCGACCAAGATACCATCGTCAATGATGCCAACCCTATCACAAAGCCCCTGCGCCACTTCCATCACGTGGGTGGACAGTAGCACTGATCCTCCATTGTCAACATGAATCTTAATGATGTCTTTGATTATCTTGGATGTCCGCACGTCAAGCCCTGCAAAAGGCTCATCGAGAATAAGAAGCCGAGGCGCATGAAGCAGAGCCGAGATGAGCATCGTCTTCTGTTTGTTACCCTGAGAGAGTGTCACAATTAGTGAATCGTAGTACTTACCAAAATCTAATGCTTTCACCATCTCTCCAATTCGCTTGTTGGTCTTATCTTGAGGAAGTTGTCTAATTGACGCGATGAATTCGAATAGCTCTCGAGGAGTTAAAGAGTCATAGAGCTGATGTTCTTCAGGCACATAGCCTACCAGTTTCTTGACCTCAATTGGATTGTCTTGAGAATCCACTCCATAGATACATGCAGACCCCCTATCGGGATCCAAGAGTCCCATTAGGCATTTTATCGTTGTTGTCTTACCAGCCCCATTGGGTCCCAGCAGCCCATAAATTTCACCCTCTCTCACTTCGAATGTGACATCATTTACTGCAATCAGACTTCCAAAAGACTTTACAAGTTGCTCAATGCTAACAGCTACCAACTTTCTTTCTCTCCTTAGATTGCTCATAATTTTGGCTGAAAGAATATATTGTTTCATAACAACGCCATTTACTCAACCTCTTTCACCTCAAAATCTTGAAGACCATCCGCATCATCTCTGAAACGGACTCTTCTCTTCACAAATGTCCAGTAACTGTAGAATAGAATCCAACCCAGGGTGGGTATTGCTACGAAAAAATAGAACTCAAATGCTGTGAAAAAGAAAAAAATATTGATAGAGACCATCATTAGCACATTGATTATCCAGGATCTTCTCTGCCAACCATAATTAGATACGACATTAACTGCCCTAAGAGCTGCGAATCCACGAGCATTCAGGGTGTATAGTCCTTCCCTATCAGTAGTAATGACTAGCTCCATTTTCTTTAGGTGAAAGTCCAAGAGTCCACTACTCTTAATTCTCATTTTCCTTTTGAGATCAGCAAATCGAATAGGTTTCTTGGCTAATTCCTTTAGAAGTGCAATTCTCATCGGATGTGAGATTGCTTCAAACACTTCATCAGATGTCATTGTTACTCAAAAATGACTTGTATCGGGGAGATATAATCCTACGTTCCTTGACCAGGTGGTCAATTATCATTGACAAGGGTTTACTCGTCTTTTTTAGTGATTAAGAGTCGCCGCTGTTTTTGATTATTAAAACTAAATTCCAACTATCTATATGTGATAAAGAGCTTCACAAAGAAGAGCTTCGTCGAGACGATGCAGCCTGCATACCAGCTCACTCTGAAGTCAGATTCCAATATGAAATATGACGAGTCGGATATCATCTAGTTTATGCAGAAAAAAAGGGAGAAGAGATTCTTTCTCTTCTCCATGTTCGTTGTGGTCAGACTACGACCTTCGCTTAGTAACAACAACAACACCAATTACAACGATAGCAAGACCAATTGAGATTGGGAGGAAGTTGTCAGCAAGGATCTGCACA
>MUGD01000046.1 GCA_002900555.1 Thermoplasmata archaeon M9B2D | reverse complement strand
CCCATGTCCACCCCGATGGCTCCTGCTTGTATGGCATCATACGCCATCTGTAACGCTTCATCTTCCGGCTGTTTTTTCCCACCAGCAATGACCACAGGGACCGGACAGGATTCAATGACTTTCTCAAACTCACTGACATAATAGGTTTTAACGACGTGTGCGCCAAGCTCCGCAGCAATTCGAGAAGCAAGGCTCATGTACCGAGCGTCTCGCTTCATCTCTTTTCCCACTGCGGTGACTGCGAGTACAGGGATGCCGTATCGTTCTGCTTCGTCGATATACTGGGTCATCCCAAGAATCGTTTCACGTTCGAATTCCGCGCCAACCAGAATGGAGTACGCAACGCCTGAGGCGTTTAGTCGAATCGCATCCTCGATGGAGACGACGGTGCCTTCGTGTAAGAGTTCTGGGCCGATGATGCTAGTCCCTCCTGATACGCGAAGGACTATCGGAACGTCAATGGTCGGACTGATGTAATCACGCAGCGCGCCTCGTGTCAGCATTAACGTATCTGTATACGGTAGCAACGGGTTTACCATATGGTCAAGTTGTTCAAGCCCTGAAGTCGGGCCCATGAAATATCCATGGTCAACCGCAAGCATCACGGTGCGGCCGTCTTTTGGTTTGATGATTCTTGAAAGCCGGTTTTTCATACCCCAATCCATAGGATCTTGCCTCCATTTCTCTAGGAAATACTGCAGGATTATATAAACTATTACTTGTCATCAGACATGGAAAAATATAAGCAGTGCTCCCGTATGTATTTTTGAGAACGATGGAGCGGAAAGAATTCCCAATCGGCATCTTGGTATTTATCGCCTGTATCATTGCCCTTGATGTTGCTTTCTTCGTCTACCTTGAATATCTCTTCATGTTTGTTGACGATTTTTTCGCTGTGTTTCTCTCATATTCCATTCTTTCAATACTGATGTGGGTTACTGTCTTACTTGCGATGCTTACTTTGGTAATAATTCCATATGGGTTTAGTAAACGAAAAAATTGGGCACGACTCTTCGCGTTGGTGTTTCTTCTGTGGTCCATTTTTATGGTCTTTGCTACCATTTCAATGACCGGTGAAAAAATCATTGGATTTCTGTTGCTTGTTCTGTTTGTTGTATCCATCATGTACCTTCTCATGTCACCAGTGAAACGATACTTTGAAAAAAAACCCATGGCGATCGTTCCCTATGAAATACTAAAGGAATACTCCTACGGGCTCTACACCTTATATTCAAAACTGGTTCGGCTAAAAAACGGAAACAACCAGATCATCTATTTTTTCAGTAAGAGGAAGCCGAAAAGTGGTACCCCTACCGCGCTGCCAGAGGGATTCGACGTGGAGGTAAGCAACAGGTCAGGATTGCCTTATTTGAAAAAGAAACAAGAACGTTCTACCATTCTATGATATTTTCATTCATAGTACTGTATTTTCTTCGAAAAACAGTTTCAACGTTGCTTTGGCGAACCTTTTTTATGCGTTGCGGTATTACCTGTCTATAGTCATTAGGGAGGCATCGTATGCCTGGTATTGAGAATTTAGAACCAAAACTAGTATGGAAACATTTTGATGAGATTAGGAAAATCCCACGCTGCTCAAAACATGAGGAAAAAATCAGAGAATACATCATGAATTTTGCAAAGAACCAAGGACTGAAAACAAAAGTAGACCAAGTTGGAAACGTCGTGATACTAAAACCAGCAACCCCAGGAATGGAAAACAAACCCACAGTTGTTCTCCAAGGCCATATGGACATGGTCTGCGAGAAGAACAGTGATGTGACCTTTGATTTCTCCAAAGACCCCATCCAGCTGAAAATCACAGGGGACCTGCTTACCGCGAACGGAACCACCCTTGGTGCAGACAACGGCATTGGTCTTGCCATCAGCCTTGCCATCCTTGAGGATAAAACAGTGCGACATGGACCAATTGAATCATTATACACCATTGATGAGGAAACCGGCCTTACCGGTGCGTTTGCCATGAAACCAGACATGCTTACCGGAAAAATCATGCTAAATCTCGATAGCGAGGACTTTGGGGTCATCACGGTAGGATGCGCTGGCGGGGGGGATTCAACACTGGAACTTCCCGTACACATGCAACCGGTTCTGGGTGGATCAGAACACATCGTTGTCAAGGTCTTTGGTCTTCGCGGTGGTCATTCCGGTGTTGATATCCATGAACAGCGGGGAAACGCGATAAAAATCCTGACACGTCTGCTTTGGAAGGCATCCCAGAAATGCGACTTTTTTATCTTTGATGTCAAAGGAGGGGATAAGCATAACGCTATCCCTCGTGAGGCGTACGCAAAAATAGCCATAGAAACGAAACATAAAAACACCTTTGTCACAGAACTAAAAGCAGAGGAAAAAGACATCTACGAGGAAATTAAACCAATAGACCCAGGGTTCAAAGTCGATGTCCGGTCGTGTGAGTCAGCAAAAACAACAGTGGACAAGCCCTCGCAGACAAAACTGTTAAACCTCGTCCATGGTCTTCCTCATGGGGTCCATCAGATGAACTACGATATCAAGACGCTGGTCAACACCTCAACAAACCTTGCCACCATCTCCATGAAAGAAAACGCGGTTGTCATCGGGATGAGTTCCCGAAGCCCGATGAAATCAGCGCTCCAGGACATGCGGGACCGCATCAGGGCAATCGCGTCTCTGTCTGGCGCCAAGGTGTCAGAAGGGACACCGTACCCTGGTTGGAAACCAGACCTGCAATCAAAAATCCTTGCGCTTTCAAAGAAAATCTTCAAGGACATGTTCAAACAAGAACCAAAGATAGAGGCAATCCACGCAGGACTTGAGTGTGGTATCATCGGAGAAAAATTTCCAGGGATGGACATGATCTCTATCGGACCAACCCTAAAAAACCCACATTCACCGGAAGAGCAGCTTCACATCAGCACCGTTGGTAAATTCTACAACTTTCTGCTCAAAGTCCTTGAGGCGGTCTAAGGGGAATCTGTGCCAGATAACTGTCGGTTTTCGATCATCATCCCTGTACTGCATGAATCATCGATAATCAACGCCTTGCTTGACTCATTGCACCACCTTGTGACAGAGGAGTCTTTTGAGGTCATCGTGGTTGACGGCAGCCCTACGCAAGACACACTCCATGCGATCTCTGATAAAACCATCAAGACATACACCAGTGCGCAGGGGAGGGGCCGGCAGATGAACCTAGGGGCAGCACATGCGACAGGGGAGATCCTGGTGTTTCTGCATGCGGATACATTCCTTCCAGCAAACGCCCTGAACCTAATCCAAGATGCACTTGAGAACCACCATCTTGTCGGGGGTGCGTTTACGTTACAGATAGATTCACAGAGAGTTCTGCTTCGAATGATAGCGGTGTTTTCTACGCTTCGATCCCAGATGACCCGCGCCCCGTACGGCGATCAGGTGATTTTTATAAGGAAATCCTATTTTGAATTCATCGGGGGGTATCAAGATCTTCCACTCATGGAGGATGTTGAACTGATGCGACGTATAAAAAAACAGAAAGGGCAGATTATCATCCTTCCCGATATGGTCCTCACCTCTGATCGTCGATGGAACCAGGAAGGATGTTTTTATACTGCACTACGCGACACCCTTATTATTTTTCTATACTGGTGTGGGATGCCTGCAGAAAAACTTGCAAGATTCTACCCCTGGCAACAACCATAGAAAACAACTATCTCTGTATCCAAATGGATAAATAGCAGAAGGGAATTCCAAGCAGAGCAATACACAAAGGGCACCAGGTCTAAAAAAAAAAAAACGTATGCATTCCATTATCGTTCCTCAACAGATACCAACCACAAATCATTACTTAAGATGTACCGCTGGTCATACCCTTCCTATCCATGGACACTTACTTTAAAAAAAAAAAAGGAAGAAAGTAAAGAATCTATGAGCGAAAACCTCAAGAAAAATGATACACCAAAAGACTGGGTAAAACCAGTTGTCTTCATCCTGATTATTGTACTACTCTTTCTCGTCATGAACGGCATTGGTTTTGGAGAGAACATCCAGGATCTACAGGACTGGATTGTCTCCTTAGGCTTCTGGGGACCAATCGCTTTTTTTATTATCTACCTGGGAGCAGTAATTGCGACAATCCCAGGGACGATCTTTGGAGTAATCGCTGGCGCATTGTTTGGTTCAGCAGTTGGAGTGACCCTCATCAGCATCTCCTCAACCGTCGGTGCAAGCATCACGTTTCTTATCGCCCGTTATCTCGCGCGTGATGCCGTAGCACGATGGCTATCGAAAAACAAGACCATGCAAAAGCTTGACCAACTCACCGAAGAACAAGGGATGATCCTTGTTGGGCTTACCAGATTAATCCCCCTGTTCCCGTTTACCTTACTGAATTATGGGTTTGGCCTGACGAAGGTCTCCTTTAAGACCTATGTGTTCTGGTCATGGCTCTGCATGCTCCCTGGAACGATCATTGTTGTTGTTGGTACCGATGCTCTCACGCAGGGGCTTACACATGGGAATATTTCTTGGGAGCTGATCGGAGTCCTTGTCGTAACCGCGTTTGTTCTTGGGGTTCTTGTCTGGTATGCACGACGGCAATTCAAAGGAAAAAAGAAAAAACAGGGTGGAAGAACCATTGGAGATACAGTAGGTGATACCCAAGAAGAGTTGTGAAGCAATCATGTCTGATAAAAACCAACACACAAAAAAGATACCCAATACAAAAAAAATCATACGAGATGCTGTCTCCGACTACATAAATACATGTACACGCTGCCATCGTTGCATGGACGTCTGCCCAGTGACCAAAGGTCAGTTTTCCATCCATGACCTAAATCAGGCGACCCAAGAGGACCAACCGGTTCCATCGGTGATAAAAACGTTTACGTTCCACTGCACTCAATGCGCAAAATGCGTCCCGGTTTGCCCGGTGAACATCCGCAGGGACTACATGGTCCGCTTTCTTAAATCCAAGCTACGAAACGAGAAACCCTGGGGTTACCGACGATATCTCCTTGTCAAAGGGTCGGATCTCACAGGCATAAAACGAGTCATACAGAGGTTGTTTATCGCATGGAAAAAAACAACAACAGGGGACCTTGCCAAATTTATGGAGACACCACCAACGACAAAAGCAGACGTGCTCTTCTATCCCGGCTGTTATCTGTATTCAGAAAAGACGATGCGGCAGACTCTTCGATTACTCGATTTCCTTGGTTGTTCCTACAGTGTTCTTGGTGGGGTGACTGTTTGCTGTGGTCAACCCCATCTGCTGCAAGGCGAGTTTGATGAGGCAGACCATTGTCTACGCGTCTTACACGAGAACATCAAAAAAGTTTCGCCGAAAATAATTCTTACCTCCTGCGCCGAATGTTTTGAGGCTGTCGAAGAGATAAAAAACATATACAACGAACAATTTGAAACCTTAAGCGTTGTCGAATTTCTTTTACGATACAAAGAAAAGTTTCCAACTGGTAAAATACGGGGAAACATAACAATCCATGACTCCTGTCGATTCAAAAAAAACTCTCATCAGGGCGTAGCAGCCCGTACGACAGTATCGATGTTTGGTACGCTTATCGACCAAACACCCACACAGGAATCATCGTGTTGTTTCCAATGGAACCATGGACAGGACCCGTTCAACAGACCACGTCGTAACGCGTATCTTGCAGATGTAAAAAAGACTGCACCAACCGTGGCGTGCACTTGTCTGACCTGCTATGAAGAATTAAAGAAAATTCATTGTGATGTCGAAATCATCGACGTGCTACAACTCTTCGAAGAAGCACTTGAGGCTCTACAATCAAAGGAGAAGACAAAATGACACAAAACACAGACTCCTGCATCCTGCTATTTGTAAAATACCCACAGAAAGGCAAGGTAAAGCTTCGGCTTTCCGCAGACCTCAGTGAAGAAATCGTACAAGAACTCTACAGATGTTTTGTACATGATACACTGACAACAGTACAAATGGTTGATGCGCAACTATTCGTATGTTTTTCGCCAGCTGATGCGCAGGATAAATTTCAAACATGGCTGGGACAGAACCGGCAGTTTGTCCCCCAAGAAGGACCAGACTTAGGGGAACGGATGAAGAATAGTTTTATCTCTGCATTTAAGAAAGGGTTCCGACGAGCCATTGTCATAGGAAGCGACAGTCCAGACCTGCCTGCTCGCTTTCTTAAAGACGCATTTGCAAAACTTCACACCTATGAGATCGTACTTGGGCCTTCAACTGATGGAGGATACTATCTCATCGGCTTTCGAGACACTAGTTTTGAACCATCGGTCTTTGATGATATACAGTGGGGTACGGCTTCTGTTCTTGCAGAAACCCTAAAGGAAATAGAACAAACCAGGCATCGTCTTGGTCTTTTACCAGTCTGGAGCGACGTCGATACCATTGCAGATTTAAAAACCCTCATCAAACGAAATAGACGCACCTCTTTTCAATCCTCTCAGACGATAAAATACTTACAGGACAACAAGATACTGGTAGAGGAAAATGATGCCGCTATCCAAAAAAAATAAAACAGAATCACAAGTACAATGTGATACACATACGTTGCTTCTCTACTCAGTCTATCTTGCAATCGGGAGCGTTGCGGTATTTGCCTCGTTGGTTGCCTTAAACACCGCATATCAAGGATGGATTTGGAGCTACTCAGAACGATACATCATCAATTCCCTAACGTTGGCCTTTGTGTTGTTTCTCTCTGGCGTCCTTCTTATCCTTACCTGTTTCAGACTTATACAGAAAAGGCGGTCTGCTCGTCTTTTTGGTTTTATTGGCATTGGGCTTCTCATCGCATATTCCCTCTTTGTCCTTCTCATCGACCGATACATCGCCTATACGCTTGTCTATGTAGTGATGTTGCTTGTCCTGCTTGTTTTTGTTTTGACAGGGATTGCGTTTTTGTTCCGTAAAAAACCATAAAAAAACCAAACTGATTAGACAGAGATCTTTCTAAAAACAAGGAATGCAAAGAACACCAGGATATCGAAGACGACGACGGTAAATACGATCGGGTCACGTTCTTCCTCTATAGACACCGGTGTATCTATGAAGGTATTATCACGTACGACGGTCTGATACTCCGGGGATGGCCTATGCAGCCCGACCTCATCCTGGATGAAGGTATTGCCAATGACCTGGTTTTGGTACGATTCACGGATGTTCACACCCGTATGCCTGTTCAAAGAGAAGGTATTATTCATAATACGATTTTTATTTGAAAACTCATACAACCCAAACCCGTTGACACGATGATCAGATACGATATTACCGATAAGACTGTTATTCGATGCGTGGTTAAAGTAAATCCCACACTGTCTATTATGAAAAATCGTGTTATTGACAATAAGATTACCACTTGCAGAATACCCTAGTTGCATCCCATAATAATTATTTGTTAGGATATTGCCCGAAATCATGTTTGCATCTGAGTTTACATAGATACCGGCGTACGGGAATTTTTTCTCGCTATTAGTGATTGTAAAACCAGAAACCACGATATGATCTGCTGTAAGGATTAGGACAAATTTGTTTTCACTGCCATCGATGATTGTCGTATTCTTATGTTCACCAGTAAGACAGATGGGTTTTTCAATAACCAGATTCTCGACATAGGTACCAGCATACACAAAAACAATATCACCTGCGGCTGCCTGGTTTACCGCAGTTTGAATGCTGGAATAGTTGCCTGGTCCATCACCGCCGACATAAAGGATTGATGGGGTAGGTTGCTGACCATTAGCACCTAGGAAAATAAGGGAAGAAATGAAAAAGAAAAGAAACAGGACAATTCCAACAGAGGCTGTTTTTTTCATAGGATGCTAGGGACGATAACAGGAGAGAGGACTAAAAGTTTATGGAACACGTAAGGTTTTAGAATAGGATATGTTTTACGGGGATATCTAAAGGTGTGATTATGACAAACACAACTATTATTTTACACAGTGAGGCGCTAGGAAACGGAAGTGATGAACTGGGAAAAACGATGACCGGGTCGTTTCTTCGTAAGTTATGGGCATCAGCAAAGAAACCAGATACCATTATTTTTTATAACTCAGCAGTGCATCTGCTTACCACTCAATCATCTGTACTTGATGCGTTAACTGGTCTTTCCAAAGCAGGGGTTGACCTTGTTGCATGCCAGACCTGCATTGGTTTTTATGAAATCGAAAAGAAACTAGCCATAGGTCGCATTATTGACATGCAAGAGGTCGTCTCTATCTTAATGAAATCAGATAAAGTGATAACTCCATAAAGAATGTCTTTTTCCAAGCAAAAGAAATAAGAAGGAGTGTACTATCCGAGAACAACGATACGACGAACGAGGAACGAAAAAACGCGGGTATGATCTAGTGGTTATGATATTAGCTTCCCAAGCTAGTCACACGGGTTCGAATCCCGTTACCCGCATCAAAAATAAGGGGGATAACACATGAAAAAAAAAATAGGAATCGGTGACCGTGTCGAACTTGTCTTCATAAACGATTCGATGACGAAACTAAGGCCGGGTTCTCAAGGAATAGTTACCAAAATAGAACGCGAGACAGATGAAACCCTGGTCTGGGTTCAATGGGATAACGGTGAACATCTCGCACTGCTTGATCCCATCGACAAGTATAAAGTCGTAAAAAAATAAAGAGAAAGGGGTTCGTTATACAGCGTTGATCCTGTTAAAAATTCCAAAAAAGAGTAAAAAGATATTCGGGAACAAGCGCTCCAACCGCTCAAAAAACAACACCCTGCTGAAAGTATTCCGTGGCATCGTCACCGCAAGAGGCTCGGACCAATCGGTCTCCTTACCGTAGACGTCTTTTGCCTTGACCCGTATGGAATACGTGCCCTTGACAGACCAGGAGTGCTGAGCAGTCGCGGTCTCATCTGATGAAAATGGTCCAATCCAGTCGCTGAAATTCCCATCATCCCAATCCCATAGGTAGAACACCGAATCACCATCGACATCAGTAGTCACGGTCGAATAGAGGTAGATTGCACCAACCTTTCCGGACGTCTGCCCAGAAGGTTGCTGTGGAATTTCCGGAGGTGTGTTTTGTTGGACATCACCATACGCAGTAAAGACATGCGCATCCGCCGCACCGATATAGGGATGATTCTCCGTTCTATCTGACGCGTCTTCTGCATGGATGTAATACGATACAACGGTGCCATTTTCCTGCAAGGGAATCATCGCATGATACAAGTCATCCCCCTGAGGTTCCATTTGGATAAAGTTCCAACTCCCCAAATCAGTCCTCCAATATACCCCTGTAGACATGCTGACGAGAGGCTGCCCGCTGTAAGGATATATTTTCGCTTGGATCTCATATCCATCTTGACCGGATTGATTCCCACGAAGCGGGATATGCTCGATGTAGAGCATATGACGATCAGTGATGCCCATTGTCCTGCAATGTATCGCATCAGAAGACACCCAGGATCCCGTAAACCCTAGGATTTCATACCCTGGCATCGCGTTCTGATACGACTGGATCGCAGCAGCATCCCATGAGGTCCCCATTATCGGCACAAACACCTTATTATTCAAAATAAGTGAATTTGTATACGGCTCATTGTTTGGTGTGTACACTCGGACAACCTCATAGGGCGTTCCATAGCAGCTGATCTGTGATTCGAAATAATCAACAGCTGCCTCTATGAGAGTGTACTGAGAATGACTTGAAGGAACCTCCCTGATGAGAATAACGTCCGGTGCAAGATATTTCGCCCAACAGTCAATATGTTTGATGTACTCTCCATTCACATCAGGGACAACGTGATACGTATGCACTCCAAGATTGTCGCTCATCAGTTGATCGATTTGCTCATGGCTAAGCCCAGGGTTTTCAGACCAGACGAGATCCGTGGATATTGAAATACCTTGGCCATCGGTCATATAGTTCCCACCTGCGTGCGTAAGAGACATGAAATAATAGGGGATGCTTTGGTTGTTTGCGTATGCCAATGGGATTTGATTATCATTCGGGCGCGGCCGGTTATATGTAAAATCAACGACACCTTGTTCATTAGCACCTGTGAAGATAAACCAAGGGCCATAGTCCCTGGTCCAGTACGAATCTGTAGGAGCGATAAGAAAAGTACAATGAGAAAGATCTATACCATTGCTCTGATACTGTGAGATAACCGTGTTTTGTTGAGAGGTGCTTCCAACAATGGTGACAACCGTGACGTCCTCTGCCATCTCCTTGATTAACTGGTACGATATCCCAAACGGGTAGCGAATAAGAACGCCTTCCATCGGCTCAAACTCAGCGGGCTGACGGACTGGCAAGGGCGGAGCAAACACAACGCCGGTTTGCATAAAGACATCGGTCTCATCCCATGATGCTGCACTAAAGGACGTTACCGGCATACACAGTACCACTATAAGAAGTATACCACAGAGTGCCGCTTTTTTTTTCGTATCTATCATACTATCCCCCAATGGAATGGTGCCTTTGCACTATTTTCTTTTTTAATAGATAAAAAGAAAAAAGGAAAGAACTTAGATGATCAGTTGTCTGATCATCTCAAGGATGCGGGAAAGATATGGGAAATGATTTTGTAGGAACACAAAGAGGCGGCTGGATACTGGCATCGTGATATCGAGAGGCTCTGACCAGTCGGTCTCTGCGCCAAGTGCGTCTTTTGCCTTTACACGAACTGCGTAGGTGCCTTCTTCTGACCAGGCATGGAGCACCGTCGCTGTTTCACCAGAGTTAAACGGTCCTATCCATTCACTAAAGCTACCATCACCCCAATCCCAAAGATAGTAGATAGGGTCTTCATCCGCGTCGGTTGTTGAGGTGCGATAGAGGTAGGAAGAACCGGGTTTCCCGGACGAAGGACCTTCTGGTTTTTGCGGGATGAGCGGAGGGTAATTTGGTTCACCAACCGATAAGGAAGTGATGTACGGAAGGGCATTGTATGCAGTTACGACAAAGTCAACAAAGTCTCCTCCGGCAAGCGGCTCATGAAACTCAATCACCGCATGTCCCGATTCATCCGTGTATCCATTCCCAAGTAATACCGAGTCCTTGGAGATTGCACATAACGCTCCAGGGAAGCCGGGCACATCAACTTCAAAGCTTGTGGCGCCGTTGTTGATAAAAGTGTCATGTTCTACGGTCATCTCAACTGGGGTCTTTGTCCGGACTTGCACAGAGGGGTCACCAAATACGGTCCATGCCGCGGTTTCGGTGTATCCCGCCGATCCATAGACATCGTTCATGTTCATACACCCATGGAACATCAATGCTCCAAAGGTGGTTTTTTTGTTGTCTGGATAGGATTCAACAAGGATGTCAACGGATTCATCTTGCGCTCTCATCGGGGGCGCCCAGCTTTGACTTATTGTAGACATGAATGCACCAATAGCACCGGTGGGCTTTCCATCTTGTGTTGCACGCAGCCACGCCTCCGCAAAACAGGTGGTTGACACAAACGCGCCGTTCACACAGGCGACCGAGTTGATAAACGGCACCATATAATAGTTTACGAGCGCGTTCACGTGGGTGTTGCTAAAACCGGTTGTTCCCCAGGAGGTAGTTGACCCATGACCACAATAGTTTATAATGCTGCGTCCATCGTTGAGAGCGGCGCTTACCTGCGCTGCGGTTCCAGTTGGATCATAAATCTGATCGACAAGGGTATATGTGTAATTAAGAAGTTTTCCACGGATGATATCCATATGGACATTATCAGCTTCCCCCATATCACCGATACCGGCACCCTGGGTCGACGCAATACCTAACCCTTCATGGTACCATTCGCCATCAATCATCGGGTAGCGTTCGTACATGATGGTTCTGTTGACCTGTGTGATCACATGCTGGGTGTTCTCAGCAGAGAATCGGCCGACGAAGAGTTCAGCGTAATAATCTGAGCCGGCAATAAACGAGTACCATGGGTCAGATGCTATTGATCCGCTGGTTCCAGGTGCGACCTGCGCAGCATCGCCGACCAATAAGACAAATGTCAGACCGTTGGTGTTATAGTAGTTGGTGATATATGTTTTAATGGCATTGGCATTGTTTCCAATTGATGAGACGTTTATCATCTCAGTTGGTATGCCTTTAAAGTTTTTCCATTCAACGAACGGCAACATGTCATAGTAAAACGCGTCATAGGTGATGACCAGCATGTTGCCCTGCTCTGATACTGGGGTATATCGGGACGTATCGTAGTTGATGAAATGCCGTTCGTAAATAGAGTAAAAATCACTATCGACACGATCCAGCTGTTTTACTGCGGTTAGACTTGGGGCAAGGTCATTTTCTTTTAAGGTGACCTGAATAGTGATATCGGTGTAGAACCGAAGGGTTGCTGTCACGGGATTATATTGGAAGGGAGAGATGGTGATGACTTGCCCACGGAAATCACGAAGGATGTATGGTTCCTGTAGCTGGGCAATTTGCGTCGGATACCAGAGATTCTGGCTGTACATTGCTCCGAACGTATAGGGAACATCTTCAGGGTCCACTGTTCGTGGTAGATTGCCTTTTGAGGGGGCAATAAGCATGTTTTCATAATCAATATACTGTGTTTCGATGACCTGGATGTCCATAGTCCCCGCATCCGGGATGATGATGCTGCGGGCGATGTATGGGAGGTCCGGTGCACCTGCAACCAAGCTGTTTGCTTCCTTTCCAAGGGTGATTAGGGTGTATTCGATTTCATCGATCATCACTGGTTTCATTGCAAACGTATCTAGTGTATAATCAATCGTGATGGCATCGTCCGTGCTATGGACCTCGATACTGATGCTGTCTGTTGTTTTTGTTATGCTCTGACCCCAAGCAACATTTGTTTGCAGTGGTGTGCTGCCGATGCTTGGAAGAACGCTGGTTGTTGTAATAAAAAGGCCTACAATAAGTATTAATAACTTCCTCATGGTCTTCTTTTTCATAGTATTCCCCTATTTTCTATAAGATTGATATAGTGTTTTCACTTTATACTTAACTCTATAATATCTATATATAGTTTTCTTTTAGAAATAAATCTGACGGAATTAGTCAAAAAAAATACAGAATTAGGCGTACTGGTACTTATAAATAGGTAAATTTTTATATAATATTTAAGAAAATATATTTTTTGGTACAGAAAGGATATTTATGATGTAATTTACATGCATTACGATAGAAAGAGATATAGGTGTATTACTATCAAAACTCAAAGAGGTTTTTCTGGTGAGTCGTTTGATGCAGTGATGAAAAATGCTCAAGAACTGGTTTGACACGATCCTTGGAGAACTGGAACTCATCACAGAGAAGACGAATCGCCGCATCAGTATCTATTTTTTCCCACTGAAGGCAGTACGTTGTTGAAACTGCAGGTTTAAGAAATATCGTTCGTAAGGTCTCTATATCATTTGATGAGAGACGCGGTTCGGGAAGGTCGTCTAAGGCTTGTTCAAGACTTCCTTTTTCTTTAAGTAGTTTAAGGCTTTTTTTGGGGCCGAATCCTCTCACTCCATCATTAAAATCCGTTCCAACAAGCAAGGCGATATCAACAAGTTGTTCTCGTGAGATTTCAAGCTTCTGAAGACCAGATTCTAGATGAATTCTTTCAGGGTGAACGCTTGTATACGCCTGTTTGTTTGGCAGTTTTCGTTTTTCCGAAGAGGTTAAGTTTCGCACCAAGAGAGGCGCACCGAATAAAAGACAATCAAAATCCTGCGACCCGACTGCGTATGCATCTCCCTTCTGAACCATGGAGCTTGCCTGCGCTTCGCCTTCCGATGGTGCTTGAAAAAAGGGGATCCCAAGCACTGCAAGGAGTTGTTTGCTTTGTTCAATAATATCGCTTGTCACCCGAGATGTTTGTTGCGCCTTTGTTTTCGCTGTTTCCAGATCACCTCTCTCTAATGCTTCCTTCCATTCGCGCTCCGCCTGCTCTTTTCGCTGCCGTCGCTGCTGGATAGTTCGAGCCTTTAATGGATGCGGCTGCCCATCGAACACGTACACCGGACGGATCTGTGCTTCCACCATATGTGCCGTCCGATACAGCAGTCCAGAGAGATGAGACGTGATTCTTCCTTGTGAATCCTTTAACGGGGTCCCATCCCGCTGACGGATACTGGAGAGAAACTGATGAAGGATGTTATGTGCATCAAGAACGATGATGCGGTTTCCGAAATCCTCAAACGCACATGGCTCCTTGGTGAACAACTCCCCGAGATCAACGCCCATGAAACATACACATCAGTTCACGGGATAAATGCCTTTCTGACACCCGATACGTTTAAACAAGGAAGGCAGATTCCCATGTTCGATGAAACGAGACCTTATCTCCATGGTAGATATACAAGACGACCTCCACGATATCATCAGACTAAGCATGAACCTCAAACGACAGGCCAAGAAAGGGAAACGGATTGAACATCTGAAAGGAAAAACCCTTGGGATGATCTTTGAGAAACCCAGCACCAGGACACGAGTTTCTTTTGAGACCGGTATGACCCTACTTGGTGGTCATGCGATCTTCCTTTCCACAAGCGACATCCAGCTCGGACGCGGGGAAAGCATTCAGGACACCGCACTGGTACTCTCCCGCTACGTTGACATGATCATGTATCGTGCGAAAAGCAACGATGCGATGAAAGAGCTTGCGAAACATGCGACCGTACCAGTCATTAACGGGCTTGATAACAAAGAACACCCCTGTCAAG
>MUGD01000208.1 GCA_002900555.1 Thermoplasmata archaeon M9B2D | reverse complement strand
GATATCACACCTATGAAAAAGCATTTGTCAAGGAAGAAATTATTATATTCAATTAGATGTCCGACCGCAGTCAGACCATAATAGTCTGGCGGAGGGAGGACTTCCTTTTCTATCGTTGCGGGTTCATCGCCAAACACCTATTCGTGTTCACCTGTCAGGTGTCACAATATCATGCATTCGATAATCGGCGTCCCAATCAGATTTCCGGCCTCATCATCGGGCCATGTGATATCTCGGGTTACGCACCAGCTGGATATTTTTCCAGATATGGCGTTTGGTTTTTTAGCACATAGTATACATACTGCAGGATCTTGTGCGCCGTTGCCACAATGGCCTTTTGATATCCTGCGCGCACAATCCTCTTACGATAAAAGATGTTCAAACGAGATTTCTTCATTCTGGGGATCACTTGGGCGGCCTCAACCAGAGCGGTGCGAAGATATGGGGAGCCCTGCTTGGTGATTCGCCCGGTTCTGCTCTTGTCGGCACTGGCATCCAAGCAAGGCACCAGTCCGGCATAGGAGGCCAGGTTTCGATAGGATGGAAAACGCGATATATCCTCGATTTCGGCAATGACGAACATCGCAGTTAGGGGCCCGATTCCAGGAATCGTCATTAACAGTTTAGCCAGAGGATCTTTTTTTGCTAAATGCCCAATGCGTTTGGTCAGAGGCTCGATCTGCTTGGTAAGCTGGCCGTAAAGCGTGAGATAGGATTTGAGTTGTTTTTGGTGGTAGATTGGAAGCTCGATTTCTTTAAGGTACTTCATCCCCCTTGCCCCGAACAGGTCACTGACCGGGATGGAAGTGTTGTTTTTCATTAGCAGCATATGGATGCGATTCTTCATACGGGTGGCATCCTGGACCAGCCGCCGTCGGTGTCTGAGCAATTCTTTGAGCTTTCGGGTTTTTAAGCTGCAAACATGCACGGTGGCGATCAGATCCGCTCTGAGCAGCTGGGCCAACATATGCGAGTCCACCTTGTCGTTTTTGATCTTGGCCGAAGCGATCGCCTTGGTCTTTAGCGGGTTGGAGATCACCACATTGAAGTTATGTGCCGTTAAAAGATCATAGAGCCAATACCAGGAGCACATCGATTCAATGACGATTTTAGTGGGTCCGTCCAGATTTACAAAATAATCCAAGATGCGCTCTTCCTTGTTTGGAAAATTGTGCCTGAACACAACCTTGCCGCTCTCATTAATGGTGGTGATAAAAGATGTTTTCTTGTGTAGATCAATTCCGGTATAATACATTTTGGCTACCTCCTTTATGTTTTCTTCTCCTGGGGATTCATTGTACCACTGAATCCCCTTGGAGGTAGCTTTTTCATATGATCAAGTTTGGGCAAAGTTGGAATATCATCTACTAATCACCAGATAGGGAAGATTTGTGATATTTTTGCATATCATAACCCATGATATTCAGGTTTTTTAATCCTATTATCATTATTTGATAGCTCTTGACCATCTAACCTTCTTTCGTTATTAATAAATCCTACAAATCAAAGAAATTGTTCTCTACGCTTTCGTTTTAAAACCTCTTAGGGTGAGAAAATGCCATGACTCAAGATGGTGCTAAACGGAAACTCGCTGCCATTCTCAGTGCCGATGTTAAAGGCTACTCCATCCTCATGGCCGATGATGAGGTGGCAACGATCCGTACCCTGAAAAAATACCGAAATATGATGTCTGCATGTATTGACCAGCATGATGGCAGAGTGGTTGATGCGGTTGGTGACAACCTACTGGCAGAGTTTGATAGCGCAGTTGATGCGGTTCAGTGTGCGGTAGAGGTTCAGAAGGAATTAAAAGTTAAGAATCAAGAACTGCCGGAAGATAAGAGACTGGAGTTTCGTATTGGCATTAACATCGGTGATGTAATTAAGGATGGGGACAGAATCTTTGGGGATGGTGTAAATATCGCTGCAAGGATTGAGGGGCTTGCAGAGGCAGGTGGTGTATGTATTTCACGGAATGCTTATGATCATGTAAAGAACAAACTGGAATTGATCTTTGATTACCTTGGTGAGTATGAGGTTAAAAATTTCAAAGAGCCTATCAGGGTGTACAAGGTTCTATTTGATACCGAATCACCGAAGCCGTTGATTGGGAAAAAGCTCGAACTACCGGATAAGCCATCTATAGCGGTATTGCCTTTTGCTAACATGAGTGGTGATCCCGGTCAGGAATATTTCAGTGATGGACTCACTGAACAGATCATCAATGGTCTTTGCAAAGTATCCAATTTATTCGTAATAGCAAGAAACTCGAGTTTTGCTTACAAAGAAAAATCGGTAAACGTGAAGCAAGTGGGAAAAGAACTGGGTGTACGATATATCCTTGAAGGTAGTGTTCAAAAGGCTGGAGAGCGCTTGAGGATCACGGCCCAGTTAATAGATACAATAACAGGATATCATTTGTGGTCAGAAAACTTCGATCGTGATCTCTCAGACATTTTTGCCTTGCAAGATGAGATTACGATAAAAATCATGGATGCCATGTTACTAAAATTAACCTATGGAGAGCAGGCTCGTTTATGGGCAGGAGCAACAACGAATATTCAGGCTTATGATAAGTATATGCAAGGGACTGATTGCTTTTATCGATTGAATGAAAAAGATAACAGACAAGCACAACAATTGTTTAAGGAGGCAATCAGCCTTGACAATGCTTTCGTCTGGCCCATAACTTTGCTGGGCTTTACACACATTTTTGAACTCGTCTACAGATGGAGCAACTCTCCAATAGAATCATTTCAGGAAGCCGAAAGATATACGGAGAAAGCTCTTGCCCTTAATGACTCTTTTGATGTTGCACATATTTTATCAGGTTATGTTTATCTATTTAAGAGACAACATGAAAAGGCGATTAAGGAAGGAGAAATAGCTATCAAGCTTAACCCTAATGGTGCTGAATCTCATGCTCAATTTGCATTTATACTTTGTCTGTCGGATAAAATAGAATTAGCAATCAAGTTGATCAAAAGAGCAATTCGTCTCAATCCAGTCCCCCCACCTCATTATTATCACTTTCTGGCAATGGCTTATCGTGATAATGAACAATATGAGAAAGCAATAGAGTTGTCTGAAAAGGCTCTTAGTAACAATCCTGATCAGCTATCAGCCTATATCACATTAGCTGCTTCTCATAGCTCATTAAACCGCCATGAAGAAACTGATTGGGCTGTTGAGGAAATCCTGAGAATAAATCCGAATTTCTCTCTTGAATATTATGCGAATGTGCTTCCATATAAAAATCAGGAAAAGTTGAATAAGCTTATCAATGCCCTTCGCAAAGCCGGTTTGCCTGAGTGACCTCTATACAATGTACACAAAATTTGGGCGAATTTGTGATATCCCTTATAATATCTGGAAAAAAATCGCCCCCTAAAAAATACCGATACTGTAAACATACCTCAACTTTGGAACGCCCCTGAAAAGTTGTGATACCAGGTTATATCCTGTACTTTTACCAAAGTTGCGGTTACATCTACATATCCAAAGTTTGGGAAAAGTTGTGATATTTTAGGATATCACAACCCGCCGGAATCCCTAATTTGATTGAC
>MUGD01000207.1 GCA_002900555.1 Thermoplasmata archaeon M9B2D | reverse complement strand
ATAAGGCCCAACGTAGCAAGTGCAGCCAGCATTAGTAGGACAATCCAGAGCTTCTCACTTTCAAATATTTCAAGAGCTGAATTTACTGAACGTAGATATTGCAAGATTCCAAATCCCCACAGTAGCAGGCCCGGCATTTGGACAAGTCCAACAATCAATTCGGTGGGTGGAGGATTTTGTACGAGATTGACTATTGTCCCGGCTATCTCTGATAGAGATATCATGAGAAGGCCAATCGATATCCACAGAAGCAGCGTTTGAATCTGATCTTCTCTATCCTCAGAGTTTCTATTAAATGTCCATAACCCAAGTGTACCCAGCAGGAATGCAATCAAAGGAGTCAATATAGAAGAAATGACGATGAGCGCGTCAATATAGCTTATTGCTGCAAGGATAAGAAAAACAAGAAGTATGCTTACTCCCAAAAGAAATATTGGGACTGTGTCAGACCATCTTGTTTTAACCACGTATATTCTACTCCTCACAAAGCTGATTCGACATCCGTATTTTATGGGATTTGTATATTGTGCTGATAGCTTAATGGGCTAGAATCGTCTTTCATCTCATTCTAAACAAGAAATGATTCCCACTCGATTTGGAATACTGTACTTGGAAACCTCTGTTCAATATCATCCTTCGCATTGAAGAGAATCTTGTTGACTGGTCGTGCGCCCATAAGATCTTTCACCATTCGTGTGATGAACTGAATGAATACACGAAAACCGTCATCTATTGCTTCTGGGTCAATAGAACCCCTTAGGGTCGCAGATAGAAGGGAGCTTCTCATATCGATATCCACACCTTCTTCCAGCGTAACAAATGTCAACCAAGGATAAAGCGCTACCAACTCGTCGCGAGCTTCAAAGAAGATGTTTCTTATTGGAACGAAACCAACAATATCCGCAAGTCGTTTCAAAATACCCTGAAGTGCAGACGAATAACGAACAACCACAGCTTGAGAAGGCGAAACGAGCTCAACCATCCTTCTCTCCTTTAGCCAGGCCACTTCTTCAAGAAAACGTTTCAGATCTTCTGTTCTCAGCCTCTCCGCCGCAATGGATAGGGGGGTCTCTCCATCTAGCTCTGAAAGTGCTCTTGCAGCCTCCGGCGAGAGGTCGTCTATTGTTGTCTTAGCTGGAGTAAGTGACGTACTCTGGTAAATATCGTCTGGTTTTACTGGATTTGTGACAATTATGACTCCTTCCCATAGAGCTTCAGCGGCAAGGTTGAGTGCAATTTCCACTGGGACTTCTAAGAAGGATGCAGCATCCTCAATAGAACATATATCTGGAATGAGTCTGAGAAATGATACGACATCAGGTCGATGTGTGAGATGCTCCCATTCAGGTCTTATAGCAATTAGAGTTTCCGGCATAATATTCTCCCGAACGAACTCATACATGATGGTCTGTTCGAACCGGGTGTGGACTGCGAGATCAAGGTCGACCCATTTCAAGACGGCAAATTGGTCCTCAAATTTAGCAACAGTTCGTTTGAGTTTGCTTCTGACTTGTTGGTTATCCACCTTCGTCGAGATAGCACCCAGTGTCCACTCTCCAAATTCAACCACAATTGTATAGTCAATTCCTTCAAAGGCACGCGCTTGAGATTTGATAGAACGTGTCGCCTCATCAAAGAACGATGTCATTGCTACAAGGAACGAGGAGAGGAGTTGCGGATCAAATGCTGAACCCGTGAAATCCTTGTAGTACATACATACCCCAGTATCACGTTTAATGATGTAGATACTGTTAATATCCATGGTATGTATCCTCTCTCTTTGCCTACTTACTTCTAGTCTGGCATCTCTTATAGACTATCACGTAGTGCGTGGCGTGCACTGCCATAAATATAGCCTTCTTGCTTTTGAGCATTGTAGTGATGTATCCCAAGGCATGAATTGATGAACTAAACTGCTACAGGGTCAGGCTTATAGGATATTCAGTTTCAGATTTTTCGGTCACGATGTCATCAGAGCAAGAGTATACGTCGAAATGCCCAGTATGTGATACAGGCAATCTTTCAGTCCGTTCAATGCTTTATAGCGTTCCGTTCTTCAATGAGCTTGCAATGTTTATAGTTCATTGCCCTAATTGCGGATTTAGTCATAATGATGTCTTTTCAGCGGAGCAAAGGAAACCCTCGCGATTCACTATGTTTATTGATGATGTGTCACTCTTGAATGTACGAGTGGTTCGTTCTGGCTCCTGTACCTATCGTTTCCCTGAGTGGGGTATTGATGTAGAACCTGGTCCCGCAGCTGATGCTTTCATCACTAATATTGAGGGTCTATTGTTCAGAGTACGTTCAGTTGTTGAAACTGCAGGTGGATTTGCTGAACATAAGGAGGAAAAGCTACGCGCAAAGGAGATACTTGAGGAGATAAAAGCTGCATTACATGGCGAGTTCTCATTCACACTTATACTGGAAGACCCGGCTGGAGTAAGTGGCATTCTGCCTGATGACATGACACTAGTCAAATACGAAGAACTCACACCTGAGGAAGCCTCTAGACTTAAGGGAGCTCCATTATGGGTTGACACCTTACGCGAGGACATATCGGAGCGTAAGGGTTAAAACACACAGTACTTGACTCCTCATTAGCAGTGGGCCGGTAGATTAGCCCGGCAGATCGCATGGTTTGCATCCATGAGGCCGCGAGTTCAAATCTCGCCCGGTCCACCATTCTGATTGGTTGTATTGCATTTCCTTCTATTGTAACAAGTAATCTATGATTCATTGAAATAGTTCTCCCAATCAATGAGAATTCATTGCCCAAAAACAAAAATGTTATACCAAAAATTGGTAACAATTCATTAGTGAAATAGAAAATGGCGGAAGAAGCGACATCTGAAGGCAACAAAACACAGGATGTATTGCATTTTACCCCTGAATTGGTAAAGATTGTAGACTCACCCCAAGCAATAAGATTGCTCGAAGATCCTGATTATTACATCATCATTGAGATTTTACGAAAAAGACCTATGACTATTCGTGAGATTGAAGATGCATACAAGTTGAGAGCCGCTGACCACGAAACTGTTGAATCAAAGTCGTATAACACCATCTACAGATACATCAAAGCTCTGGAAAAAGAGGGCCTTGTTATATCCAGTGGAAAGCGAGTCGAATTTGGAAAAACTGCAGCTGAAACACTTTTCTCGCGAACAGCAAAATTATTTCATTATGGATGCCATTTTGATATTTCCAAAGAGAGTAGAGAATTCGTCAATCGAATTTTGGGAGGACTAATGCTTGTCCATGGTGGGTCCAAAGAAACCGAAAAATGTCTACGTGAGGTAGTAAATGAAATCAGTATAACAATGAAAGATGAGATTACCAAACTTGCTTTGGCAGACGACAAAGAAAAATTAGGCGAGCTCCTTTCAGGTGATTGGGAATATATGATCAAGATTCTCGATTTTATCGCATTTTTGGGGATTATTCTGAATCATCCTGAACTGGTGAAGAAACTAAAAGATTGTTTCTAATTAGACAGACACTCATCAAAGATTCCTCTTTTTCTAAGGGATACTGGAAACTAAATCACCACCCAATTACAATCATCATTTGAT
>MUGD01000045.1 GCA_002900555.1 Thermoplasmata archaeon M9B2D | reverse complement strand
AAAGGGCTGTCGCGAGTTGGAAATGTTTTTAAATAAACATTTTTTACTTTCCACTATGTGGAGGCAAGGACCATGAACAAAACAGTGCTAATGTCCGCTGTTTGTCTTGTTTCAATCGTTTCGTTGCTTAGCGGATGCATCAACGTACCTATGGATGACATCATGCAGTTCTCCATTTTTTCGTTCGAGGTCGACCCAAGCGTCATCAACCCAGGACAGTCCGCCAATCTCAGCTGGGTCGTCTTTGGTGCGGCAACAGTACACATCGACAATGGAATTGGCAATGTCGCCTTATCAGGACATCAGATCATTTTCCCCGAGCAGACGACAACATATACGTTAACTGCTCATAATGAGACACAGACAAGGAACGCGACCGTGACTATCATCGTAAGAAATACCTCAAATGAATCCTCTAATGTCAGCATTGTCGCTTTTGAGGTAAGTCCAAGCATCATCGATCCCGGGGAGTCTGCACGTCTTAGCTGGGTCGTGACTGGTGCGACTATGATCTGCATCAACAATGACATCGGCAATGTTAACTCTTCTGGGACCTATCTGATTTCACCGACTGAAACAACAACATATACCATCATTGCTTCAAATCCGGTCATGTGCAAGCAAGCATCGGTGGTAATCCAGGTCAGAGAGTTACCACGTTAAGAACGTTGCATCCCTTAAAGCGCAACAGGCGAATAAGGAAGTGTACTTCCCCTTGGGAAACAGAGAGAACACACGACACATCCTTTTCCCGAGAAGGAAGGATACGCTCATTTCACGGAAAGAAAAAAAGTAATGTTTTATTTCATCACGATACCGAAAATCAGTAAAAGAAACACGTTCGCTGTTTTTTCTGCAGTGATTCCATCGTCTGCTGTAAGCGAAACAGTGATACTTGTTTTCCCAAGACCCAGCATGAACCGATTGATTGTGTACTGTTCTCCAGTACGGATTTCCGAAATCGTCCCCGTGAATTGAGAAGGGATGACAAACCCACCCTGGAACACAAGCTTCCAGGTGATGTTGGTAGCATTAATCGTCCCTGTGTTTTCAACAAGGACGGTAATCCCCAGACCGCCGGTTATTCCAATATCAAGTCCAGGTCCGATGATTGTCATTAGGATTGGTGTCGACCAGCTGCTCTCCAGACCAGGGCTGTCTTTTGCCCGAGCCTTAATCGCATAGGTCCCTTTCAGTGCCCAGCTGTGGTTAAAAGTCATCGACGTTCCAGAGGGGAATGGACCAGCCCATCCTGTGGTTGTCTGATCCCCCCAGTCAATTAGATAAAAAACGTCATCGCCATCAACGTCGGTCGCACTGACGGTATAATTATATAAAATACCGCTGGTCCCCTGTGATGGACCAGAAAGACTTGGGGCTGCTGGTGGATTGTTCTGACTGCTTTGGTTTACGTGTCCAACCATGGCGATGTGCAGGCAGACAAGATTGGTTTGCCCGGAGATACCAAGTGCTGTGCGCAATGCGTTTTGATCCGTGATCACAGAAAGAGCGTTTCCTGTCAGGTTCAACGCAGCGGTTTGAAGCAGGACGTTATGGACAATGGCACCTGACTCGTACCACCACCAGGGGAGATACGTCTGACTTCCCACATTCTTGTCCCAAAAGGGGACGACGATAAGTGGTGCAGATGAAACCGAGATATTTCCTGGGTTTACCGCAGCTTGTATCAACTCTCGTGTGTCACCAGAGGTAATCAAAGATAGCTGGTGTGATGCAGGCAGGTACTGGTACACACCGGTTTTGTTCGCCGCATATACCTTGAACGGATAGATGCCGATGGCGCTGGGAAGAGTGCGATGGCGCTTGTTGTTAACATTATCATAGAGATAGGAATACCCATACGAACACCAGAGGACCTGAGACAGTTCAAGGAGTGTCAAATCCGTCTGGTCCCATTCATTGACAATCTGACGTGTGTTTACAACGTCTTGTAGCGTACAGGTGCTATTGACCACCGATGGAAGATTGGACGGTGGAAGGGGGGTGTAGGTAAAATCATATGGGGTTGTCGGATGTCCAAGATGCATGATGATTTCAGGTTTTTCGTATGGCGGCAGACCCAGCTGATAGAGGTCGTTGACGCTCATCCCGGTCGTTAAAGTCGCTAAATTTAAGGCGTTTGCATCAAAATATACGTTCTGTGCAATCATACCAATCTCAGCCATTGCTGCCTTCTCGTCAGGGGCGATGCTCTGATTCCAGACCAACCCAAGCTTAATTGGAGCACCGGTGTTTTGACCTAGATACAGGTAGTTACCAGTCTTCCATAAATGCAACGAATGATTAGAAGCCACATAGAGGTAGGTAGCGTCGTTCCGAATCACATAAATGGTTGTTGAATACGTGCCATTTGGACTATAGATGGTCCGTCCACCGTTGGTTGTAATGCCGTACGCAGCCCACAGAACTGTGGAAAGTTCTTGGTCGGTCACTGGTGTTGTTGTGTAGGAACGAAATGACATCCTTCGGCAGATGGATCGTTCCAGTACCATATCAACCTGGAGAGGATCTGGGAGTGTTATCCACTCTTGCGCGGGATCTGTCTCTGTCTCGGTTGGTCCAAAATCAAGTTTTCCAGTGAGCGGATCGATAACAGTGACGATGCACAGAAGACACAGCAAAAAACCTATCAATTTCTTTCTCATGGTATTTCCCCTTTTATTTGTTAAGGTACATCGTTTATATAAAATTATTGTCATATTGATAAAAAACACAGCATTGTTTTAGGAATACGACGTTCAGTGAGTTATACTGATAATGTATCATATATGATACAAAATCAAAAGAAATGGAAGCATTCAAACGCAGACGTATTCAAAGCGTTTATGTACAACCTTTATACTACGTATAATATGGTATCAAAATCGTTCTATTTCACGACAACCATACGATAAGTATATTAACCGGAATAGTTGTTTCTCATCTGTAGGGGCTACTATGAAGAAAGAAGTTACCGTGATTATAATAGGTATTATGTTCTGCAGCAGTATCGGACTTATCGCTCCAAGGCTTTCTGGATCTGCTGCTGAAGAAATCAAAGAACAAGTGACTACCGACTGCGACTGTCATCAGCAGCATATAATGACAGATGTGTTTGGAAACTACTATGCAGTGATGCAGTGTCCTATAGACTGCACACAGCTTTCTGTCACAACACAGACAAGACCAACAAGGGCATTGCCTGAGCAGTTCAGCTGGAAGGACGTCGATGGTGTTGATTGGACTACATCGGCGAAACAGCAGGGGAACTGTGGAAGCTGCTGGGATTTCGCGGCTCTTGGTGCCCTTGAAAGTAGGATAAAAATCAGCGAGAATTGCTCGCAGATTTCACTTGACCTTTCAGAGCAGTATGTGCTCTCCTGCCTTCCCGCTGCCGCGAATTACTACGGACAAGGTTGTTATGGAGGGACGCCGTATGGGGCATACTACTATATCCTGAACACCACCGAAGAAGGCAACTACGTCAACGGTATCATCCCAGAATCGTGTTTCCCGTACCAGGCAAGCCATACGATCCCTTGCGATGATAAATGCGAGGAGTGGATGGATCATCTCATTCCGATGAGTGATTGTTCTGTTACGTTCCTTGACCTTGGGTATGCCACCGAGGAAAACACCGATATCATCAAAACAATCTTGTACGAGGAGGGACCAATCGCGGTAGCACTGAACGTCACCACGGAGTTCATCAACTATTGGAGTGTTGTTCACAATCCGGAGAAGTATTATCCTGACACCCATGAGCCATGGGGGAACATGCTGAACCATATCGTGATGCTGGTCGGCTGGAAAGATGACCCAAACATCAAGAACGGGGGATACTGGATTGTGAAGAACAGCTGGGGGACCGACTGGGGGTATGACGGGTTCTTCAACCTGGAATACTACGCGTTGTTCTTCGGCATGTACTACGCGACAGGTTCGTATGATCCTGAGAGCGTGAACTGGGCGCCTATCGCTGATTGCGGGGGGTTCTACACTGCAGAGGCTGGCGAGGCGATCACATTTGACGGCACACAGAGTATTGATCCAGAAAATATGATTGCATCATACGACTGGGACTTCGGTGATGGGGCAACTGGTGTTGGTCCAACGCCAACGCATGCATATACTACCACCGGTGTGTACGGTGTGACTCTGACTGTGACCGATGACGAGGGCAACAGCGGGACAGACGTCACGCTTGTCGGAATCGGACAAGACCCTGTGAATATCGATGCAACTGGAAATTTTGGTGTCGATATTATGATAGAAAGCAGCAGTGAACATCAGGCAACAAACGTGCAATGGTCCATTGATTTTTTCGGCTTGATGTTTACACGAGGCACAAGTGGCATCATTCCCGTCCTTTCAGACCAGGAGCCGTTTACACAACATGTCGATGTCATGGGCTTTGGACCAGGGAAGCTAACTATCACTGTTGAGAACATCATGCATACAGAGAGGTTCTTTATCCTTGGGCCATCTATCTTTGGACTACGATTCCAATAGTACAGATAGTACATATAAGATAATACAGCATCATAGGAATTTATTCCAACCCTTGATTTATTGTATCATATATGATACAAAAATAGAGGGCAAATCTTACCAAAACACTTCTGTTTCCCATCGCGTTTGTCAAATACACTGTTTTTAAAAAAAAAGGAAAAAAAGAGGTGCTCCTTGGTTATGAGGAGTACCCACCGAACACTAAACTTGGGTCGCCGAACAACGCCCAGTTCGTGATACAGTACGCATCGGTCTGCTCTATGACGTTTTCATTTAGGTATTTCTCAATGGACTGACTGTGAGCCTGCGCAAGGTGGGTTGCACCATGGCCGACCTCGTAGAAGAAATTCGACTCAAGCGCTGAACTAAGAATCGTGGACGGGTCGCCGCTTGTGCCAACACCATACCCGGTACATCCGGTTGACGCGATAGCACCTCCAAAGGGTTTTATGACAAGCCCCCAGCTAAAGCACACAGGACCAGGCAGTCCATGACAGAAATAGCTTGTCCCGTTCTTGTCTTTCATACCAGGGAGCATGGAGACGTTGTACAAACCGTTATGACATCCACCGACGATTACTACCGGCTGTTTTGCCCCGTTTTGTATCCGCCAGAACTTATCTAGGCCGATGCCGCCAGTCCAATCATCAGGGTAATTTCCATCAAACCAGATCGTGTTCCACCCAAGTGCGTACCCGTGTCCTTGGAAGTCGATAAAGCCAGCACCCTTGCTAAAGGTCGATGTGATGTCTTTTGTATTTGGGACAAGGCCACCGCTATCCCTGTTTGTCGAATACACCTGTACATGGCTTAGATCAGGGATCGCAAGCTTTGTGTTGTTATACGCGAGGTCACAGAGGTACTCCCCATCTGGTTTCCCTAGCCAATAGTAGAATGTTTTCCCGCCGACACCGATAAAGGTCTTATACCAAGGTTTGTCGTCAGGGCCAGTGCTCTCATAGGCGATTATTTTTTTCACCATGTGATTTACCTCCCATTTGTTTGTCACCGGGAGTCGACTGACATAGACTTCCGGGTACAAATCGAAGGAGTCTTTGAGTGCACCGGGTGCGTTCCAGGCTGCGTACACGCCATCACCATTGGAATCCCAGCTGTCGAAGCTTCCGTTCGCGTCATACAGGCATCCGTAGTACATATCAGATAAGCAGGCTTCGTCGTCCGCATGTGGCATGACGACATATCGTACCGGGACATACCACGCCTTCCATCCAGCGGACCTGCTATCCTTGTCCTTGGCATAGATATGGTTTTTTAGACCGCCGACAAGCAATACATAGGTGATGTCCCACGTGTCGTAGGCGTATTTTATGAATTTCTTCACCTGCTCAGGCTGGTCATATCCAGTGTATTCACCAAGAATGGATTCGACTGACTTAAACGTGGTCATAAGACCCTTGCCGTTCTTAAAATCTATAAGTCTTTGGAGACTTGACTCAAATGCACTTGGAGCGATAATCACCATATCATAGTCATCTGAGAACATCATCGGTGGTGTGTTTGGTTTTTGGTACTGCAGCACAATGTCAAAGCCACCGGCATACGTGATGTGGTTGCTCATCGGTGAATACCGTACAGGATAGCATACGATTTTTACAAACGTCACCTGCACATCGTTTTTGTTACGGCCGGCACCAAGGTCATAGCTAAACCAGGTTTCCGGATAGAACGCAGGGTTCTGGTACACCGCTGGGTCCTTCTCATAAGCGGTCTGATCCTGTAATTTGGACAACGGAACGATACGGGCTGGGATAATCTCCTTTGTCACTGCCATGGTGCTGATGTCTTTAGCTTGGCAGAGCACGTGGATATCGGTCGACCCGTAGGGAATCTCATAGGTCTTCACGTAGATGGGTAACACTGGTCTGTTTTGTCGTAACCAGTTGGTTGTGGCGCCATCAAGTTGTATTTCGGCAAACCCATCTTTTTCAGACACCACGGGTGGTGTCACAAATAGAACCGATGTTGATTCGGTTGTTACGGGAGTTGTGTGTTGTAATGAGACGGTCGTGTCATACGCAGCTGCCCCTAGTCCACTAAGGACTATTAATCCCATAACGAGTATGGGTACTATTTTCTTCATCTTTTTACCTCCAATACCGACAAATATACTTATAGACTCGAATGTATAAGAAAGTAGTCATAGGAAATTTGTTCAAAATGATAATAAAACCTATTATTTCATTATAAATGTAAGAAAAATATCTAAAAAATTTTTTCTTTTTTTGGATTTTTTAAAAAAAAACATAATAGTGAAAACTAAAGAAAAAAAAGGAAATGATGATGGCGTTTTTTTATGCTAGGAACGTTCGTATTACCGGGAACGCACAAGAACCCTACTCAAACGATGTACCTATAAGGCCTCTGCACCATTTTTTGAGATGAAAATCTACGATGAGTTTATGATCTGACCTGCTGCATACAGTCCCGTGATAAACGCCTCTTCAAGTCCAGCGATGTTATAGTCCCCTATGAGATACATATGCTTTGCTCTCTTACTTTCGATAAGCACATGGCCATTGATACGCCCAGCCGGGTCCCAGAAATGATGGGCAATCACCGTTGGATCATAAAAATACGCTTCCAAGCTTGGTTGCCGGTCCTTAAAATAGAACAGATAGGTCCCATCTCCAAGATCAGCAATCGACTGAACCATGCTTGGATGACAGAACAGCTGATATGATCTCCGTGCGATGATGCTCCTAGGGCTGCCTTTTACATGAAGCATATGCGTGGAAACAGGTAGGTTCATCTCTCTTATCCCTGTGAACCGGCAGGACCAGCCCAGTTCTGTTGCGAGCACAAGGTTCTTTGAATGATACGTCCCTGTGCTTGTTTTAACCTGGTACTGGTCATTGGTATAGCGTATATCACTGACAGCGTCAAGAACAATGTCTTGTTGAAACGATCTGATCATGGTTGCCTTTTCAAATGAAAAGGTATAAATCGGTGTGATCAACGGCAGAAGGTACTGTAAGAAACTAAATGCGTTCATCTCATGGACCGCGGAAAACGTCGTAGAATACAACGCCTTTGAGAGGTACGTGTCCGTGCCTCTTTCTAGACTCTGTTCTTTTACAAAATCAGCAGCGTTTTTCATATACAAGGTATGCAAGAACGGGTCTGCTTCGATTGCGTTTTTCTGTGAAGTGGTTTTCGCGGTCTTTCGGAAGGTCTGTAGCGCGGTTCTAAATCTGTACAGGTGTCTTTTTATCTTCATGAATTGATGCATGAAGGCTACGAGCCGTGGTTCATAGAGAGTGTAGCTGTGGTTGTCTTCATGAAAACAGAACTCGCGGAGTCTGATTCTTTTCCGAATTGTCACAAACGGCAGGATGTTTTCATAATCTGAACAGACAAAAAACGCACCATAGTTCACAGTCCCATCTTCAGAGGTACGGATGCGGCCGCCGATGTCTTTACTGATGACTAAAAAATCCTTGCCCTGCTTCTGCAGGCTGTATGCGCAGGCAAGCCCAGAGATACCAGCGCCGATGATAATCGTCTCGTACCTGTCTTTCGTCATCACTCTTGTAATAGGTGTTCTGTCATTAAGTTTTTACCGATACATCATGGCTCTGTCTTTTTTGACGTAGGTTTCCAAAGAAAAAAAAAATTAATGGTTGTGGTTTTGAAAGCCTTCCTGACTATCTTTATTTCATGAGGATGAAGAACAGCAGTATCGTTGCGTTTTGTTGCTTTGATGCACTATCCCCTGGGGCTGTCGCAGTGATCTTTATCACGGTTTTGCCTATGCCTATGATCGGTTTTGAGGTGATGGTCTGTTCATCATTGGGATTTAATGATTGGATAGACCCGGTTGTCTCTCTCCCAACAAGAATAAATCCGCCGTCAACCGAGATGTTCCATTCAATATCGTCTGCCGGTATTTCACCGATGTTCTTAAGAGTCGCTTTCACTTTCAGCAGCCCTCCGGTGATGTTGCCTATCGTTAGTTCAAACAACGACGACTCATAGGGATACATCCCGGTACGCTGGATATCATGATGGAAGGTCGGCCATTCCATGGTTGACGGGACGTAGTTTGCGTCAACCTCCCAGACGTAGAGGCTCCCACGGTATTTGTAATCTTCTGTCTGATAATCATAATCCCAATTGGAGCTTGCGATGACCTCGACAGCACCGTCATCGTCAATGTCAGCGATGGTTGCTGGTGCCTGAGCATCAACCTCTGTTGATTTTGGAAACCCGGGGATCGGCGTCCCATCATAGTTCCAGGCGTAGACGCCTCCATGCTGAGAGACGGTTGGGTAAAACCCGTTCCCCGCGGTCGTCAGAATATCAGGGATGCCGTCATCGTTGATATCCCCGACAACCGTCGAATAGTAATCATTCCAGGTCGTCTGTTGAGGCCATCCAGAGGCAAGCGTTGCATCGTGATGGATGACATAGGTGTAGAACCCTAATCGACTCGCGGATATCTCCAAATCACCGTCCGCATCAAAATCAGCAAGGGATGGGGATGACCCGAAATTCCATCCTTTTTCAAACGGAAAGCCAGGTAGCACGTTCCCATTTTTATCAAACGCATACAGACCCCCATACCGGTAATCCGGGGCTGGGCCAGCATACTGCAACCCAACGATAAGTTCGACATCCCCGTCGTTATTAATATCCCCTGTCGCCGGGGAGGAAAAAATTATCCCGTCAGTGTAGATCGGCCAACCGGGAAGTTCAGAACCATCGATGTTATACACATGGATGACGCCTTCGTTGTTCCATTCTCCGGATGAGGCGTTATAGCCTGCGTTTTCACTAGGGTCTGTGCAGACGATCTCTAGGTCAGGATCATCATCGAAATTCCCTACCGCTGGGCTTGATTCAACGGAACTGCCCCAATGCTTCTCTGACAATACCCACTGTGCAATGATCGTGCCGGTGTAATCGACGATGAGAAAGTATCGAACAAGTGCATCATTGCCTTTGAGGAGAATCTCGTCATATCCATCATTGTTTACATCTGCGATACATAACGTTGGATGATATTCCTTTGGAATGTCAATCGGCCACCCATCTAGTATATCACCGGTATGGTCGAAAACATAAAGCTCTGAATAGGTCCCAATAAGTAAGAATCTGAACACAACGATTTCATCAAATCCGTCATTGTTGATATCACCAACAAGGGGGATATGCAGGTTCCCACCGGAGACCTCTGTCGTTCCAACGGGGGACGACCAGAGAAGTGAGCCGTTGTCGCGGTACACAACAAGTTTCGGGGGGTCCCCGCCCTTATACACGAGTATCTCACAACGTCCATCGCTGTCGATATCATCGACAACTGGTTCTAAATACCCAGCCCAGTAATAATACCCACCTTGGGTGTCATACTCAAAGGGAATTTTCTGAGGCCATCCTTCTTTAAGACTTGGATCAAGGCACAGATTTCTTATAAATACTTCATTTGAATTCGTGGTGAAATTCACCGTAAGCCGTAGTGTGAAGAACTCCTCCTCATCGATAAAGCTGGTATCCCAGGTCGCTAACGTATCATTGATAACCTCCTGTAACCCACCGTTTTCCAACACTATCCCTGTCGAAAACCATTCACTTGGGTATTCACCAATCCCCCATTCAATCACGTAATACTCAAACGTTGCCCCGCTCGCAGTGCCTCGTATTTCAATGATATCCCCTGCTCGTAGAACATCATTGTTTAAGGGTTGTGATATCAGGGCATCGTTTAACATGAGTGGTGAGGATCCGCCAGGTGGCTGGCTGTATGTATCATGTACTTGTGTTTTCGTATACAGTTGATCAGGGTCTATCGCTGGATATACTGTTATCAGTTCTTGCGCGGTACCTGGCATGGAGAAATACCTATGTGTAGTCGGTATCTCCTGTATTTCTTTTTGATATGATTCTGAATCGTCGTACCGTAGTACCCCAGTGATACTTGGTACGATACTTGTCCCTGCAAATAGCAGGATAATGCTTACAACCATTGTTTTTGTACATACATTATTTTTCATAGTAGACTCCCCTGTCGTTCATAACAAGTTATTGCATTTTTATATGTTGTTGAATCATTTAAATGTTTGGAAAAATATAATTCTGGATGCGTGTCTTTGCAGGCAGATAAAAAAAACGTCTTTTCTAGGATGGTGACGGTGACAGTATTTTCGTTAATTCTTCTGTGAATCTATCGTAGGATGCCGTATCATACAGGACGATTCTGACCAGCGTGATGTCGTTGTGTGTTCTGAGGTAGTCGATGATTGTCTGGAGAGCAATTCTGGCTGCTTCTTTGATTGGGTAGCCGTACGCCCCGGTGCTGATGGCAGGAAACGCAAGGCTTTGCAGATTGTGTTTTGATGCAAGCCGAAGGCTTTCGAGGTACGCGCTTCTGAGCAGGGTTGCCTCATTTCGTGTTCCATCTAAATACCTGGGTCCAACTGTGTGGATGACGTGTTTTGCCGTAAGGTTGCCTGCGGTTGTGATAACGGCATACCCTGTGGGACATCCACCGATTTTCCTGCAGTCTTTCATAATAAGTGGTCCACCTGCGCGATGGATCGCACCGTCCACACCCCCGCCACCAGCTAGTCTGCTATTTGCCGCGTTGACGATCGCGTCGGTTGACTCCTTGGTGATATCACCAATTGTAAGGACAAGAAGCGAGGTGTTGATCTGTTGTTCCATAGATTGTTTCTCCCCTAGGTTTCTATCTTAGTGTTCATGGTTCGATACGAACCCCTCTTTATCCGATATGAAATGCATGGTCCCTTTTTCTATCTGCTTTGTGATCGAGTCTAGACAACGGAAATCCAGGTTTTCGACGACCACGTACTCAAGAATGGAACCAACACTGGTCGTCGTTGTGGGGACGTGATACGTCTTCCAACAGACACCCAGTTCCTTTTTATCTGATTTTCCTTGCGTTATAACGAACTACATGGTTCAAATAATGTTTGACATGCCACTACAATAGCTGTTCGACGACAAATGATATTATAATACAGACTAATCAGGATCAGCGTAAGAAAACACCCAGGAAACCACTTACAGATCGAAGGATATAATACTGAGTTGGTGCCTGCAAGGAGCGAATTATCTTCATGGATAAACGTGTCCGTAATTATCTTTGGTTGCATTCGTAGTTCACGGAAAGCTTGTGCAATATCAAAAGGGTCCATATCAATAACAGCTTCGTCTTGTCGTATTTTTTGAATGTATATGACTATGAACCTCTCAAATGTCTCATCATCCATTTTACCAATATATTCGATCGCTTTTATCAGAGATTCAGTCCTAGTATCTCTCATTGGGAATCGTAAGAAGTTTCTGTTTCCCATTCCAAGATACCGAGACGTGATGACATTCTGTTCTTGATTCGTAGCTATCTTTGTCCGAGTTGTAAACAATGGTGAATCATTCATGGTTGATTTGACAGATTGATACCCAATCACGGTACTCAACGAACCCAGAACAAGTAGAATTATACCACAGAGACTGATTCCAATCAGAGGTTTCTTTTCCACCCTTGCTTTCCCCCGTTATCTTATTTTAAATGAATGTTCATCTATATAAACAATGCCCTCAGGAAATAGGAACATCTGGAAAGCAGTGACCCGGTTTGCAAAGATCGATTTTTCATAGTGATTTGATGCAGGGGTTCAAACCACTTCCCCTGCACTCCTATGGTTCACACAGAAGCAATACTATCATTTTTTACTTCATCATAGTCGTATAGTAAAAAAAGATTTTTAAAGTATATATACACCACCCGCTAACTATTTATTTTCAATGATAATTTCTTACTCAAATTAATGAGAAGTTGATCAATGACACGTATACTGCTAATCGATAAAAAATTTAAAAAAAATACTCTAAAATATGTCTTTCAATGTCTATTAGCGACACTTACTTTCTTCGCGATTCTTCTTTTCCTTGACATACTAAATGAAATAGCCATAATTACAGCGCTTGGAGCAAGTGCATTTATTGTCTTTACTATGCCAAAACAATATTCATCTGATCCCCGACGTCTTATTGGAGGCTATCTCATTGGTTTGGTGATTGGATTTATATTCTATAGTATTTCAACATCAACTTTTAGTGCAAATATTTTCGGTCATACTACCACATCATTAATTGTATTTGGTTCTGCAGCTGTTGGGTCATCAATATTTGTTATGGCGATTACGAACACGGAACATGCTCCAGCAGCAGGTATCGCACTTGGATTGGTCATTAACAAATGGGATTACGTAACAATCATGTATATCATCCTGGCAGTTATCTGGATGTATGGAATTAAAACAATTTTAAAAAAATATTTAATGGATTTAATTTCTCCACATGAAAATCCTCTGCAAGAGCATAAACGATAAAGAAAACCGGAACACTATCGAAAGCCACTTCAAATACAATAATTATTGATTTGAACCCGAAGTGAACGTCTCTTTCCCTGCACTTGAAAATAAACCATATGATTGTAGGGAAGGCAGTGACGGGGATTTCACATAAAAAAAAAAATAGAAAAAAAAGGGTTATTTGATTCCAATAACGATTGGACCAAGTATCACTGCTGATTTTGTGACACTGACTGCGACAGCGTTTTCCGCTTGTGCGGTAATCGTTATTTGTATCTTCCCAAGACCAAAAAACATGCCAAGGTTGATTGCCTCGGTTGCATTGACTGCGATGCTTGCGACTGCGCCTGTCGCTGTTTTATCGACCATTTTCAGGATGCCTCCGGTGACAACAATCGACCAGTCCATGTTCGTCGCAGGAACGCTTCCGATGTTCTTTACTTCTGCATTCACACCCACGGGTCCTTGGATGTTGAGAATGGAAAGTTCCGCGTTGCCTTCACCTTCGACGATGGCTCCGATCGCCCAGTTGTAATCTAACCCGTAGATTTGCAGCTCTGACCAATTTCCATCAAAACCCCAGTCGCCTTTTCCATCCACTGCAGGGCCTTCATCCATCAAGGCGAGATACACATTTTGTTCGGTTTGTTCCCATTCGACAGAGACCCAGAGTTCCTCATATCCTTCCAAGGGGACCGGGGTGAGGAGCGGTATCGTATGAACACCTGAGAAATCGAAATGGTAGGTTGTGTCATTTACTATGACAGGTCCTGGATGGGTCGCGTCTCCTTTATCGTAGATGATAACGGTCGCGTAACATTCGAATTGGCCGTTGTCCGCACTATAACCTGCATTGACCTTGGTCAGCGTCCAATCCGCATAGGGGCCTAACTCTTCGGTTGTGAGTCGGATCGCGGATTGCCATTTGAACGGGACTTCGACATCTTCGACTCCGATGACGTTGACAAGACCGTCAGGGTTATAGTATTTTATTTCTTCTTCTCCACGATTCAAAGGAGAAAAGGGGATGGTTGTAGTAGTCATGGAAAACTTGGGTGGTGGCATTAAGTGCGCTGCACTGATGCCTGAAATTAACCCAACCACGAGCACTGACAAAACAAGGACTACGGCTGCCTGATATCTTCTTTTTTGTGTGTTGTTCATAGAATTATCCCTCATCTTTGTTTTTTTAATGTGTTTTATAAGATATGAAGGTTCGTCTTGGTTCTTTGTGCAAATCAAAAAAAAATACCTATGAAAATAGTATTTTATCGGAAAAGTGCAGGAAAACAGGATACATCCTTTTCTAGGGAGAGGACCCTAACAGCAGGATTAAGAGGGACCAGGGTATTCATTTTTTCGTGATTGGATGACGCAGGGGAAATCATCGGAGACGATCGATGCGTACATCGCCGGGTTTCCAAAGGAAACCCAAGTACGATTACAACGACTACGGCAGGTGATTTTGCAGGCCGCCCCAGATGCAGAGGAAGCGATCCGGTATCAGATGCCGACGTTCCGACTTGCGGGGAAGAACCTGGTACATTTCGCCGCGTTTGCGCATCATATCGGTTTTTATCCAACCCCCTCAGGGATTGCAGCGTTCAAGAAAGAGTTGTCTGCATATAAACAGGGGAAAGGCTCGGTGCAGTTCCCCTTTGATGAACCACTCCCCTATGACTTGGTGAAAAAGATTGTGATGTACCGGGTGAAGGAGACGGTAGCTGCCTTAAAAAAACACTAGCTGACAGTCAGGGTCTTACTGTTTTTGGTCTTCTTTGAGGATTTTGTCAACCTTGTTTTTTACCTCGGAGAGGTCTTGCATGGTTTTTTCTTTTGATTTTTTCACAGTGTCCAGCTGCGTGGTCATATCCTGTTGTATCTTTGTGACTTTCTTCTTCATCCGTTTTGCGTAGTAGTAGAATGCGACGATTACAATAATCAGGAGGAAGAGGATGACCCAGAAGAGGATCGCTCCACTATCATTTGCAGACTGGGGGATAAGATCAGAAAGTTCCGTGTGTCTTCACCACCACGAAGGATTAGGATTATCTGTTCTGTTCATATTAATTCTTCGGAGGGGATGCTTGGAATGTGAGTTCCGGTGATGAAAAGAAAAAAAAGAAAACACAGAGAGGTAATGTCACTACATGATGCTTTTATTTTTCAAGAAATATAGCTCTTTTCTTGATATTGTAGAGAAGTTGAAATCCGAATTGTTCTAAAAAATCTCTCCCAAGCAGGCTTGGGCAGTCTGCGCTCGTTTCAAGGATATAGAGTTTCATCGGTCCGAATCGTTCTACCTTGGTTTCTTGAGTTATGGCTCGTAACTCTCCGTGTATTTCCCAACGTCGCGCTTTCTCTTTGATACCACGTATACTTCCTACCGGACGACCCAATGAGTGAAATGATATCCCCATGGCCAAACAATCTTTCAAAGCAATACCAGTGATGTCAGAGCCGGTGTCTATTAAGAATGGGATTTGTCTGAGGATCTTTGGTTTTTCTGCTCTGACGCTCAAAAGTATGTACGGTGCCGTCCCTTTCAAAAAACCATGAATGTGCATAAGAAAACCTCCCAGTATTGTTTACACGACAAGTGTATAGTTTTCATCCGGTACGAAATCGATTAAGTAATCGTTTGGGTCACCAAATTGCCTCTTCAAGGTGTTAATCAGGGTGACAAGGTTTCTGTGTGCGATGATGACTTTTTGATTTTTGACTGCAATATACTGTTTCGGGTATTTCTTTCGTAGTGCATGATAGTTTTTGCTGAGCCATTCAACATCTTTTGTTCCCGCTGTGAGTTCTTCGAGAAGATGTTGGTCTTTCTTCATTGGTCTTGTCTCTTTTTCATTTAGTTTCATATAGATTCTCCCAGATGTTTTAATCTTATTTCCTAATTTATTTGTGATTTAAATCTTTTTTGTCTCATGTATTTAAAGAAAAAAAAGTGAAAAAAGGGATTATCGAAACGCTCTGAGCAGTTTGAAGGGATCGCTGGTTTCCAGGTAAGATTTGGTGAGCCGCTCGATCATGGTGTCGTTGAGTCCTTGTCTGGCAAGTTCTCTTCGGTAGATGCGTGCTGCCTTGTAGGCCTGGTGTTTCAGACGGAAGGCTTGGATGCCGAAGCAAATGGAAAATTTTGGTAGGAGCAGGAGCAGGGATCCGACGATTTTTGGCAGATCCCCTTCTGTGTCTCTGGTCATTGGAATTCTCGCTAGTCGTGGTCGTGTTTGATTGCCTTGCCCATGAGATTGCCAAGGTTCAAGGTGCTCATGTACTGCTGGGTCAACTCGAATGCTTGCTCCTCAGTCATGCCTGCCGCCTTAAGTTCCTTGTAGAAGGTCGCGGCCGCTGCTGCATACTGTTTTGCGCTCTGTGCTCCGTAGAGCAGTTCACTGAGGGTTTTGAGTAACCCAGGGATTTTTTCTGCGACGACGTCCAGGATTTCCTTTATTTTCTCTGGGTCGGGCATGTTGTTATGTTCACTCATTTTTTATGTACCTCCATTTCAGGTTCTACATTCCTGGTAGGGTGGTCAGTCTATATAGTCAAACCGAGCAGTTGTGTCCACTTTTTGATCACTTCCGGTGTGAGACTGTAGACAGTGCGGGAACCCTGCTGTTGTTTCTGGATGATGTTCCTTGTTTCTAAATCTAAGAGTTTTTCTCTGATGATGCGTCGGGAGGCGCTGCCTCGTTTGCTTTTCACCAGGTCTGTGATCTGGGAGACATTCTGCGCGGGTCGTTCCAACAGGACCCTGATGATGTCCTTGGAGATCGGGTCTTTGAGGTCCGGGAATATGACGTCCGGGGTCAGGCCGCCATGATCTAAGAGCAGTCCTGCGAGTTTGAGGTAGCGTTCCGTTGTCTTACGTGCATCGTTCAATGGTTTGAGTAAGGCTGCAAGCATGGACTCTAGTTCACTGATGCGTTTGGAAAGCTCTTTGATTTCGTTACTCACATCGGTTCGGTCTTTTTCCACGATACTATGATAACAAGGCAGGGAAAAAGAATGTTTGCATGGGAGCGGTCATGAGATGGACAGGGCCGTCTGAGAGGGGGGTCAGTCAAGTATTTTCTTTGGATACGGACCTGGGGATAACCGCCCTTTTTTCGTGCCGTCCTTCCTGATAATGTTGTGGTAACCATACTGGTGCTTCTTCATGGTCGTATGCAGTTTATTGTGACAGTCTTTACATACCCGTATCGCGATGTTGTTTCTGTAATCAATATGATGCAAGG
>MUGD01000206.1 GCA_002900555.1 Thermoplasmata archaeon M9B2D | reverse complement strand
TTTATCTCCACTCGTCAGGCAGAAAGCCAAGAACGAATGGAAGAGCGGAAAAAACGTATTGCTTTCTTTAAAGAATCGGTGAAACAAGGTTTGGCTTACGCTAAACTTAATCATCGTGAAATTATGTTCTTCGAAGGATTCTGTGGTGACGTGGAATTGGCGGAACAGTATAGTCTTCCTATCTATGGGGTATCCGCTGCTGCTATTTTGCAGACAGGACCCAAGCAGGAAGTTTACTACCAGGTTGGTTATTCTCTTCGCAAGCCTTCTGACAATTATTCTTCTAGAATCTCTAAAGGACTGGCGGCGTACCGAACGATTCCAGGTGTCACCAGTGTTTTCTCATTTAAAATAAATCTTTCCAAACCCGGTGGAGTTAAACCTGAAAGGATGCGGGCATTAATAGCAAACCACATTCAGATGGACCTTCTGACTGCGCGAGTTCCTGCCCCTACCAAAATTGGTCGAAGCCTTGTGACTAAGAACGAGTATGTAGAACTCTTTACTGTTAAATTTGAAAAAGAAGAACAGAAAACAGTAAGACAACTCAGTATTGGGAGTTTGGAAGGAGATGTGGAATGAAAAAGAAAAGTCCATACTCATTTAAAGAGCTTTCTCCAGGAATGCAGGATGCTGTACGGAAGGGCGTATATTGTCCTCACTGTGGGCAATACGCTAAAGCTTATTGTCGTCCTATGGGTTCCCAGATTGCGAAATTCCTCATTCGGCTGCTTCGAGCCCACAAACTCTATGGGGATGACCGATTTTTTACGTCGCGGGAACTTTATCCCAAAGATAATAAGTCCGCTACGGATGGAGTTCTTGCGCGGCATTGGGGATTAATCGAAGTGGCGGATGCCACGAATTCGATGGGAGCTCCTGCTGGGTCGTATAAATTGACAGATAAGGGCCGTCGGTTTGTCCAAGGTGTGGAATTCATTGAATCCCACGCCATTATTTACAATAATGAGTTGTTACGTTTAGATGGAAGTAAACTCATTGAGATACGTGACGCCATTGGTAAAAAAGGCAACTACGACGAATTGATGCGAGAAGTGTGATTTCAGAGAGGAGGTCTAATGTCTCGTCCTTTCTTTGAAGGATTTCTATTTTATGAAAAACGTCGGCAATATCCTGAGCGAGAAAAAAGACTCAAGGGTATTCTCGATGTTGCGGAGTTCCTTGATTATCAAAGTAAATACTTTCCTATGGATAATAGCATTACGCCAACAATGAATTATTGGAAGGATGATCCTCTGCACATTAGATTTTATGTTCCACTTTGTGGTAACGGTAAAAATAAGTTGTTACTTAGACGATTAATTGAAATAGTAGATGAGTCAGATTTGTTCATCGAACTTGTTCCTGTTCGATACCTTTGGGAACGCCGAACGATTGTCCAAGTTAAACTTACTCGCGATATATTGGACATGATGGCTACGAAAAAAACCATTATCAGTTATCTCTCTCGTCGTTTTGTCGTCTCATGCGTGAATTAATTTATTATGAGGAATATGATACTGTTTATAGTCGTCCGGAAAACGCGCCATTCTACGATGCTGTTACGTCCAAGACTGTAAGAGTCTATCCACCTGAGAAAGGAGGATAAATGAGTGAAAACTTAATTCCGTTCTTTACTTCAGACCAACACTTTGATCATTACAATCCTAATACTGGCAGAGGCATTTTACTGTTTCAAAAAGATACACGCCCCTTTGAGACTATAAAAGAAATGAATCATGCCTGGATAGATGCGTGGAACAAGAAAGTTCCCGAGAAAGGAGCAATAGTTTACTGTTTAGGAGATTTAGTTTTTGGAGGATTCGAACGATTTCGGTTTTTAGTGGAACAACTACATTTCGATGTTCTTGAAATTATACCTGGAAACCATGATTCCTGGATAAATAGAAAAAGAGGACAGTACGATATAAATCTTATTATGAGCGAACGAAAAGTAATTGTTCGACCTCTTTATCATCAAATTGAAGTAGAAGGCCAGAAAGTAGTTCTTTGTCACTTTCCCATGCGTTCCTGGAATGCGTCATATCATGGTTCTTGGCATCTATACGGACATGTGCATCGGTATATCGAGCCATGGGGAATGAGTATGGATGTAGGGGTAGACGGCGCGGAAGGTGTGCCATATTCCTGGAAAGAAGTTTGTGAGTGGATGGAACAACGAGAATTGGAGCTCAAAGTTCTGAGAAAGGAAAAGAAGAATGATGAACGTATTTGAGATTCCAGAAAGACCCTTAAGACGCCGGGGTTATCAGAACGGTCGTACCTATCGTTGTCCAATGCTAGAATGTGATGAACCAGAGGGCGGGATAGTTGTTGATACAGTTGTTGGAGTTTATTTGAACTCCGATGGCGATATGAATGATCAGGGAGACCTTGAATGGGACGATTCTGATCCCGCACGATGTACGAATTGTCAGGCGGAAGGCGTACTAGGGGATTTCATATTCGAAACTGAAGATTTTCTGATTTACCCTCGTGGAGATTTATCTGACTTGGATGTTCCTAAGTTAAAGGAGAAGAAGTCATGAAATTTCACGGTTTATTTGAATACGTTCTGACTCCGTTAGAAAAGAGAGAACGACAGGAAAAAGAAAAGTATCGAACTGGTGGAGACAAGATGCCCATTGAGGGAGAGTCTATGAAAGAAATATTTCAAGACTTTCAGCAACAGTACGGGCGTTGTATTGGCAAAGTATATTCCACCACAAAGGACGAAGAGCGGGATATTCATATAGGATGGGTTTTTGAAAAGAAAGATGAATATGAACAGGATTATCGCGATAATTCTATTCGTAGGAAGTTCTTCATCCAAGAAACTTGGATATCTTTGTATGACCCCTGTCCTGAATGCGGCTGTTTTGGTTATCTTCCCCACGAGATAGTTCATCCACCTTGGCCCGCCGAAGAACAGACCTGTACACCTTCATAAAATTCCCTATAATTAAGGGAGCATGACGAAATGTTGTGCTCCTTTTTTTGGGTGAGAGATGATGAAAAAGACTGCAGCACAGGAAGCCTACTTCGAATATTTACAAAAAGAAGCGGCATTACAACGTAAAGATATAGAAGAACTTGCTGAAGATTTGAATACCCAAATGGGAGTCTATGGACCTGAGGCCGCAGTAGGCGCGGTACCTAAATCTTTACAACAAAAAATACGTGAAATAGAGTCTGGAAGTGATAAACAAACTCTGACTGGGCTGGCTGGAGGTGCCGGGGGTGGTATTCTAGGAGCGGGAGTTGGAGCGCTTACTACTGGCCTTGCTAAAGGTAGGGCATTAGCACCCTTTGGAGCATTGAGTGGAATTCCCGGTGCTTTAGTTGGTTATCATTTCGCTAAAAAAGTACAACGGGAGAAAGAATTACGAAGAATGTTAGAAGAACATTTTCTGTCTTGACAGCAAACCCAAGTGATTTTATGCTTTTGAAGTCCGCACCCGGCCATGTAATCTTCCCTCGGTTCATGGCCTTTTTTATTGGGGGTGATGTATCCGGCCTAATAATTCTGCAAGAGGGTCAACTACTACATCCGAAATAGCCTCATTTGCTTCCAAAGGTAATTCTTTAAGTCGA
>MUGD01000044.1 GCA_002900555.1 Thermoplasmata archaeon M9B2D | reverse complement strand
CGAAAGGTTTTGACGGTTGATTTTTTTATCGTACTTGATTTTAAAAACCATTCGCACTGGTGCGGTACAAAGCGACGTCAAGGTGATAAACAATGCTCGATGCAAAAACCGCTGGTCAATCCCCTTATTTTGTTTCACAAGAGCAATCCAGTGTCGTGTTGATATTCCAAACAAGGGATGCTGGGTTGGTTGTTTTTGTTTCTGCACTGGTTGTTTAGTCAATGGGTTTTTCCCTCCTGCCATCTTTTTGTGCGACGTTCTCCGCAAGATCCTTCTCAAACACTCGGTGTTTCTTAGACAACCGTGCTTCGGTCAGTGCAATCGTGATATGAGCAGCCGTATTCTGTTCATCGATCCATCCAACCTCAGCGCCGACATACCCGCGATTCTTCATCTCGACTAACACTTGATAGTTCAACAACGACCCGATGTTTTTGTTTCGGAACTCTCCTTTAATACCGATGAGATGTAACTTCCCTGTGTTAATGGTTTTTTTCGTCAGCAAAAACCGAAGTAGCTGGAATGGGCCTAGCTGCCCATGCATCTTCTGGAACACCTGGTTATAATCAGGTGTTGCCCAGAGGTATGCGACCGGCTGCCTGTTCCATTCGGCAACCAAAAACAACGATGAATCGACAAACCAGCGGATTTGCTTGACGCCAAAACGCGTCCGCACCTCCTCCTTTGATACCGGCACAAACCCCCAATGACCTGAGAAGGTCTGCAGAAACAGATCAACCCACCAAGAAAGCTCCCGTCTACTCCGCAGCCGGTTGAACCTGCGAACCTGCACTCCCTGTACGATGCACTGTCGCGATTTTTCTTCCAGGTGCTTAGGCAGTGGTGCGGTAAGATCAATATGGTATGAGAACAGATCCCTGGATTTTCGTAGACCAAACCGCTCTGCATGAGAAATATAGTACGCGGGTGTATACGTAGAAAGAATCGTTGGTCGAACATCAAACCCATCATACAGAAAACCACACCCCATGTCAATACGACCATCGATTGGACCTTGAATGATGCGCATCCCTTTACAGACAAGCCAGTCCTCGGCAGCCTGAAATAGCACAGAGGCTGCAGTATAATCATTGATACATTCAAAAAAACCAAAAAACCCTATCTGTTTTTCCATCGTTTCACAGTACGCATGGTCGATGATAGCAGCTATCCGGCCCACAGCCGTCTCATGGTCCCAAAGGATGAACAACTCTGCTTCCGCATGGGACCAAAACACGTTGTTTTTTTTAAAAAAGCCATGGATCTCACGCCAGAAAGGAGCAACCCAATACAGGTTGTCTTGGTACAGGTGAAACGGAACTTGGTAAAAAACCTTTAAATCCTGCAAGGTTTTTACCTTTTGGAGACGCAGACCGTCTGTACGACTGTTCTTTTTCGTATTCGGTGTCTCAGATACGTCCTGATTCAAAGAGCCAGACTCAGAAAGCGAGATACTTCTACCTCCGATCCAACCTCGATTTGTTCCAACCCAAATAGCTCCATATTCTTAATAAACATTCTTCCTACTTTCATTCCACCGGTAGCAATGAATCTTGGCAGTTTTTTCCAACCACTTGCAGATCACGTACATCTCAACATCATGGTTTGCCAAAGAGAAGGCTAAAGGGGTGTTAGAAAAATATGTTCAAGAGTGTTTTTAAGAACGGCTGCTGTTGAAAAAACCGTACCAGAAATTGATACACCATCGTCCACCAGGGACTGCTGTGTACGGGTGTCGTAAGACTAACCGGGATTAATGCAAAATCATTGGTGTTGTTTTTGTTCTCAACACGCAGGAACGCCTCAAAGAGCGTGTCTCCCTGCTCTGGAGCTACCACATACACCTGCACGGTCATTGATCCTTCGTCTGGGGTGAGATGATTCCATGACTCTGGATTAAAGGACCAGGTGCCCCATGTGATCGATGAGGTGTTGACCGTCCAATTCAACAAGGACCCGTTATCCCCGATGTTTCTCACTTCAAAACTCCCCATAACGGTCGCCCCTGGCTCAACCTTGGTCCACGTCAGGCTCCCTGAGGCGTCTAGGTCTGGGGTGTTTGGCTCTGGCGGTTGCTGCTCTTCAAAGGGGATGTAGACGACTTTGAACACTTGTCCCCCGGTATTATATTGCCAGACGGTTGTCCCCTGGGAAGTCACCTCAAACACCTTCCCGGTTTCCCCATTGCAGATCAGGGTGTTGCCGTCAGAAAGCCGTTGGGCGCCAGAGAGATGGCTTGCGAAAAAACTTGGTTGGGGGCTATACGTCCAACTTAGTGCCGTAGGTCCATACGCAGACCCTACCGCAAGGTAGTACTCCCCGTTTTCGTTCACCGGCGGGGTGATTTCATCAACAGTTGAATACTGGCGGCTCCCGCCGTTGTTAAAAACCAGGATGTTGCCTTCACCGGGACATCCCGATTTAATCCATGTGGTATCATGTTGAAAAAACAGTTTTTTATCACTAAGAGTCCCTCGTCGATACGCAGCAGGATTCCCCCAGCGGTACAGAAGATCCCCGCCTTTCCCACTGTTTCCACCGGTATGACCTGCCGCTTCTGCAGTTGTTGTACTATGGTCAATGACCCATATTTCATTAAAATTGTGGACGCTGATGAGGATCTGGTCAAACTCCTCGTTATAATCAACAGAGTTGGTATGCATCCAATCTATGTTGGTTGACGGTACATAATTCACATCAACAAGCTCCGGGTGATCCCCGACCACCCCATAATTTGCCTTGATCGGGTCATAATCCTGGATGAGATGATCCCAGACATGCCATTCCCAGACAATCGTCCCACTGGTCGGTCCTGTCGGCTGCACTTCCACGATATGGTCGGGACACAATCCTGAGAAGGAAACATAACTAGGGTTCCGTCCTGCGTTGATTACATCAGTACGTGATTTTATCTCCCAGGCGATTAATAGGACATTGCCATTTGGAAGGGCCTTCATATCATGATGACTCATATGACCATCGGTATTGTATCGGAAGTCCCAGACGATAGTACCATCCTGCAGTGCTTTCTGAACACCACCCCCTGCCCCTGCAGCAGGGAAGGAACCTGAACCGACTCGTATCGTCCGGAGAATTGTCCCTTCACCAAGCCACCAGACCGCGACACCAGGGAAATAGCTGCTTTGCCAGGTCGAATTAATCGATCCATCACTTTCCCTAAGGTAGGTGGTTGTAGTCCACATCGGTGAGTAGAGAAACTGACCCTCGGAAAACAGCAGTGAGGACTGAGGAGAATGATTCACCGTTTCAGATGCTGATAGGATTGCACCAGACGCAGCTAGTACGAGAAAAAAAACAAACACGCCTATCATGCGTAAGTTACGTCGGTATCTCAAATGCAATGCGCTGAAGAAATGTATTTTATCCATAGTCTGCTTCCTTTAGATATTTAACATATATTCGGTATAAAAACTTTTTTCCCAAATCTCTGCCGATTTTCTTTACAATCCCGCATGAAAAAGAAAGAAGAAAAGGAATCTTTTCAAGGAGTCTATTATACCCTGGTGATGACGTATATGTGGATGTTCTTTGTTCTTCTTCTGTAACCTTTAAAAGAGATTGACATACAATATTTTTCTTTTATACCCTATTGCGAGCTGTGAAAAATGAATGTTTTCAAATGAAGTTACAACTCATTTAGAAATCTCGTAGGGAGGGATAAAGAATTCTCATTTGAAATCGTTACATTCCTTAGGATAAAGCCTTCAACATAGTAATATTTAAATAATATTGATGTATGTAATTGGCAAAGGAGGTCAACAAAATGAAAAAGACATTAATTGTAATAGGAATATGTGCTCTAGTGGCGTGCATGCCGATGATGACCGCGGCTCCATCAGTTGGTGTGAAAAACTCTTTGTTGCAACCACGGACGCTCTCACGGGGCAATGGCACATTTAGCGGTGTGTTCGCTGAGAAAAATGAAACCGGTTATAACATCTTAGGGAACATCTCTGGAACCTATAATATAGGGATGAGTTCATTTGGTACTATCGCTGGAATATGGGAAATGACCGATGCGAATGTATCAGGTGCATTTAACGGATACATCATCTATAGATTTTTCCTTGGACAATACAATGTAACTGGAGTAGAAGAAGCAGGCCAGTTCATTGGGTTATATAAGATTAACCAGACCAGCAGTGAATTCAGAGCGATATCGTTGGTCTTTACCGATGAAGATCATCTGACCAGGTATGCTCTAGGGACAGTACAAGAATCCTAATCGGATTCTTCTCTATTTTTTTTATTTTAATCTTGGGGGACCACCGAATGAGGCTCATAAAAAATATATGTATAAAAATAATAATTATATTTATAATAATAACTCTGGTTCCTCTAACAACCGCGACTCAACGAACTGATGATAGGACACTCCATCCTTTGTATTTCTCACAGACCTTGTGTGTAGGTGGAACCGGGCCCGAAAACTATACAAAAATACAAGATGCCATTGACAACGCAAGCAATCACGATACGATCTTTGTCTACCGCGGGATATATCAGGAATATCTTTTCATAAACAAGCAAATAAACCTCATCGGTGAAACCCGCGAACACACAATTATCCAAGGAAATTACGCGAACAATATCATCAGAGTCCAGGCGAATAACGTTACTATTATGCGGTTCACAATACAGAAAGGAAAAATAGGAATCTACCTAGCCTATTCCTCCTTTTTCGCCGTTACAGAAAATACAATCATTGACAACTGGGAAGGAATAGGTCTGTTAAGTACGTCACAGGGAATTATCTCAAGTAACATTATCAAAAACAATGACTTTGAGGGGATAAACCCAGTGAACAGTTCACAAATCCACATATCAGCAAACATAATCCAAACCAGTTTGGAGGGGATTTTCCTTCATTCCTCAACAACAAACACGATACATGGAAATACCATAAAAGACCATATCTATGGCATAGAAGCGACGCAATCTTCAAACAACAACAATTTCTATCACAACAATTTTTATGTAAACGACCAAAACGCAAAAGATACATGCGCAAACGTCTGGGATGATGGCTATCCATCAGGCGGTAACTATTGGGATGATTATACTGGATCTGATATCAACGGTGATGGTATCGGAGATACACCGTACAGTATACCAGGTGGAACGAATAAAGATTACTATCCATTAATGACATTCTGGAACGAGCCGCCCTATGCACCTTCAAATCAGTACCCACGAAATCATGAAACAGGCGTACCAACCAACGCTGTTCTTTCCGTGCATGTTGTAGACCCTGGAGAAGAGGCCATGGATGTAACCTTCTATGATGCATCAGACAACAGTGTCATCGGCACTGTGTATAATATACTAAGTTTTACAGCAGCTTCATTTACATGGGACAATCTAGTGAACAACACGGTATATTGCTGGTATGCAATCGCAGATGATGGTGAATATACAAACCAATCAGAGACATGGACATTTACAGTAGGTGAATCATCAAATAATCAACCGTATTCACCGACAATCACCGGTCCTTCACAGGGAAAACCAAAGGTGGAATACACCTACAGCCTTACAGCAATAGACCCAGATAATGACAACCTGTCGTACTACATTGACTGGGGGGACGGAACACAGAGCAGCTGGCTTGGACCAATCATATCAGGAGACACACTGACAATCACGCACGCCTTTATGTCAAAAGGGATATACACCGTGAAAGCCAAAGCCAAAGATACGTATGGGTTGGAGAGTGATTGGGGGACGTTAGAAGTCACCATACCAAAAACCATGGCGATTCATCCGCTGTTCATAAAAATCATAGAAAAATTTTTTTTTGCATTCCCGCTTCTCCTGATCCTTTTTCAGCATGGACCCTGTTCCTTCAGAACGTTTAAATAAGGAAGCTTCGAATATCCTACCCCTATGGATGCTGACGCTGAACGGAAACTTGCACTCTGTGTGAAACACACTCCGCTACCGGGCTATATCCTCCCTAACTTCCTGTATCTTCTCACCCAAAATAGATTCAACATCGATGCACAATACCTGCCAAGAACAATGTATTCGCTCTTCTTAAGTACGATTATGCTGCCGTTTTATATCAAAGAACGACTCCAGTTCGATACACAAACCAGGAAAACCACCATCACCAAACCCCCGGTGTTCATCATAGGCCATTGGAGGAGCGGTACCACATATCTTCACAACCTCCTTTCCCATGATAAAAACCTTGGGTTTTTCACCACCTTTCAAGCATACCTCCCATCGGTTTTTTTAGGATATGAAAAACTCTTCAAACCCCTCGTCGCCAAAAGCATCCCAAAAAAACGACCCATGGACGACGTGGCCATGGACGCAGAATACCCACAGGAAGATCAATACGCGCTTGGAGCGTTCTCCCCCTATTCCTACTATCATGGATGGTGTTTCCCAAAAAACATGGAGTTCTACAACAACTTTGTCTGCATGGAGCACGTCCCACAGAGGACTATAGAGGACTGGAAAGAATTTTATCTGTATATCCTTAAGAAGATTACGTTGTATGAGGACGGCAAACAACTGGTGTTGAAAAACCAGGACAACACCGGGAAGATAAAGATATTACTAGACATGTTCCCTGAGGCAAAATTCATTTTTTTGTATCGAAACCCTTACGACCTGTACTTCTCCATGATGAAGTTTATGAAGACCACCATCCCTCGTTTCTGCATCCAAAAACCACCAACAATAGAGATCATCGAATCAAGCATGATGAACCTGTATAAAACTATGCTTCAAAAATATATACGAGAACGAGAATATATCCCAAAAGGAAACCTTGTTGAAGTCCGGTATGAGGAATTCATTAGCAACCCCCTCACCACCCTTCAGACCATCTACGACTCGTTCTCCTTGCAGGGATACCAGGATGCGAAACCAGCATTCCAGACGTACCTCCGCTCACAAAAAAACATACGAACCGATACGTACACGCTCACTGATGAGATACAAGAAAAAATTAAGAACACCTGGGGATTTGCGTTAAAGACATTTGGCTACGAGGGGTAACCACTACCCCATGTTTTTTTTCTTACTTCCAGGTCGTCAGGATTTTCTCCCTGTTAAATACCGCTCTGACAAAATAAAACAATCCGATGTCCAGACATCCATACAGACCAGCGAACGTCACCACCGTGAGCGGTGAAAGGAAGAGAAATCCAGACATGACACCAATCATTAGCACGACAACAGGCATGACAACAAACCCACCAAGCTGTTGAGCGGCCCGAACGTCACTGACCTTTGAGGAGACCAGGACGCAGGCAAGAACACTCATCAGACACGTGGTTGGCGCCAGGAGCACAATCGATAAAATCCAGGTGAGATTCGGCATCAGCGGATAGTCGACCTGTGGAAGCAGTAAGACATCGAGCAATACAACACCTAAGCAAAACGCGAGAAACGTCGATCCCATCGAAGGGGCAAATGAGGAGAAAATCTTTCCTGCAAGCAACTCGCCATCGGTTGTCGGCGTCGCCAGCAACGGCTCCAAACTACGGTTGTTCTTCTCTCCAACAATACTGTAGGTGGCAATGATTGTTGGAAGCGTCGCAGGCACGATGATAAAGATCATCAGCATCATGTTAAACATCATCGGGAGCACCTGATGTATCTCCGATGGCTTTGTTCGTATGAAAAAAAGGTTTGATGACACCGAAAGGATCGAGCGGCCATCAAGCCTGATGCCCTCAGAAAGAACCACGGTGACGTTCTCAAGATATGCTCCGTCCAGTGAGCTGTTTGTGATTGTTGAATCCCTGACGGTGACGTCCTCAAGGACACAGGAGATGATGATGCAATTGGAAAGATTTACGTTTCTTAGGGTCGTATGCTGAAAAACTACCGCAGTAAACACGCGCTCTTCAATCGTGTTATTCGTCCTTGGGACAGAAAAATCATCAGGCAGACTTCCTAGTTCAACAAGTCCGGGGATATCCCATGATTCATTTTGCGGTATCATGGTTATTATCGGAACAAAGGTCGCAAGCGGCATGACAACACCAAGGATGATGGGCATGGCAACGATTGACCCGATGACAAGTTTCTGCTTCCGAAACTCAGCAAGGTCCTTTCGCATTACTATCCACGCGTTTCTCCACTGCATTACCGACCCTCCCCTTCAATGAGTTTTAGATATACGTCTTCTAATGAATATTCCTCCTCGGAGACAAACTGTACCTGCAGTCCTTTCTGGATCAACCAGGAAATCACTTGAGGGTTGTCCTGCTCAGGGTCTTTCACACGTAAAACCAGCTGATTGCCGTTGACCTGTGCTTCTGAGACGTAGCGAAGAGACGATATCTCTGCAAGTAATGACGACGGGATCTTTTGAAGCGTGATGCTGACGGTCCGGGCAAACAGCCCTCGGGCAAGCTCCTTGGGACGTCCGACCTTAACGATTTTGTTTTTCACTACCGCGACAGTGTCGCAGATCCGCTCTGCCTCTGAAAGATTGTGGGTGTTGATCAGAATCGTGTTTCCCTGTTTTTTCAAATTAAGGATGTATTCACGGACAAGTTTTGCTGCTGCCGGGTCAAGACTTGCGGTTGGTTCGTCAAGGAAGATATATTTCGGGTCGTGGGTTAACGCCCGTGCAATCGCGATTTTCTGTTTCATCCCCTTGGAAAACCCGCCGACTGGTTCGTTCCGTCGGTCCCAAAGGCCAAGATTGGTAAGCGTCGTTTTAATCGACTCTTCTCGTCTTTGTTTTGGCACACCGTAGAACTGACCGTAGAAATCAAGGTTCTTGTACGCCCCAAGAGTCTCATACAGGCCAGGTACCTCCGGGAGCAAACCAATCATTCTGCGGATTTTCTGCACGTCAGCTTTGTTACCAATGTCATAGGAGTCGATATGGGCCTTGCCGGATGTTGGCTGGATAAGGCATGAAAGCATCCGCATGGTAGTGGTTTTCCCTGCACCGTTGGGACCAAGCAAACCGAAGACACACCCATCTGGTATCTCCAAGGTAAAATCCTGAATCGCGGTAATCGAACCAAACGTCTTTGTTAATCCAACGCAGGATATCATACTCCATCACCATTTTAGGTATTGTCCAATCGCGGCTGTATATTTCCTGTAACTTAATAAACCTATCAGATTTGATATCGAACTTGTCTGAAATACTCTGCTGTCCCAGTTTGATTTCGTAATGTCCTTTGGAGAAAAACTTCAAATAAATACGTGACACGTTGATGCGGATGAGATTACATTTGCGATACGGTTTACATAAATATTTAGGGTATGGATAGTACCACTAAATAAGCGTAATGGGGATGTTAGGTACGTCGATAAAAAATAATATCAGAAACCAAGTGAATCATACTTTTATACAAGGGTTTTAAGGATCAAAATATCGCGAATAGGGAAGCATTTTATTTTTCTTGGGTTTTTTCTTCTTTAACACCGCCCCAATAATCGAAAGTAGGATTCCAACGAAGAACGAAAAAAAACCAAGAAGCGATACAAGGCCAATCAAATCGATCACGTCAGATGCCACATATTGCTTCAATGTATCTGGATACACCACAGCGCTCAGTATCCCAATAAAAGCGCCAAGCACGCAAATGATGATTCCGGTGATCACGATACTTCTTCGCATATTCTTGCTCTTTCATAGTGTAATTTAGAACTAGTATTTTAGTTGATGGGTCGCGTTTATATAGTATATCTTCCTTTTTTACCCGTAGATAGTATGAAATCCTTTATACGCTTTTTTTAAGCCTTCTGAGACGAAAAAAGGTCTAATCGGCTCGACCTATTACCCCGAGGGTCTTTTAACGCCAATGGGCGTAATTCAAGCCTGTTTTTACGGATGGTCATCTTCGGAGCCTTACGATTCTCTACGAGACTCTTATAAGCCTTATTTTTCAAGACTTTTAGAGAAATATTATAGGTCTTTACCTAAAATTAAGATAAATTTGTCCTCAGGGCATCATTTCGACAAGTTCAGATGGTGTCTTATTCTTCTGGATGTTCTGGACCTATCTTAATCCAAAGAGCAGAACCTATATAATGACAACTATCACGAGCTATTATTTTAATACCTGTAAATCCAATGATACCAGCATACGCTGCCGATTCAATGAATGGAACCATAAAAAATTGCCCGTATAATTGCCCTTCCCATTTCTTATTTTTTTGAATACCGTAACTCTGAACCCACCCAGAAGAAGGATGAAAAATCGGATAATATGGTTCATAATGCCAAGTCCAACCACCCAACGTTATTACACCAAATAATGCAAAAGGAAGAAAATAACTCAAGAGAGTGGCTGCTGCTAAAACACCGAAAATACCCTCTGATATAAAGAGTGCAAATGAAAAATTAAAGCCCAACGTTCTGGCAATCCCAAATATAATAATGGCTAATGCATTGAAACTCAACAATACTCCACCCATAAGAATCATTCCAGGTGGAACTATCACAGACTTCGTAGTAGAACCTGCAACCAGACAAAAAGAATTGCTATTATTATCCGCAGATGGCAAGAATTGTGCTAATTTCTCCTGAAGTTTCGTGAACTTTTTATCCTGAAATAATCCAGTTATTATTCGTTGAAACTGTTCAACACTCATCCCCTTCGGCAACAACCCATACTTGTCCAACTCCACCACTGCATCCTTGAACAATGGGACTGCCTCCTCTCTTGTTGATGTCTGGTTCAACCGTGCTCTGAACTCAACAAAATACTGCTCGAGATTCTGGTATTGTTCTCTGGTGAGTTTCACCGTGGTATCCTCATATCCTTTGATGCCACAGGCTTGCGAAGTGACTTCGACAAGGTCATCATCATTGGATGCTTTGACAATATTCTGGTTGATGCTTGGTGCGACTGCAACACCGATGAATAAGAAGATAACAATAACAACTAAACCTTTCATAATCCAAGTTTCTTTTACCATTGTACTCCAATGTCATAGGGTTTATGTGCTGGGAACCAATCAAAGTCATAGATTTTATACTTAATCCAATTTCTTCCTTCTCCCACTATAACTTTAACAATTAGGTTACTGCAATCATCCCAATAATTACGATACCAAGTTTGTTTATCATAAGCATTAATAATGAAACCTTGGTCATTTACAAAATAAGCGTGTTTGGCATTCTTGATAAAATTATTACGATATATTTCTGCTTTTTGATAACGGAAAAAGTTTATCCCAATATCATTGTCTCGAAATTCATTACTAAAGATAATATTTGAATCTCCTAAAGCACCAAGTGCTGTAATACCATAGGAATTATTCAAAAAAAGATTATTATGCACAGAGCAACTCTTGCCGTAGAAGAAATCTACGCCTTTTGAATTTTCTGAGAAAATATTATTATAGATATGAATACGGGAATTAGCATAATTATCTATTCCTTGATAATTATTGGAAAGTATATTATCAAAAATTGTTATATCACCAAGACCAGTAAATAGTTGGATACCTGCGCAAATTGAGGGGTACTCACCACTATTTCGAATAGTAAAGCCACTAAGATTAACAGATGATATACTTATTGCAACAACATCTCCACTATGATTACCATCAATAAAGGTTGTCTCACAGTTTTCTCCTATTAGATTTATACTCTTTTTAATTCTCACTTTTTGATAATATGGCGAGGAATCATCATACACAAAAACGGTATCCCCATCACTTGCGTTATCAATCGCATCCTGAATCCTTGTGTAGTTCCCGGGTCCACTCCCACCAACATACAACCAGGTCCCTCGGGATATTGATTGAGATTTCTCAGTTGTTTGTGCTATCGCTGGAATGATATAGGTTCCAACGAACAAAAGGATGATTCCAACCGCCAACCATTTCATAATGAGAGGTTTCTTATCCATACTCTTTCCTGCCCCTATTCATATTTTATAAGGATGTTCTCCTATAAATAAGTTTATTTCATCGTTGAACCGAAGTGCTGTATTATGTTTGTCTACCAGCATTAGGAACAGGTTCAGATAGCCAGGGACGAAAACGAGAAACAAGTCTTCCAAACACTCCTTGAAATAGAATAGTGTCACTATCATCAATGACTCGTATAGGTATTAATTTAGCAGTATGATTATTAGACCTGACCAAAAGGGAGACACTCGGACCTTCAGGATTCCCCCAATAATTATTACGGATATCAGTAGAGGAAGCCCAAAGACATGCTCCACACGAACCATTCTCATCAGTATATTCTATCCCATTGTTCACGAAGTTATTCGAAGTAAGTTGTGCAGAACAAAAAGCAACTACCACTCCATTTTTTGAATTGTTCATAAACCAGCAATGATGCACCCTGGTCCCCCGAGTTGCATATAACAATAATCCACCCTCTTTATTCCCAATAAAATCACAATACGATATCTCGGTATTTGGAGCAAACGTGAAGAACATAAACTCCCCAGCAATATCTAATCCTTCCTGTTCATTATAAAGGAAACTACAATTTCTTATGATAATATTCTTTACTCTATCCCAAAGTGCTAACCCATATCCATTCTGCTGAAAGGTACAATTTTCAATAGTGGTATTCCGAAAACGCCGAATGGATAAACCGTTGTAGTATAGGTTTTCCACAGGTTCAAGACCATTAGAATAAAAAGAACAGTTTCGAATGATAGTACCTGATGGATAGGGCGCAGACACACCACTAAGGTCGATGCCACCCCATCCATTGTTAAAGAATGTAGAATCCTCAATGAGAAAATGTGTAGCAGGAACATCAAGGGAAATAAATCCAGCGTTTAAATTATCATAACACTCTGTTTTCTGTAAAATAATCCTTGATGATTCTGAGGCGTGAATGCCCCACCTCAAGTTATAGCATTTACAACCAATGATAGTAGTGTTTATCGAATGAAAAATATAGATACCATATCCTGAGGCATCATCGTAGGAATCAGAACAGGTACAATTCTGTATCTTATTTTCTGCCGAATATCGAAGGTCGATACCTGTTGCACTTTCATTGACCTTTGTATCTTGTATTACTCCATTGGTTACCTCAGCTAATGTGATTCCTTGTCGATAGTCAGTTGGATGCTGAAAACCACTGATAGTGCAATTCCTGATAATGAAGTAAGCATCAGTATTATTGATGAAGATACCCTGGGATGCTGACCCATCACTAACAATCACCCAGTTCTCAATAATGTAAGGGTCATCCGCAGTTCCACTTCCACCTGTGACACCATTTTCCTCTGTGAACTGTTCATTCCCAATAATCCGTATAGGTGAATGATTCCCAGAATCCAAGGATGTTATCGGATTTGAAACACCCACCAAAGAACTCGACACCAACAAGAGTAAAACCAGTAATGAGATGATGTGTTTCTTCATCGGTTTTCCTACCCGTATAGATTAAATAACGTGGTCCTCATATAAATACATTTATTCCCATTAAAACTAAGAAAGGAAGAACAAGAATTACTCTCATCTTCTTCGCATACCCGACATTCGACGGGAGGATGATACTATAAAAAAATTAGTAGTACCTCTCTCTAATTGCTGCCGAAAAATATTTTATTTATTTAAAAAAAATCGGGGGCCCACGCTTTGCGAGTATCGCGGGCTTCCTTTCACCATATGTCTTATCGACTCCCATTAATAAAGCCAGACATTTCGTTTTCTATCAAGCTTATGTTCGTTTCCACAATCGCAAGTATAAAGGTAATAACGGTAGTATGTTTTTCCCGTGCAGGTCTTTATAGGGCTCTTCTTTACGATTGTAGTGCATATATGTTTTATGAATTCCTTTAATACATCGTTTTAATGGCATTATTTCACCTCCTTTTTTGCCGTTCTTTTTCTCTCATGTAGGTATTCCCCCCTAATCGTCTTGATTCACCTTTTATTTTGTTATAAAGTGAGTCCCTGAAATACGACAAAGAATGTACCTGCTACCCCAAGCAGGTACTTCTTTCCGTATCAATACCAGAAAAAACGACGAGTAAAAGTATAGTATTTATACCCCCTATTCTATCAGTAACCTTCAGGAGAAGGTGATAGGTCAACTATCCATGCCATTTTATAAAAATGTGCTAATTGAGCAATGCCATCTCCAAAATTTTATATACAGTTTTCCGTTTCTCCTTAATGGGATGCCGCAATTCGTACTGTAGGAGCGGACGTGCTTCATAGTGGAAAGGGATGACTGTGTACCTTAAACAAGTTGAGATGGAGAATTTTAAGTCCTTTGGACATAAATTAACTGTACCCTTTTACCCTGGATTTACTGCGATAACAGGACCAAACGGCTCCGGGAAAAGTAATATCGTTGATGCAATCCTTTTTGTGCTTGGCCCAAAAAGCTCAAAGGTCATGCGTGCTGGCCGTCTCACTGATCTTATCTTCAACGGTGGGAAAAATCGCAAGAATCCCTCAAAGCACTGCAAGGTATCCTTGGTCTTTGACAACACAGAGCGTAAGATGCCGATCGCCTCCGATGAGGTAGTCCTTACAAGGATGATCAAACGAGCTCCCTTGAAGGACAACCCAGATAACTATTACAGCTATTTCTACATAAACGACCGTGCTGCCTCGTTTACAGAGTTTATCGAGCTTTTGACCCATGCACGGATCTCCGGGGAAGGCTATAACATCGTCAAGCAAGGAGATGTCACCAACCTTGTCGAAATGGGGTCTATCGATCGAAGGAGGATCATCGATGGCATCGCAGGCATAAGCACGTTTGATGAGGATATCGAGAAAGCGGAGAAAGAACGTGGGGATGTAGAAAAGAACCTCGAGCGAATCGACATCATCTTAAATGAGATTACCAGTCAAATACGCCAACTGAAGAAAGACCGGGATGCGGCGTACCGATACAAGGAGCTCAAAGATAAACTCTATGAGACAAAAGCGATGATTGCCACGAAGAAAAAACAGGAAATCGAATCCCAAATCCTTGAGGTCACCAAACAAATCGAATCCTATGAGACCGAGCAAAAGAAATTCGAAGAACAAAAAGAGACGTTACAAACCCAGTACATGGACCTCCAAAAGAA
>MUGD01000205.1 GCA_002900555.1 Thermoplasmata archaeon M9B2D | reverse complement strand
GGTGCGATGGTTGGCGGCGGAACACCAGACGAGATTGCCGCACTACAGACATATGGAATGTCACTAGGACTTGCGTTTCAGATCTGGGATGATTACCTTGATATCAGCAGTACAAAAACAACACTAGGCAAGGATATCGGTAACGATATCAGGAATGGAAAAAAAACCCTCATCGCAGTGCACAGCTTTACCCATGCAACCGGTACACAAAGGAAACAACTCGATGACACGTTTGGGAACCGCGATGCATCAGATGACGATATCGCGATGATTTATGATATCTTTCGAAGCCTTGGGTCTGTGGACTACGCACAGCACCGTGCACTTTCTTTTGTAAACCAGGCAAAACAAGCAATATCGGTACTAGCACAATCTGATGCTAAAGAACTTCTCATTCAACTCATCGAGTATACGATCAAACGAGAAAAGTAACCATGTCTGGTCAGGATATACAGGTGGTAGCCCGAAAGTTTGCTTTGCAAAATGCGGTCTTGTTCAATGGAAAGGCAAACGAAAAAGCAGTTGCCGGTAAAGTTATCGCTGCATTGAAAAAAGATGGGGTGACTCCAGCAGAGATTCTTCCGATTGTCTCAGAGGTCGTCGCACAGATAAACCGTATATCCGCTGCTGACCAGCGAGCAGAGCTTGCAACGCTTGCTCCTGAGCTGTTGCAGAAAGAAAAGAAGGATAAGGATTTTTCCCTCCCTCCATTGCCCTTTGCTGAAACTGGAAAAGTGATCACTCGTTTTCCTCCGGAACCAAACGGCTATCTGCACATTGGTCACGCAAAGGCCGCTATCATCGACTATGAATACGCCCGGATGTATGAAGGGAAGTTTATCTTACGATTTGATGATACAAACCCAGAGAATGCGCTTCCTGAGTTCTATGATGCACAGAAGCAGGATTTGCGCTGGCTTGGAGTCGAATGGGACCTTGAATATCACACGTCCGATCATCTGCCGACTCATTATAGGTTTGCTGAACAGCTCATCAGACAAAAAGATGCATATCTCTGTAAATGTACCCCTGAGGCTATCAAAGAAGGCAGGTTTCATGCAAAAAGCTGCGTCTGCCGAGAGGAAAACACTGGCCTTGTTGGCTTGGATCTATGGAAGGAGATGCTTGCTTCTCCTGAAATAACCTACATTGTCCGTTTACGTGGTGAGATGGACAGTGATAACACTGCGATGCGGGACCCAACCTTGTTTCGGGTCATTACCACGGCGCATCCGTTGACTGGCGATGCCTATCATGTATGGCCGACGTATGATTTCGCAGGTGCTGTTGAAGATAGCATCAGCGGTGTTACTCATCCATTCCGGACCAAGGAATATGAGTTACGAGACCCAGTGTATTTCCGTATCCTAAGCCTTTTGCATTTACGGGCTCCCCACCTCATGGAATTCTCCCGTCTTTCAATTGAAGGGATGCCGGTCTCAAAACGGAAAATTAAACCGCTCATTGATCAGGGCTTGGTGTCCGGGTTTGATGACGTTCGGTTACCAACCTTGCGTGGGTTGAAGCGACGTGGGCTTGTGCCTGAAGCCATCAAGCAATTTGTGCTGCAGCAAGGTTTTTCAAAGGTCGAATCAGTTGTTGATTTCAGCCTTGTCGAATCTGTGAATCGTAAGGTTCTGGACCCACGGGTCAAGCGGTATTATTTTGTCCCCGACCCGGTGCGACTTGTTGTTAGTGATGCGCCAAAAAAAACTGTAAGACTCCCCTTGCATCCTGATGCGATGATGGGTGATCGTACTATTCATACCGCTTCGACATTTTACATTCCTTCGCAGGATGCGCAGAAAATGAAAGCAGGGGACGTTTTTCGGTTAAAAGGATTATTCAACGTAAAAATAACGAACGGTGGTGACCCTATGCAGGGTAGCTACGCAGGCGAAGAAATCATAGCAGAGTCTGCGAAGATTCAATGGACGACCGATGAGGCCGTCCAACTAAAGCTCCTTGTTCCAGGACTTCTCTTCAAAGGAGAAATCTTCGACCCAAACAGCCTTCGTGAGATCCAAGGGTACGCTGAAATGGCAGTCGCTAGCCTGCCTGTAGGTGAGATCGTTCAGTTTGAACGTGTTGGATTTGTGCGGTTGGAAAAACGCAACAAACATACCTTGGCTATTTTTACACATAAATAGTAGTGCTTTTTTTGAATGTTTTTGGAATGCATTCCATTTCAAATTATTTTAAAGCAAGGTATTTAAATATAAATGCGATTTCTTCATCTTGCAGGGATGCAGAGAAAGAGGATGGGAATTACCATGCGTTTCCGAAAGATTGCACTCATAACGCTCGTTTTATTTTTTTCATTCGCGATCGATACCAGTACTGCTGCATTTGACTTACAAGCAGAAATCAATATGACCACACTAGCGGTAGTTATCACAGTCATCGCTCTTCTGCTTGCGTTTTTCTTTCTCATGGGTGGCGTTAAGTATGTTACCCCGGAGAACGTGCTTGACACTGAGATTCGAAAAAGCCTCTATGAGTATATCGACGAGTATCCAGGAAGTCACCTGCGGGAGATCGCCCGGGAGCTTGACCTTAAACCAAGCAATGCTGCCTGGCATCTTCGGAAACTAGAACAAACGAATCTTATCAGAAGCAGGGCTATCGGAGGTAAAAAGGTGTACTACCTGGTCGAAGGTGGAGTGGAAGCAAAACAACGTGCAGTCGCAGAGTCCATCCTGCGAAATAAAAACGCTCGTGACATCATGACCTTTCTATCAAGCCACCCTGGGAAGCATCTCCTTGAGATTGCCCATGCGCTTTCCATCAACCATCATGTGGTAAAATGGCATATCAACAAGCTATATGAGGCAGAACTCATCGAGGGAGATACCACCAACTCCGCGTATCCGGTGTACTACCCGACAGAGATCGGACGGCAATACATGGACACCTATAACGAGTATTTGAATGCAACAGTTGGGAGGGCAACTTAGATTCTGCCGACGTCAACGACCTCTACATTTTCGACGTTCTTAATCTTCCCAAACTTTTCAACGATTGGATCAAGCCCACCCTCGACATCAGGGACTGCAACTGTCACATCAAGACCTCGCAGACCAAACGCTATCTGTTTGACTTCGACACGGCCGAGTCTGGCTGGTTTCTGAACTGCTTTTTTCACCTCATCAGAAATCGCATCCATATCCTGGTCGGTAATAACTCCATCAGGCATGAGACGAATGAGTGCTATGACTTCCCCCATCGATTTAACCTCCTATGGTCCTCTGAATCCGCATTTCGGGCAGATATACACAACACTTTGTTCTCGGCAGTTTGTGCATCGTCCTATCATGGTATCGCAGGTTGGGCATTGGAACGTTGTAGACCCTTGTTCAAGCAAGCCTTTTCCGCATGAAATGCATCGTTCAGTTTTTTTCATAGGGACAACCGTATATCCTCCCCATTTTTAAACCTGACGCCATCCTTTCTTGGAGAGTTATCCTTCTTTTTTTCTGATGGTTTCCAGTGAAAATGTGGTAATAGACTTGAAAATCCGATACTGGAAAACTGCCCCACAAAATACGTTCATATGATACGTGATGAACCTGAACAATAAGACAAACACCCCAAGCAGATACTGATTCGAGGCCCCAAGTACAACACCGTAGAGACCTGCCATCCCTAGC
>MUGD01000204.1 GCA_002900555.1 Thermoplasmata archaeon M9B2D | reverse complement strand
AAAGAAGGTCTTGTCAGGCTGGAACTGCTTCTTTCACCAGACCTCGAAGCACGAATAATTGATAATACATTGGGTGAAATTGCTGATGTGAATTTCAAGATAGAAAGAGCGAGAAAATAATGGCGAATGCGTATCAGATTAATGGCACAGGAATACCAATCGACCCGACAGAAGCACAGTGGATGCCAAGGGATATTGAAGGGATCGATGGCAATGGCAGGGCAATCTATTCTGCTGTCAGAGAATTCCGCTTCCGATGGGGATTGCTGAGTCCTGGACAGGTATGGCAGTTACAAGAATGGTGGCAGTCTATTGGTGCAACTGGAACTTCTACTGCTGCTCTGCCACATTATGCTTATCCGACATATACTTTCTATACTTACACGGGTGTTTATCTGCAAGAGCCAGTGGTGGATATTTATTTCACTGAAAATTATCAGGATGTTACATTACTAATAACTAATATAAGAACACAGGACGTATAAATGACTACACCTACCGCTGGTGAGCTTGCTCTTTTACGAACACAGCCCCAACAAACTAAACTATATCTGAGCATATACGAACCACAGATTGTCTTTCAGGCACAGGTGAATGATGCTGGTGCAGCTAAGGGTGATAGGGTAATTACATATGATAGTGTAACTTATGGAAATTACTTATCTATTGGCAATGGAATGACAATGTATGTTGGAACATCTGCTGGTGCTAAAGATAAGGGTTCTATCTATGTTTACAAACATGATTCTTCTACTATTACGGTTGGAGAGAACAGTCATATAAATTGGGCAGATGATGATTACCTGACGATTGTAAACTTCCACCAAATATGGCCTGTCTATCCTCGATATGTTCAAGATGCTGAGGATATTACTGTTTATAAATTTTATGATCAATATTATATAAGTCAGAATGAAGATTTAGGTTCATTTGTGGTTATGGGTTCTAATTATGCTGGCTTTATTGATCCATCGACAGGTACAGCACAGGTATATTGGGATGCTTCTGAAAGTGAAAATGTTTATGGTACAACTGGATCAACTTATCAATGGAGCTTTGAAGGTGGAACTCCAACTGGTTCAACTGCCATTACTCCAGGTTGGGTAACATATGATACACCTGGACATTACCGTGTATTGTGCAATATAACTACGCCTGTAGGAGGCTTTACAGATTTTGGAAAGCGTCATGTATCTATCTATGATAGACCTGGATATGGAGATAATACTCCCATCCTTCGTTGGGGAATGGATGAATTTACTGGAAGTCGAGATGAAGGTGGATATACTGCTAGACTTTGGGTAAAAGAAGACGTATCCAGCGTGGTAGATGGAGCATTAGTTATTATTTTCTCTGATGATTGGTATGGAGATACTCAGCAATCTATTGGTGGAAATTCAGCACAAAGAGAAAATATATTTTTCGTTGGATATATTATTGGTGAATCTATTGACTATGATTATAAGACATCCACAGTAAGATTTGATGTTGGAAGCCCAACAGAGATAATGAAAATTGGAGAAACATTCAGTGTTTCAGTAGAAGATTCCGATGATCCAGTTGGAGATGCTGCTGCTAAAGGTGGAGATCCTTGGTTTTATTTGAAAGGATTATCAGTAAAAACTGCACTTTATCATTATTATCATTGGCATTCAGTTGCTCAATTTTTGATGGATATGAGATATGTTGGAGATGATTTTGACATCCAATTCTTTGATGCTGATAGGACATCTCTTTATGATGCTGGAAGTACATTCTTGAAATCTACTGTATTTGGTGAAATGTCATGCGATAGACAGGGAGCAGTTTATTTTGAAATTGGAGCAGAAGCAACAGATAGCGCAGCCAGTTCATTCAATCAATCTATGTTTATTGATAACCACGATTGGATGGGAACTCCTTCAATCAGGGAAAAAGTTACCAATGAAATTTCTTATATTGAAGCTGGCGGTGTAGCATATACAAACTATAAAAACGCTGGAGATGGTTCATTCACAGCACTATTGGCAGCAGGTCCAGGTGAAACTCCAGCTTATCGAGGCAAGAACCAGAAAATCTCTGGACTTGCACTCACATCTCAGAACCAGTTGAACACACTTGTAGGCAATGTTTATGAAAATAGAAATGCTACTTATCCAGAAGTGACATTGGACTTGGTTGGAAACTTTAGAAATCTGGATATTGCACCACAAGAAATTGTGACCATGACACTGAATGCAGCAGACACATTCAGAGGCATATCTTGGGAACAGAAAGCATTTACTCCCAGAGTGATGTCGTGGAATTATAACCCAGAGAAGGGATTGCTCTTACCTTCAATTACTTTGAATGAAATAACACAAGGTAATGCTGGAGAAACTATTTCCATTCCAGTTACTCCTCCTAGTGGTGGTTATGAACAGCCTCCAATCCCATTGCCCCCACCAGTTCCACCAATACCGTCTTTACCTTCTCTTGGTGGTGCTGGAGTATATTGGATTCCTATATGGGCTGGATACAATGATACGACACTTGCTACTATTGATTGGGAACGGAATCCTGGAGTTCCATTGAATACAACACAAATATGCAGAGTTATGGGACAAATTAATGTTCCTATAGGAGTTTCTTCTGTATATGTTTATTTGGTTGGAGACAGTACCGATGGAGGAGATGGAGATATAGTATTTTCTGGTTCAATTTCATCATTTGATTCAGATGGAAATTTTGTTTCTGGAGACACACTTCCAAATACTCTTTTTTCTTCTCCTTTAGGAGGAGATAGTCTTGCATTTATTGATACTACTCTTACATTGTCATTAACAAATGAATCTATCATTCAAATACTTATATATAGACAGGGTAGCAATGGTTCAGATACATATATATATGATTGGTTTGCAAATGGATTTTGGGTAATATTTACATGACAGGGAAACAACGATACCAACAGGCAGCAAACGCAAGAGCAGAAAGGAAAGAAGATCGAGTTCAAACCTTTTCTGGAACTCTTGGCATTACTACTAATGCAGAAAATCAAGTAGAAGTTCCAGGCAGACCTGGATTTGTTTGGGTACAACTTCGAAACCAGTTGAATGAAACTATTCAGGCATTCAATGAATCTGTTTCTCCTGTCTTTGGTTTACCAGTTCTTGTAGAATGGGATAAAGACAGCCCGATAAGATATAAAGTTCGTGGCAGGGATATAGGCAGATACACAGTCTGGGTTACTACAAACGCTGCTGGTGACACTGTGTCAGATACTTCTGCATACTTACCTGCACATGGAGCATCACATTCTTTCAACAAACTGACAGGTGTGGGTGGTGGAGATATAGTCTGGGTATATTCTGACCAGTTTATGCCTTGGGCAGTTACCCCATCTGGATCTGCTGGTTCTCTTTCTGTTTCTGTTCAGCCTTCTGCATATTATTATGATAACCAATTCAGATGGGCAGGTGGTACAGGCATTGCTGGATTTGAGAATTATTATCCAACTGGTTCATCCAATGCCCGTATGCTGCTAATTTATCTTGATCCAGATACAGGCAATCCATATATTGCCACTGGAACACTGACAGAATTTGCCAACACTATCACTGGCACACAACAGATAATGCCTTATATGCCATCACTGATAGAGGAAACTGATATTCCTTTAGCTGGTGTCAGGCTGA
>MUGD01000203.1 GCA_002900555.1 Thermoplasmata archaeon M9B2D | reverse complement strand
CAGAGCATATCCCGGAAACTCTTCATGGGATACATGTCTCTTTTTATCATCATTATTCTTATCTCTGTTGTAACGCTTTCCAGCCTGCGACGCCTTAATTCCATTAACAGTTCTCTCAATAACACATATGTTCCCTTGATTGACAGGTCAGAAAAAATGATTGACACACTGCTCAACCAGGAACTCTATGCACGTCGATATATACTCCTTCAAAGCCAGGATTTCCTGGCACTTTTTTGGGAAAAGAGCACCGAATTCGACAATCTTCTTGAAACAATTGCATTTCTTCCCGAATACAACGACACAAAGGTCAATAAGATAGCTAAGCTTCATGCTGAATATAATAGGATGTTTGTAAAAGGATTTAAATATATGGGGACACCCTCTTCACGGCTCGCCAAGCAGTTTGAAAATGACATAAGAAAAAAACAGGAAGAACTTATTACCCAGATCAAAGAGATATCTTTAAATGCTCGCAGGATCCAGCATGATAAGACCATTCTTACGTCAAAAGTGGGTGAGACGGCGTTCAAAGTTACTGCTATTCTGTGCCTTTCCGGCATTTTGATGAGTCTCATTTCGTCTCTTGTCATAACAAAAAGTATTGCAGGACCGATAAAAAAGCTCAAAAATGCGACAAAAGAGATAGCGGAGGGCAAATTCGATCTTGTGCCTAATGTTGAACGCAAAGATGAGCTCGGAGACCTTTCTGAAGCATTTGCCGACATGGCACACAGGCTCAAACGTCTTGAGGAGATCCATCTTGATGCAAGTCCTTTGACAAGACTGCCCGGTAACCGGGTCATTGAAAGCATACTGCAAAAGAGGCTTGAAAATAATGCTCAGATCGCTTTCTGTCACGTGGATATGGACAATTTCAAGGCTTATAATGATCGTTACGGTTATGCAATGGGCAGTGAGGTGATAAAGGCTACGGCTGAGATTATTGAGCGTAACCTGAAAAAAGCGGGCTCTCCTGATGATTTTCTCGGTCATATAGGCGGAGATGATTTTGTTATTATTACATCTCCATCTCGATACACCGATTTATGCCAGGTAATTCTCGATGACTTTGACAGGAATATAAAAAAGTACTACACAGAAGAGGACCTTAAGAAGGGATACATTCCCGGAAAAACGCGAATGGGCAGCAAAGAGCGATTCCCTATCATGACGCTGTCTATTGCAGTGGTTACCAATACATCAAGGACTCTTTCGAATCCGATCGAGATCGGAGAAATAGCCGCAGAGCTGAAAGAATATGCCAAATCACTTCCGGGCAGCGTATACGTCGTTGATAGAAGAAGGCATGAAGCAAAAGCTGACCCGTATACTGAAGAGAATATTATCAATTTCCCTCAAAAGTCAAAAGGAAATAACCAATAATGAGACCCTTCCCTCCTGGATACCGGACAAAAAACGCATCTCTTTTCTTATCAATGCTTCTTATTCTTGCGCTTTCCTCCTGCATATATCAGGTTCACAGCAACACAACATCTGACTCCCTCTTTTCGAACAAGTGTACGTACCCCGACATAGGACCGGAAAGTAACGACCTTCCCAAGGACATAACAAAATACGAACGGATCCTGAAAGAGAAACCCGACAAAGAAACCCTCGCATCGGCATATCTGCGCCTTGCATCCCTTTATTCCTCACATCGGAACCCTTCCCCTGACTATGCGCGTACCTTGAAACTCCTTAACAACTACAGCACCCTCGAGCCAGATAAAGCGAAGTCAGAAACCTTCCAGTACTGGTACTCGATCATCTCGTATATAAACAAGCTCCGACAGCAGACCGCTGGCCTCCAGAAAGAAAACGCTGAATTAAAGGAAGTGATCGAAGAGCTAAAACACCTTGATATCCGTATCGAGGAAAAAAGAAAACAGGTAAAATAGTTCTCCCAGGGCAGCAATCCTGCTAAATCATTCCATTATTTATTGTCGCTAAATCGCTTGAGCGTATCAGGGAGATACTGGATGATATCTCCGGCGATCAGGGAATGTTCCCCTATGTCCCGGGCAGCAAGGTCACCCGCCAGACCATGGATATAGGCCCCGCATACAGCAGCGTGAAGGGGATCATGGCCCTGCCCCATGAACGATGCAATAATACCTGACAATACATCTCCTGACCCCGCTGTAGCCATTCCAGGGTTGCCCGTCGTGTTCAGATAAACATCCCCATCAGGTGATGATATTACCGTCGGGACTCCCTTCAAAAGACAGACAACGCCATTTTCAACCGCAAATAAACGGGCAATGTCCATTCGTTTCCTGTTAATGTCATTTACGCTTATGACAGGATCACTTTCGATCAGAAGTCTTTTCATTTCGCCCGGATGGGGAGTTACAATGAATTCTCCCTTCCCATTTCTGAAGACATCGACATCGCCTGCTATACAGTTCAATGCATCGGCATCAGCAAGCAGCGGTTTGCTTGAGAAGAGGATGATCTCTTTTACAAAATCCGACACCTGTCCATTAAGCCCTATCCCTGGCCCTATCACAACGGCATCCGCGTGTTTGTTGATGAAATCAAGGGCCCTCGCTGTCGCGACATTCGAAAAGGTACCGTATCCGGAGGACGGAAGAGGCAGAGTCATCTCTTCGAGCACCTTCGATTGAACAACACTAAAAACCGAATCCGGAATGCCGATAGTGACCGCCCCTGCACCTGCCCTCATGCAGGCCTTTGCAGAAAGAAGCGCCGCGCCGGTCTTTCCGGGGGAGCCGGCAAGCACAAAGACATGACCATAGGATCCCTTGTGGCTAACGGTCTTTCGTTTCCTGACGCAGGGACGTATGAGTGAGGCGTCTACCAGATTGTTTTTCAGGTCATTCGACGACGTGAGTTCATCTGGAAACCCTATATCCTCAACAAATAGTTTTCCTGTATATTCGGCTCCAGGATATAGGCAATGACCTATTTTAGGGAGCCCGAATGTAACGGTATAATCCGCCTTCACAGCCCCACCAAGCAGATTACCGGTATCTGCCGATATGCCGGATGGTATATCGACGGCTAGAACGGGGGACCCTGCTTTGTTCACGGCAGTTATTACTTCAAGGAACTCCCCAGCCAAGGGTTTGTTCAGTCCTGTACCGAAGACGGAATCGACCACGACGGTATTCTTTAAACTGTCGGGATTGATCTTCCTCCCCATGCTGATATCGACACCGGCATTTTTCGCGGCAGTAAACTGCGTATGACAGTCAGGAGAAAGAGCGGATTCCCCTCCGGCGACGAGAAAAACCTTTACATCATATCCCTTCGTCAAGAGCAGGCGTGCGGCAACAAGGCCATCTCCTCCGTTGTTGCCTGGTCCGGATACGATCGTTACGGTGCTGCCCTTGAATATCTTCTCTATATTCATGGCAACTTTTTCGCCCGCCCTTTCCATCAGAACGAGAGAAGGAACCCCGAAGTCATTAATGGTCTCCAGGTCGATACGTTTCATTTCTCCGGCAGTAACCAGCTTCATCGACCCGATCGCACCTATTCCTTTTTGTAAACCTTGAACACAAGGTAACTCGTGCTCATGAATACGGGTCCCTGTGACACTATATCAGGAAGCCCGTCAAAAAACTCAAACCTTCCATCGGTCCATGTAAGGAGGTCCTGAAAGATCACCTCGGCAAGCTCCTTCACTGCGACTTCAAGAAACTCTTTCGATACGACATTGTTTTC
>MUGD01000043.1 GCA_002900555.1 Thermoplasmata archaeon M9B2D | reverse complement strand
CAACATCCTTGGTACGGACCCGACCGTGGACGACTCCAAACTCGATCCTGACAACGACGGCATCCCGACCGCATGGGAGTGGAAATGGGACTATGACCCTTTCACCTGGGATGACCATGAACGACTCGACCCTGACCTTGATGGTCTCTCCAACATCGAGGAATACCAGATGGAGAAATGGTTTGCCAACCCATTCATTCAGAATATTTATTACGAGGTCGATGTCATGGAGCGAGGTGGACTGTTCGACCCGCCACACTATTTCTTCGAAGAAAGCAAAGAGGGAATCATCGAGCGATTTGCAGAGCATAACATCAAATGCTTTTTTGATGATGGATGGCCAAACAGCCCAATAAACGGCGGCGGGCAGCTCCTACCGCACATCGAAAAAATATCACAAGATTCAGGGATGATACTGCAGTTTTACAACAGTTACTTCCCTGATGAGCGAAAAGGGATTTTCCGGTACCTGGTCATCGGTCATGGTGGTGGTTTCCAACACACAGCGAAAAATAACGTCTATGACTGCACACAAATCGCTTATATCTCAGCGAAATTCAAACCAATCCAAAATATTTACAATTTCGTTTTAATGGGCACTGTGCCAACAGAAAGAGGCAAGCGCGTGCAATTAGGATCTCTTATCCTCCATGAAATGGCACATAGCTGCAGTATTGATGCAGATTCATGTGCCTTTGAAGGGATTGACAATATCAGCTATGGCCTCTATATATTACCAAATAAACAGTATAAACAAACATGGGGACAGTATGTAAGTGTATTAAACTATCTTTACTGCAATAGCCCGAAAGTTTTTGACCTATCAAACGGCCAAAATGGCCCACCGTACGATCAAAACGACTGGGGGTATATGTTTGTTGGTCATTTCCAATATAACTCAGTCCTAATAGAAGAACCATATTATTCACCACAAGGTGGAAGAGAATTAATACAGACTGAATGGAGAGTTACCAACTACGAATATGATGAAAATCTGACAAAACAATTTATTCAATCCATGGGGGAGTACTCTCCGATTGAACCTGTGAAGGTGAACTGGTCGGTCTACAGACTTATAGATAGAGAGAACAACCCTACCCTACGAGAGATAGTGGTGTTTGCCCAGCCAAAAATAAAAACAACGCGACAATGGGTGTTATATCAAAATGGAGATATAGATTCTGAGGGAAACCTAATCTTTTATTCATATGATGCACTTCTAAAGGAAAAAACAAAGTAAACAACTCGTACCAGTTGCAGTAAAACATCTGCTTTCTTTTTCTACCTTCATTTTATCCTTCGAAGAGTTATTTTTAGAAATCTCTAAATAACAACGACCCCATATTGTCATGAGTATCTGATGTCCTATGAAAATTTTTATCACCAGAAAAATACCTCAACCAGGACTGGATCTTTTAGAAAAGGAATGCATTATCGATCTAAACCCACATGATAGAGTATTAACCAAAGAGGAAATCATAGAAGGTATTAAAGGAAAAGATGGTCTTCTTTGTCTCCTGACCGATCCAATAGATAAGGATGTCATAAATGCGGAACCAAATCTTAAGATGATTGCCTCCTATGCAGTTGGTTATGATAATATCGATATCGCTGCTGCGACACATCGAGGCATCCCTGTTAGCAATACCCCTGATGTTCTCACTGAAACTACCGCAGAGCTTGCCTGGGCGTTATTGTTTTCTGTTGCACGACGTATTGTAGAAGGAGACACTTTCATAAGGGAAGAGAACTTCAACGGCTGGGCGCCGATGTTGATGCTTGGACAAGATGTTTCACATAAGACCCTGGGAGTGGTTGGTATGGGACGTATCGGGACTGCTTTTGCATTGAAAAGCAAAGGATTTGACATGAACGTACTGTATACTGACGGGCGGAGAAATGAACGCGTTGAACGTGATCTAGGAGCAAAACAAGTGCCTTTATCAACACTACTGAAGGAATCAGACTTCGTGTCACTTCATCTGCCTTTGACACAAACAACGCACCATCTAATCGATGAAAAGGAACTGCAGATGATGAAAAAAACAGCGATTCTTATCAATACCGCACGAGGCCCCATCATACGGGAAACCGCCTTGATAAAAGCATTAAAAGAACACTGGATTTTCGGCGCTGGCCTTGACGTATATGAAAAAGAACCTGAGATCTCTAAAGAACTTAAAAGTCTTAAAAATGTCGTGCTGCAACCACATACCGGCTCGGGTACTCTGGAGACTCGAACAAAAATGGCACTTATGGCTGCTCAAAACCTGCTCATCGGACTGAAAGGTGGTATCCCACCAAATTGCGTTAACAGAGAAATATTTCAAAAAAAACCTACAACGTAAAAACCCAGACCTCAGGCTCCTTAGGCAAATCGTCTTTTTCGATATCAATTTCGTTTCCTACTTTCAGAAGTTTATAACGATTTTTCTCCAGAAAAGGTTCAACACCAGCAATTGGTAGGGAAAGCCCTTCGATTCGATAATGCATTGGGATTGTGATTTTAGGTTTTAACGATTGTATGACCTTCCAGGCTTGTTCTGCGTCAATCGTATACGTTCCACCGATAGGGATAAACAAAATATCGATTTTTCCTATCTGCTGAATGGTCTTTTCATCAAGTTCATGCCCTAAATCACCAAGATGACAGAACGTGATATCATCACAGGTGAATTTGAAAAGGATCATTGTCCCTCGTTTTTCTCCATGAACAGTATCATGATATGCGGGGTAGCCGTTGATTTGGATAGTGCCTATGGTTCGTTTCCGATCATCGGTGATAACCTTTGAATTTTCTTTTTCAACAGATTTAACACTATTATGGTCATAATGGTTATGCGACACGAGAATAATATCCCCTGTTATATTTGGTGCGGGTATGCCTATGGATCGCCCATCGTGCGGATCAGTCACAATCGTGATATCATTTGTTATTTCAAAGCAGGAATGACCATGCCAACGTATCTGGAGCATGTAAAATACCTCCCTCAAATATGGAATTGCTCGAATAGATAGAGAGGTATAAATACATTATGAAAAATTATGGACGGAGTCGACCTAACTTGATGTAACTAACAGACGCGCCATCAACACAAGCAAATACAAATTCTTTGTTTACTGAATGAGCGAGACGTACAGCACGACTAATATCCGACCAGATGCTAGTAAATCCTTTTTCTACGACATGGATAAGATACTCAGCATGTGTTTGATGTGGTTGTTTCGTGTACGCTCTGAAATGAGCACCGAATTTGAATCCTGTTTTTACCAATAAGCCTCGCTGTTTTAAATCTTTAAACACCAAGAGTCTTTGTTGGATATCTGGCTGATGTTCCTGCATCAAATAAAGACACTTCTGTTTTGAAAGATGTTTCCCATCTGATGTCCGAATCTCTAGTACACCTTTCTCTAAGAGATATATCGCTTCGACAAATGAAATTTGCAACAATTCTCCAAATGGTTTTCCAAAAAACTCTTTTTGAAGCAGCAGACCACTTAGTTTTTTATCAAATACAATGAGGCGGTTCTTTAACAAAATACACTGCCCTGCAGGGTACTTTTGCTCCGAAATATCCCCTTTGAGAGTGATTTCTGATACGTCATAATATGTAAGATCGCCTTCTTCGTCAACAAGTGCGAACCATAACGCATTGTTCTTTTTTGTGAATTTTCGGATATATCGTTGTATTTGATCAATATCAAGGGTGTCGCGTTCAGAGAAGGTTGCGATAGCACAGGAAGTAAGAGTTGTTTCTTCTGTTTTTAATTTACGAAAAGAAATATGCGCATCATCATCGATGAGAGTAATCGCATGTCCCCTATTTCGCAAATTTTTAAAGACCAGATATTTTGTTTCAAAATCAGGTATTTGCTGAATTGCTAGTTTGAGAAGTTGTGAAAGATTTACTTGTTTTTTATTTTGAAATAAAATCATTTTGTTTTCATCAAGCAATAACAAACCTTCAAGCAGATTGAGTTGAAGCGAACCTGACTTTTGAAGTGTTCCCATATGACTTTTATTGTATAGTCTTCCGATGTCTCTTGCTTTTTTTATTATGATGTAGTTGTTGACGAGTTCTCCGGAGATGTCCATTAGACGAGATAAACAGAGATGTCTTATTTCTGTTTTTTGTAATAATCCTCAATACTCCTCGGTCGATTTGTTTTTAAGAAAAATCGTGTGTTCTGTTTCTTTTGACGAAAAAGAACGGCTATTAAGAGTCCAAATCCAACACCGATAATCCCTCCAATCAAAGCGAAAAGGAGAAACAATCCGATATATTGCGCAGGCCCTGAATTCCAGGGGACAACTGTTTTTTCTTCAGGGATCCCAACATAACGGGAGGATCGTGTTCCATAGAGGGTTGTGAATCGCAATGCACCGGCGATTAGATCAGCGTATTTATAATAGACTATTGCGGAATCAACTGACGATTCATTTGCTAGACTTTGTCCATATTCATAATAGCTTACAGCAAGAACAGGTTCTATTCCCATGTTTCTACTTTCAGTGATGCTTGCGCTGGCTCGTTCTCGGGCACGTTCTAGTTTTTGATTTGTTACCCCATCAACAAGTTCTAAGGCGAGATTTGCCTTTACCAAAGATTCGAACGAAACGAACAATGCCGCGGCAAAATACCCGTTTTGTTGCTCAACACGCGCAGTACTTAAAAGATTCTTTGCATCATTAAGATTGGTTGATGTTGAACCCAGTTCACTTACTATGATTTCAGAATACACAATCGCTTGTTGAGCATCAGAAATGTATTCTTCTGCTAAGGTTTTGATTAAAGATTCGTTTATCTCACCTGAATCATGAAATGGAATAGCAATGTCTAACCACCATCGGACGCTATCAATACGCTGTGTGGCATAGGCTATCTTGTAAAGCGCAGTGAGATAATCCGTATTTTGGAAACTTGCATTTGCCTCAGAAAGATAAGACGCCGCCTCATTGATACGGCGCTGTGCAGCTCCAACACATTGTAATGTTACCATCCCACGGATTTCCGCGGTTCTTGCTAACTGACTTTTATTTTGGTAGGATTGCAGGGTTTGATTTATAAGAGACTGAACAAATTCTTCGGGGTTCTCAGAGGAGAAGTAATGACAGGCGTACCGAACAAAAAGGGAGTCAATTAGGGATTGAAATGACTTGCTTGTGCTTGTATAATAGACCCCTTGATCATACCAGTGGACAGATTCAAGGAGACGATCTGTGGCTGCATTTAGGAAATCAGTCACTTGATTTCTGTAATAATTAGGATATCGATTCGGGATTGTGGTCGTATTAAAAAGATTACTTGCATTCTGATGTGATTCCCTTGCCTCATCAAGTAAGGTGGTTGCAAGTGGTTCCATGGCACGTATATAATCTTCAGTCGTGATTTTATCAGTTGACTCTCCCACAGGAAATGTCCATCCAGTTAACAACAGAAGAGCGTCGTTGATATCCTCGACCTCGATGACCTCCATGCCGTAGTTTCTCTGAGCATACTCCGAGACATTCCGAGTAACCGGATAGGTATTTTGCCAGATAACGCCGTTTATTGTTTGATACTCCGTGACAATCTCGGTGTATGTTGTTTGTCCCTTCGGTATCAAAAACCGTTTTGCTCCTACACTGTATGCTGCATCAATCTTATAGGGGATCCCTCCAATCGGACCGATACTTCCATCGGGATTTATCATTCCGGTCATAACAGTACTATTATCAATTGTCCAGTTCTGTAGAAGCGCGATTACTGCAACCGTCATAATCGCTCCAGCTGAGGGACCACCAATCATCGGAGAAGTCGTTCGAACAACAAAGAAGAAATCACAGGTATCGGGGTCTAAATGAGGTCGTGTATCAGTTTTTACCAATGCTCTTGCAACCTTCACTGCAAGACGAGCTGAACCTTGCATATCGACATCGGTGAGTGGTAATGTATCAACAAATACCCGCCCACTGCCATTTTCTTGTACGGTCACCGTAATTGTTGATATAACCCCCATATACCCTGATGTCGCTTGAGATACTGCTGGTGCATAGACTGTAACGTTACGATATTCTAACGAGATAGCTCCTTCTGAAATCGCCCCTGCCGGCAGTCCAATTGAGGATGGAGTTAGGAGGGGAGAGCAGAGGAGGCAAATGCCTATGATAAGTCCTATGAGTTTTTGCTTCAAAGATATACCCCCAAGTAAATCCTTGTTTAATTATGCATCTCCTATAAAAAAATTACTGTGCGTTCTGAGGTGTACGAAATTATTAGAGCAGCAACATGATATTTTCGGTTCATGTTCCTTGCCGATATTCTTGAGTAATCTTATTGGTGGAAAAAAATAATTAAAACCGAGTCAAGGCTTCTGATTCTGCAATGGTTTATAAGGAGAAGGGATTTGAACAGATAATTACCGACATGATATTCATCGACAGACTATGATTTATCACTGTTGAATTGAGATAAGAAAAATTTTATTAATCGAAACAAACATCAGTCATTTAAATGCTAAAAAGAGAAGAGAATCTTGCAAACGAGATAAGGCTTATCGGATGTTGCGGTGCATATTGTAAGACTTGCCCACCTCTTATTGAAAATTACTGCAAGGGTTGCAAATTAGGATATAACACCGGTAACAGGGATATCAATGACGCAAAATGCAAAATGAAGGTGTGCTGTTTTAAGGAAAAAAATCTTGAAACCTGCGCAGATTGTTCCGGTTATCAAACATGCGAGATTATACTTGATTTTCATAGTAAGAATGCCTATAAGTATAAGAAATACAAACAATCCATTGAGTTTATAAGAAAAAACGGGTACGCAGAATTTTTAAGGTTGGCAAAAGACTGGAAACGTGCATACGGGAAGCTGAAATAGTACCGGCATTTAGAAGTTCAAATCATTTTATTGCATTCTGGATGTTTTCTCCTAGAAAAACAATAAAAAAGTCTAGGGGAAGAGATTTGAATCTCTGAAGTCCTTTGCACAAAAACAATAGTTATTTATTAAAAATGCTTGAAAATAAGACTGTAGTCATACAAAGCCTGTAGCAGAAGGGAAAAAAAGGTCTTGGTTCTTCAGGGCATCTGATACACCTCCGTTAAACCCCGCCGGTCTATTAAAATTAACGGTATTATGCCACCATATTTAAGTAGGTTAACAGGATACCCTCTTTCGTTTACTACCACCCCCATTGCAGCAAAATAAAATAGGGGGATTGGAGGGAACAACATATGGTACAACTGCATGAGATGATCTTACGAGATGGCCATCAATCGTTACTTGCAACACGAATGAGAACAGAAGATATGCTTCCGATAGCAGGAAAACTAGATGAAATCGGGTTTTTTTCCTTAGAGGTATGGGGTGGGGCAACCTATGATGTATGCATACGATACCTAAATCAGGATCCATGGGAGCGATTAAATACACTAAAAAAAGCAATGCCCAACACACCACTGCAAATGCTCGAACGAGCAATGAACATTGTCGCATACTGGAATTTTCCTGATGATGTTGTCGAAAAATTCATCTATCTTGCGAAAAAAAATGGATGTGATTATTTCCGTATCTTTGACGCCCTTAATGATTTACGTAACCTGAAAGTACCTATGAAAGCAGTCAAGGAAAATGGAGGTCACGTACAAGCATGTCTGAGTTATACGATTTCACCAATTCATACGGTTGATTATTTTGTTGACAAATTCATAGAATTAAAGAAAATGGGTGCGGATTCGGTTTGTATAAAAGACATGGCAGGAATGATTTCTCCAAAACGTGCCTATGACATCATCAAAGAAACAAAAGAGGCTGGAGTTAACCTGCCGATGAATCTTCATTCCCATTACACAAGCGGCATGACAGGGATGGCCTATCAACGAGCTGTTGAGGCGGGTGCGGACATCCTTGATACGTCACTTTCCCCAATCTCCGGAGGGACTGCCGCTCCTGCTACGGAGAGCGTCGTCGCTGCATTACAAGGAACAGAATGGGATACTCATTATGACCTAGGTTTACTTATTGAATGTCGGACATATTTCCTTAAAGTATGGGAAAAGTATAGGCATCTTCATCGATTCGATGCATTGAAGGTTGATCCAAGTGTGACACTGCATCAGATCCCTGGTGGGATGCTCTCCAATCTTATTTTCCAGCTTGAGGAACAAGGAGCTCGCGATAAATATCGGCAGATTCTGGATGAAACTGCACGGGTACGTCAAGAACTAGGGTACCCTCCGCTAGTTACCCCGACTAGTCAAGTCGTAGGGGTTCAAGCAGTTATGAATGTCTTACATGGACGGTATAAAGTTATTCCAAAGGAGACAAAAGATTACTGCCGTGGGATGTACGGAAAGCCTCCAGGGGAGATAAAACCAGAGATTATGAAACTGGTTCTTGGTCCTAAATGGAAAGATGAGGTCATCGATTGTCGACCATCAGATTTACTTGAACCATTGTGGGATAAGAAGAAAAAGGAATTACAGGAAATCGATGGGGGATCGCTGATTAAAAAAGAAGAGGATATTATGACCTATATCCTGTATCCACAGGTCGGTCTGAAGTTCTTGAAAGGTCAAGCCCTCGCAGAATTCACCTCAGATCACTTACCCTTACCTCTCGATCATCCATTAACAAGAGCGATGGTAAAACAATCGTTCCCTGAAGTAAAACAAATCTGGTTGGAGACGCAACCACCTGAGAAAAGAACCGGACCTGTTCAGATTCCTACAGAATTCCAGGTTGAGGTCGATGGAGAGCCTTATGAAGTGAAGGTCATCCCCTCGGGTGGATACCTTGTTGCTGGCGCTGGTGCTCCACCACAAGAAAAACCGAAGGATATCGAAGGTGGCATTAAGTCAAACATGCAAGGCACGATCTTAAAAGTGAAAGTAAAAAAAGGTGACAAGGTTAAAAAAGGGGATGTCATCGCGACAATCGAAGCAATGAAGATGGAGCAAGAGATCAAATGCGAAACTGAAGGGGAAGTAAAGGATATTTTTATAAAAGAAGGAGCTCCAGTTTGCAGCGGAGATGTCCTGATGCAAATTCTGTAAAGATGGTGATCCAACATGCTTAATAAAGTGCTGATTGCAAACCGCGGTGAAATTGCGATACGTATCATGCGGGCGTGCAAAGAGTTTGGCATTGCGACCGTTGCGGTGTACTCAGATGCGGATCAACATGCGTTATTTGTGAAATATGCTGACGAAAAATATAATATCGGCCCAGGTCCAGCCAGCCAAAGTTATCTCAACAAACAAAAAATCATTGATGTTGCGTTGAAATCAGGTGCAGAAGGAATCCATCCAGGGTATGGATTTATGGCAGAGAACTCTGAGTTTGCGGAGATGTGTAAAAAGAACAACATTGAGTTCATTGGTCCACCGGTTTTTGCAATGAAACTTATGGGATCAAAAATCGACTCGAAGAAATCCATGATCAAGGCAGGTGTCAAGGTTGTCCCAGGGGTAACTGAAGCGATTGCAGACCATGAACGGGCTAAAGATATCGCCCAAGAAATCGGCTACCCCGTCATGTTGAAGGCATCTGCTGGAGGAGGAGGGATAGGAATCCAGCAGGTAAACGACGAAAAGCAGATGGAAAAAGCTCTTTCAACTGTAAGACAGCTTGCAAAAAACTCATTTGGGGATGATTCTGTCTTTATTGAAAAATTCATCGAGAACCCACGGCATATTGAATATCAAGTAATTGGTGATAAAAAAGGTCATTTGATTCATTGTTTTGAGCGGGAATGTAGTGTGCAACGTCGTCATCAGAAACTCATTGAGGAAACCCCCTCATGTGCATTGACACCTGAGCTACGAAAAGAAATAGGTGCACAGGCTGTGCTTGCTGCGAAAACCGCTAGGTATTACAACGCAGGGACCTGCGAGTTCATGTTTAAGGATGGGAACTATTATTTCCTTGAGATGAACACTCGTTTACAAGTAGAACATCCAATAACTGAGATGACGACCGGTGTTGATCTAGCCAGAGAACAACTGCGTGTCGCCTCTGGATTGGAACTTGAATATGACCAGAAAGATATACATCCACGGGGTCATTCGATTGAATGTCGAATTAACGCAGAAGATCCTTTGAATAACTTCATGCCAGCTCCTGCGAAGATCATCAGATACGCAGAACCAAGTGGTCCTGGTATCCGTGTTGATTCCGGTGTATACCCTGGCTTTACCATTCCTCCGTTTTACGATTCTATGATAGCAAAACTCATTGTCTGGGGCGAAGATCGTCCCCGTGCCATTGAGCGAATGAAACGGGCTCTTTGGGAATTCCAAATCGGCGGTGTTCGAAACAATATCCCATTTCATTGTGTTGTCATGAATAACCCTCAATGGAAATCAGGTGTCTATGACACCAGTTTTATCCCTCGATATAATATCCTTGATCAGGTGGTAAAATACGTTCAAGAGCAAAAAGTGCAGTCTTCTGGCCCTAAGACCGCAGCGGCTCTAGCCGCAGTCCAGGCCGTGATTATGGCATCAAATAGCGGACAACAGCAAAAATAGACACGGCCGTACCAATTGTATGAAAGAGAAAACATTTGTAGAAAAAACAATGGAGTTTTCTAAAAATCTCACGCTTGATATCGTAAAAAACCTGCTTGTTTTTGAAAACCTTGATTCAACAAACAGCACAGCAAAAAACCTTGCACGTGCTGGTGCAGATGAGGGAACTGTTGTTGTTGCACAAACACAAAGCCATGGGCGTGGGAGGTTTGATCGCATATGGCAGTCCCCAAAGGGAGGGGTGTATCTTTCAATCATCTTGCGACCGCAAATCCCGGTCGATAAAGCATCGCTTCTACCACTTCTTACAGCACTTGCTGTTGCAAAGACTATTGATTTATATGGTATACATGCGACAATAAAATGGCCAAACGACGTGCGAGTGAACAAGAAGAAAATAGCTGGAATATTGCTCGAATTAGAAAGCACAAACAATACCATTCATTATGTAGTGGTTGGACTTGGAATCAATCTGCATCTCGACATAACACAGCTATCTCCTGAGGTTCAATCCCAATCCACCTCCCTTACCTCTGAGCTAGGTCAGAGCGTTGATTATCATCAGTTCCTGGGAGCACTCTTCCAGCAGTTCGATGAGATCTATATGGTTTTTAGACAACAAAAATACAAGAGACTTATCGATGAATGGAAGAAACATTCTGATACACTTGGTAACACTATCTGGGTAAAAACACCTACAGAGACAATTCAAGGGACTGCTTATGATATCGACAAGTCAGGTTTCCTACTTGTCAGGACAAAAACTGGGACAGTAAAGAAGATTCTAAGTGGGGATTGTCTCTATTTCGATGAAGTACACAAAGTATGACATCCATCCGTTGGACTTGAAAAAAAAATCACCTCATTGTAGCCCCCCTCATTTGCATGATTCTACAAAATAACCGTTTTTACAAAAAAAATTAATATGGTAGTTGTAATCCTGGAGCAATATGAACGGACAAAACAATGTGCTAAAAAAGGTGTATCAACGGGCGTTTGAATATGAAGCAAAATTAGGAAGCTGCCCACAGGGTGTACTTGCTGCACTAAAAGAAATACCTGATGTTTGGGATGAATCCGTATTCAAAGCCTCTCAGGGATTTGCAGGTGGCACTGCACTATCCTCAAAAGGCACGTGCGGGGCACTTGCTGGTGGAATTCTTGCTATTAGTTTTATGGTTGGAAGAACATATCAGGAATTTGCTGAAGGGCAGAAAAAAAGACTTGTGTTTAAATACACGAAACTTCTGTATGACAGATTTATAGAAGAATATGGATCTCCTCTCTGTTGTGATGTCCAAAAGAAGTTATTTGGTAAAAGTTATATCTTGCTTGACAAAGACCAATATGAGGCGTTTGAGAAAGCAGGTGCCCACGTCGATAAATGCCCTAGTGTTGCAGGAAACGTTGCACAATGGACCGCTGAGATACTCCTTAACAAGTTATGCGGAAAACAACAAAAGGGATAACTTTATAATATTCGAAGATGATAAGAGACTATAGATAGGGGTAGTATGAACAAAAAACAAAGTATTGAAGGAGGCAAGTGTACAGTAGTTTTCATTACAGTTTTATTCCTTATAGCATCGGTTTCCATACCTGTCCTTGCTTCCGATGAACAACATACCGACATCGTTTCAATGACCTATTTGTTTCCGACTCCCAGCGTTTCAAGAATACCGATTAAAGATAATCATTACGATCAAATACTGCTTCAAGACGCACCATGCTCAGGACAACCAGGTGAGCCGTTTCTACCAACAAAAGGAGCATACCTTCTGCTCCCACCAAACAGCACGGTCCAGTCAATTACCATCTCTGGTGAAAAACATTTCTTAGGTTCAGGATTTCACATCGTTCCCTGTGGGAAATCACTGCCTTTAACCCAAGTTGCTAATGAGAACACTGAAACAATACCAGTCCCCGATCCTGTTATCTATTCCTCTCACGTTTCCTACCCACGTCATTTATATACTGAGGTTGGAACCTACAGTTTCAGAGGGTATTCTATTCTGGTTTTAATGTTACATCCCGTACAATACATCCCAAACACGGGAGATGTCTATTATTACTCTGCCATGAACGTGGCTGTCTGCTTGAAAGAGGAGACACAACAGCAGTCACTCTACCGTTGTTTACCCCAGGACCTTGATGAGCTTCATACGAAAATCCAGAATCCTACAATAGTAAGTACCTATGAATCCCTTTCGCCTAACACATTACTCGAAGATCAATATGATTTACTTATATTAACTACAGACGATTTACACGATGGTTTTTTACCCCTTGCTGCAAAACACAACGAAACTGGAACCAGGACTATCATTAAAACGTTATCTGATGTTGGTGGAAGTACCCCTGAGGATATCAGAGAGTATCTCCAAACAGCGTACATGACCCTGGGCATCCGATATGTCCTGTTAGGGGGCGATGCAGAGGTAATACCAGCAAAAATGCTCTGGGTCGAAGGCATGGATGAAAACGTCACGTATTACGAGACCACCATGCCATCTGATCTCTACTACGCCTGTCTCGATGGACCATATAACTATAATGGAAATGATAAATGGGGGGAACCCACCGATGGAGAGGATGGTGGCGATGTGGATCTCATCGCAGATGTCTATGTCGGTCGTGCCTGTGTTGATACTATTGATGATGTGAACAACTTTGTCCAAAAAACAGTTGAATATCTCTCTCTTATTCCTACTGAAACCTATCTCGGAGACGTTACATTAGCTGGTGAATATCTTGGTGATTATGGAATCGCAAGCTATGCTGGCACCTATCTTGATCAAATGGTCAATAGCTCATCAGATGATGGATACACCACGGTTGGAATCCCTGCAGACCAATACGTCATAAACAAATTATATGATGCACCAGGATATTACTGGCCAAAATCAGCAATCATTTCTCTTATCAACAATGGCGTCCATATCATCAATCACCTAGGTCATGCCTCTTATGATTATAATATGAAAATGTATATTAGTGACGTCAGCGCATTTATAAACGAAAACAATTTTTGTTTTGTGTACTCACAGGGATGCATGTCAGGGGGGTTTGACAATGGCGACTGCATCGCAGAATATTTCACGGTGAAAAACACCCATGGTGCGTTTGCTGGTATCTGGAACGCCCGTTATGGATGGTTCTGGTCGTATAGCACAGATGGGGATTCACAGCGGTTCCATCGGCAGTTCTGGGACGCGGTGTTTGGGGAAAACATTAAGGAAATTGGACGGGCAAACCATGATTCAAAGGAAGACAACCTCTTCCTCATCCAACGCTCTTGCATACGCTGGGTTTACTATGAGACGAATCTGTTTGGGGATCCTGCAGTGGCCTTTGTCAACGCATCAGGAATAAAACCACAGCTTCGTGTCAGTGATGTCAAAGGTGGCAGAAATCGTATCCAAGCCTCCATTTTTAACGAAGGGGAGGGACCTGTCAGGAATATACCCTGGAACATCTCCATCCGTGGAGGGTTACTTGGCTTTATCAATCTATCATCTGTTGGTTCCCTGGAATCCCTTGCCATGGGCAACACCACAACCATCCAACCAGAACTACCTCTCCTTGGACTGGGAAAAATTTCTATTCAGGTACGCGTTAAGTACGCGGCGGAGTGGAACGGGAAGGGGTTTGTTCTTGGTCCCTATATCTTACGTGTTTTGCCTGATAGGTAAAAAGAACAGTGATACCACCTCATTTTTTTCTTTTTTATCAATGATGTTTCATATTGTCTGTCTGTCGACCTTGAATAAACCATAAAAGAAGCATTGTGTTTCATCCCTTTAACATGGCTCAAACTATCCTACGGAAAATTAAACTCCTTCTTCCCTTCATAGGACTTTTCATACTTGCTTATATTATCTATTCTCTTGATATAGAAAAAATCATCTCTGCGTTTCTTTCAATCAATCCCATGTTTCTTGTCTATTCCCTGCTGCTGACCATCCCGCTTCTTCTTATTAGGAACATGACGTGGCAAATCATCCTAAAAGAACAAACCATCACAGTTGGATTTTTCTATAGTTTAAAAGTCTATCTCATTGGTGTGTTCTACGGCAGTATAACCCCGGGTTTTTCTGGGCAACTGATGCGGGTCCCTTACCTAAAAGAAAAAACCAAGGAACCTTATGGGAAGCTTTTTATTAACACCATTATAGAAACCTTTGTTCATTCGTTCTCCTTATATGCGATGATGGTTCTGGGAGCGTTTCTTGTGATAGGGATGATCCCAGAGTTACTTCCGATTACTCTTGCTGTTTTTTTTATTTTTTGTCTTTTAGCAGTTTATTTTACGAAAAAAGAATGGGGGGAAAAATTCTTCAAGATCCTGATTGTTTATTTTATTCCGAAAAAATTAAAAATTCATTTGAATGCATTTGTTGGTTCCTTTTACCGTGACTTTCCCCGGTTCCACATGATGATCATTCCATATATACTAGGAGTCGTCACGTGGATTATTGTGTTTTCCCAGGAGTATTTAATACTCATGGGGTTAGGACTTGATATCCCGTATTCTATGTTTTTACTGCTATTCCCTATTGCTAATGTCGCGGGATTCATCCCGATTACGTTCGCAGGACTAGGAACCCGGGAGCTGACTGCGATAGTGATTTTTACATCGATGTTTCCAGTCACAGAAGAACAGATTCTGGTCGTATCTCTTGTTGGTCTTATCGTCACCGATCTTTTC
>MUGD01000202.1 GCA_002900555.1 Thermoplasmata archaeon M9B2D | reverse complement strand
TGTTCGACTCTTCGGACAGCGCTGGGGAGTCCAAACGCGTTCACCTCGCCAAGTCGGAATGCAATGTGTGGAGCTGCTATCTCCCCGGTGTCGGTCCAGGACGCGCCTACGGCTTTCGCGCCCACGGGCTCTACGAGCCCGAGAAGGGTTATCGCTTCAATCCCGCGAAATTACTGCTCGACCCCTATGCCCGAAGCATGACTCGCCAAAGCAACTGGAACGACGCACTATTGGACTACGACCCATCGCGAGCAAAAGAAAAGCTGATAGCGGACATTCGCGACAACGCCGCTGTTGCCCCTCGATCGATCGTCGTCGACTCGAGATTCGACTGGCAAGACGATACCGCACCAGGGATCCCGTGGGAACGGACCGTGATCTACGAATGTCACGTCAAAGGTTTGACCCAACGACATCCCAACATCCCTGCACAACGACGGAGACGGTCCTGCATAATTGCATTATCTTCCGGCCTGTTCCCGTACTTACTTCAGGTTTCTTCCACGTCGACATAATAGCGCACCGAAAGTGCGTCCAGCGGCGCCTCAGTCAAACGTCGGTCCTTGGTACCTCTCTGACGCTTGCGCAGTAGCGCCGTCACTGCCGTCGCGAGCTCGTCGAAATCTCCAGCCGACTGTAGCGCCTGACCGTAATAACGACTCACCACACTCGTATCCAGTGACAATGCACGCGCAACCTCGATTTGTTGCCCTTCGTACTCGTGCACCCACACCCAAATCGCTAAACGCTTCGCTGCCGCTGCGGCGCGTCCCCGCGGTTTCTCCTGGAGCTCAATCGGGTCCAGTTCCTGCAATCGCAGCACCGCGTCGATCACCTCTCGAACCGATGGTCGACCGATTGCACCTGCACGCCGTTCTTACGCGTATCCTGGCCACTTCCCTCCATTACCGCTTCTTTACATCTCTGCTGGAAAACTCTATCCTTTTCGCATCGATCTAACGTTTATCCGGACTAAGAACCGAAAGGACACTATAGATGTGCGTCTTGTAGATCGTTTCCTTCAGTCTCGACCCAACGGGTTAGTTTGGTCTCAACATGCTGAGGAAGTAGACGTAGCAAACGTCTTCAGGTATGCAGCATTTTTCTTGGCATGTTATATGAATTTATTCGGTCGCCAATTTAATACATGGTCGGAAAAGGATATAGAAAGCTGTTGGCCGACACAACAGACCGGATTACATGACAGATATAGGAAATAGAGTTTACCCATTTCTTAGATAAGTGAATGAAGGCTGTATATTTTCTATCCTTACATAGAAATGGTATAGCAAAACGTTTATTTTGCGTCGTGTCACGTGCGCAACCTCGCGGTTTATGATGGGTTTTATTGCGCGCGATACAGGTATCGCTACCAGTCTTCAAAAAATACGTTTACTTTTTTTCTTAGAAGATTCCTTTTTACGTTTTTTTGCGGAGCGGCGGCGATCCCTCACGCGTATTGCTCGCTCTCGGCGAGTTCCTCCTTTATGATCATCGATCATTACTCCAACGGCACCATCGGAGAAACCAGCGATTCTAAGACGAATCTCCAAGTCTCTCAAAATAGCTTTGCTGTTCCTCTCACCCGATTCAATTGTTGCCGTAGTCGACGCATTATCATACAGCTTCTCCTCTAGAAATTCTAATTCATCGATAGCTGAATCAAAATAAACGCGAATACTTTCTGTAGCATAAAAAACATCACTTCGGGGCAAATACCTAACCAACTCGAGCGGTATTTGCATTATACGAACATACTCCTCAAAGTCTTGGAACTCCTCTGATAATTTTTGCAGAGCGCGCTTTTGTTTTTGTATGCGTTTCAAGTGTTTCGATAAACCAATGCGATGTTCCATTATAGTAAGAAGAAGAGCGAACAACGCCACCCAAGCGCCTATAGTTCCCTTCAAATGGGACAGTTTTGAATCTGATTCTTTTTCCGGTTCAAAAACATTCTTGTACATCAAAAAAATGTCAAGCGATGCTAGCTTGTCGATGCAAACGTTAAATACAAACCAATCTTCTCTAGCACCTTTCCAGGAATCATTTTCTTCAAGATAAGTCAGCAAACCCTCGATATCGAAATCTAATATCCGATTAATATAGTCACGAAGCTCATTTCGAGTCGTATCATTGAATAGTGGGTGTCTTTTTCTCATAGTTTTCTTCATAGCGCCTCCTCTTGATAGACGCGAACAGTATTCGTAATCAATGTTTATAGTCCGTTAATGCTTAGTATTGCCGACAGTTTTCGGAATCGATAGATGGACAGAAAAAAAGATTTTTGGCTCTTAACCAGAATTTATGGGTGATTTGAATGGGATTTGCCGTAAAGGCGACTGTCACGGCGCTTGCAACTCGAGAACGAACAAGCGACTCGAGAGCAAGCGTCGCGCCAGTCGCCTCGAAAAAGGATGATGCATCTCCTTTGTTTTCTTGTATTGATAAAGTGCGAACAAAATCAAACAGGAGAACATTGGAGATGCTTCTAAAGACTATCCTAAATCGTGTTGAAAAACATCCTTTATTTGTTTACAAAAACGATCGACTAATCGAAGACGACAAAGGACTGCGAATCGAGATAACCGTGGAGCCACGAGCCAATAGCCGACCTATCTGTTCGGGCTGTGGACAACGACGCGCTGGATACGACCGACTAGCGGAAAGGCGATTTTGTTTTGTCCCGCTTTGGGGCATCGCGGTGTTCTTTCTGTATCGCATGCGGAGAGTAAACTGTCCATGCTGTGGCATTGTGGTCGAGAGCGTGCCATGGGCGAATGGCAAGCATCGGCTGACGACGAGCTACATATGGTTTTTAGCCCGCTGGGCCAAGAAGCTGAGCTGGTCGGATGTGGCTGAGACGTTCCATAGTAGCTGGTCTACGGTTTTCCGGTGCGTGCAGGCAGCGGTTCAATGGGGCAGAGCACACGTTGTTCTCGATAACGTCACCGCTATCGGGATAGACGAAATCGCCTGGAAAAAGCATCATAAAGGCTACCTTACTATGGTGTATCAGATTGATGAAGGCATGCGTCGCCTGCTGTGGGTCGCGCAGCACCGAAAGGTATCGACGCTTAACAAGTTCTTTCGTTGGTTTGGCAAAAAGCGGACGAAGAATCTCAAGTTCATTTGTTCGGATATGTGGCAACCGTATTTGAAGGTCATCGGTTCCAAGGCCAAAAACGCGGTACATATTCTGGACCGATTTCACATCATGTCGAATATGAATAAGGCACTCGATGAAGTGCGCAGGCAGGAAGTAAAACAGATGCTCGATGACGGATATGAACCGATTCTTACTAAGAGCCGATGGTGTATTTTGAAACGACCTGAAAACCTGACCGAAGAGCAGGACTCGAAGTTAGCACAGCTTTTGCGGTACAACTTGAAGACGGTTCGCGGTTATTTGCTCAAGGAACAGTTCCAACTGTTTTGGAACTACGTTTCTCCGACTTGGGCGGGTAAGTTCCTGGACCGTTGGTGCAATCGCACGATGCGTTCGCGCATTGCCCCGATGAAAAAGATTGCGCGTTCTTTGCGTGAACATCGAGATCTGATTTTGAATTGGTTTCACGCAAAAGGCGCGGTTTCAACCGGCGCGGTGGAGGGTCTAAACACCAAAGCGAAATTGACTACCAGAAAAGCGTTCGGTTATTCAAGCTACGAAATGATAGAAATCGCTTTATATCATACGCTCGGTAATCTACCCGAGCCGGAATTTACCCACAGATTCTGATTAAGAGGC
>MUGD01000042.1 GCA_002900555.1 Thermoplasmata archaeon M9B2D | reverse complement strand
CAAGTGACCTTTGTGAAGGTCGTCTGTTATCCTGTTCGGTATTCTCCATTGAACAATGAGATTACGTATACTAGTGGGTTTGATATCGCGGTAAGCTATACTAAACCAATGACCCCGCCACAGACTTCAACGACTGATTTTGATTTGGTGATTATCGCCCCTGCGAAGTTTGAATCGGGACTTACGTCACTTATTGATCATAAGAACAGTAAAGGTGTAGCAACCATGTTTAAATCTGTCGAAGACATCCTTGCTGAATACGAAGGATATGACCAACCAGAGCAGGTGAAGTATTTCATAAAAGACGCATATGATACCATGAACATTACGTATGTTTTGTTGGTTGGTGGTCTGAAATCTCATATCCTTGCAAAGGATAAGGATACGCGGTCTGCTGGCTGGACAGGATGGTGGGTTCCAGTACGATATATGAGTATGCCACAGCAAGAAGATGAAGGGTGTTTATCTGATCATTATTATGGCTGCATCTATAATGCGACCGGTGATTTCGACAGCTGGGATTCCAATGGTGATGGTGTGTATGCCGCTTGGAATCTGTTTGGATTCCCAATGGATACATTTGACTTGTACCCTGAGGTCTACGTCTCACGATTGGCATGTACTAACGTGATGGAAGTTAAAGCGATAGTACAAAAGATTATCACCTATGAAAAAACAGGACCAGAAGACAAACCATGGTACAAGAATTTCGTTGGTGTCGGTGGAAAGACATTTGCGAATTATTCCGGGAAACCTGACGGGGAGTACCTCTGCGATCTTGCATACAATTATACCAAGAACGCTATCCCTGACTTAACACTCACCAGATGCTACAGTGTGAATCGAGATACCGGAGGACGAACCCCAACACCCAAGGATATCATCAAATCCTTTAATGAGGGGGCAGGGTTTGTCGATTTTGAAGGGCATGGAGCACCCTACACATGGAATACGATTTGGTATGATGGTAGCTACCCTGATGACTGGACTGGTGGAATCCACCTCTTCCTCTTCCCATTCATTCGCAATGGTAACAAACTGCCGATTGTTATTGTCGGAGGCTGTCATAACGGAATGTATAACATTAGCATGATACCTGCGTTGAAGGATATAAACGGAACAAGCTACTTCTGTTATGGGTTGCCGGTTCCCTACTGTTTCTCCTGGGGGCTTGTCCGTAAATCCCGGGGTGGTGCCATTGCATCGACCGGATGTACTGGATATGGATTTGGCAGTGGAAGTGACCCAAATACATTAAGCGGCGCACTTGAAATGAACTTCTTCTGGCAGATTGGTTATAACAATGTAACAAACCTTGCCAAAGCCCACAGCCAAGCTATTTCCAAATTTGTTAGCGAAACAGAGATAAACCAAATCGCAGCCTTCTGTATCACGAACTGGGCGCTCTTTGGTGACGCAAGTCTGAAAATCGGCGGATATTCCTCGTAAACGAGGATTCTCCTTTTTTTTTTCATTTTCGTTCCAGGAGATGATGAAAGAAAAAATAAGGAAGTTGTGAAAAATAAGACTGGTTATACTTCCTGCATGAGAAATGCCCCAAGGCATTTTAATTTCTCTTCGTATGAATCGGGGAATAAAAATCGTTCGGTTGCCGCGATACTGCTGAGAAGTGCATTACCATCTTGTGGTGTAAAACAAAAGCCAATCACTTCGTTTTCGTTAATAACATGAATCGTTGGGATGACAACCACTGTTTGATCTAAGATCCGTCCGTAGTGCCCATGGTCTCGTCCAAAGGAAAACACAAGGTTCGCAGATTTTTTATAGGTCACTGCGATCCGGGGATTTTCCATAAACTTCTTGATTATCCCCTCTTTTGTTATCTTTGTATCAAGTTTCATGTCATACCAAATACAATGCATATATTGTGTGTTCAGTTTCATAGCGCTGGAAAACACGTTCAGGTTAATTCCTAATGTTTTGTACAAATGATACACATCAACAGCATGATGTGTGCCCATCTTTTCGTCTTTATGGGTTCCGACCTCTGGGGAGGGAACATAGCTTTTTACCTGGCTAATATCATTGGCGCGTCTGATGCAGAGAAATCGGCCTTCTTTCAAGTTGCTTTTTTTCTTCTCCATCGCAATGGTGTGAATGAGAACCGCCATATTGTGTGTGTTACAGCTAACGACGTGAATGAATTGATCCTTTTTGGTTAGGGCTTCATCGTTGATCCCAAGTGCGTACATCTTACCAAACCCAAACTCAGATCCCTGCGCGATGAATCCTTTTACCTTATTTTTGTATTTATTGTAGTATTTCTCTTTATTCATCAATCCAGTGCCTTTCGGAGTGCAATCGATAATAACAGACGCTCGTTTGATGGCTTCTTCATGATTGTACATTGGTTCAAGTCCAAGCTCTTGGAATTCCTTGACTTTATCATCAGAAACTGATAGGTTTGCACCCCTGTTAATCAATCCTTTCATTTTAGGTCGATCTTCGAGTGTGGGACTGTGCTTATAAAATGTAACTTCGTCGATTCCAAGATCGTCTTTTGCGTCGCACAATAGTCCTATAAGTGGTTCTCCTATTGTGCCAGTGCCTACGACATGGACAATATTTCCGTTATTCATAATCAAACTCCCCGCAAATCAATGGGTAATCGGTATGTTACATTTAATTGTTACTATTATCCTGGATTTTTATAAATTTTTTTTACTCTAAAATTTCGATAGGCTTATTTCCTTACAAGCGATATCAAGCTGTCTATGGATGTTTTTACGATATCCGGTAGAGAGTACGATTCCAACGTCTATGTTGCTGCCGGGAGGGTTCCAACTGTCATTGATACCGGAACTGGTTTTTTTTCAAAGAGAGTCATTGAGGAAATTCAAACCATTGTTCCAGTAACCGAAATACAACAGATACTTCTTACCCATGAGCATTATGATCATGTCGGTGGTGTGAACCATATTCTTATGGAGACTCAGGGTGCTGCGAGAATTTTTGCTCATAAGGATGTAGTCTTAAAACTGCGACAAGGCAAAAGCACGTTTGCCGAGATGCTTGGTGGTGCCATGCCAAAGATTCACGTTGATGTTCCGTTAACAGAGAACCAATCCGTGACTCTTGGTGATGAACTCTTCGAAGTCCTTCTTACACCCGGCCATAGCATTGGCAGCCTTTGTTTTTATGGAAAAAACAGCCAGGTTCTTTTCTCTGGTGATACGATTTTCGCCCATGGTGGCTTTGGCCGATATGATTTTCCGGGTGGTGATATTAAGGTATTGTTACATTCTATAGAACGATTGACAACACTTCCTGTGAAAGCCCTATACCCTGGTCATGGGCCTATCGTTGAAACCAATGGTAGCAATCACGTGGTACAATCGCTTTACAATATTCGATTGTTGATATAGATGCCATATATCCGAGAGATTCTGAACGAAATCAAATGGACAAAAGATTTGCAGAATGTAACAATATGGTATATTCATCGTGGGGCGTTGCATGATATGAAATGTATTTCTGGTGATGAAATTATTGAGATTGGGAAATCGTTTCTTATGACTGCATCTGCCTCTATTCCTTATCATCGTATTATAAAGATTATGTATAAGGACGATATTGTTTTTCATCGTTGGGATCTCTGTCAGAAGGATAAACAATTATAAAAACGATGAAGCCTTTTCCATGGAGCTAGATATGGAGGTATCAAAGGTATGTCAGATACTGAAAAAACATCTGTTGTATCAGGTTTCTATAAACTTCCGGTTGAAAAACGTCGAGAATTCGTCTCTCAGTTTGTCCCTTTAAGTGAAGAAGATGTACGGGTATTTTCTTCGTCTCTTGACCTGACGACCGCGGATCGTATGATTGAAAATGTTTTAGGCACTTTTGAATTGCCACTTGGAGTAGCTGTAAATTTCCTCATCAATGGCAGAGACTATATCATCCCCATGGCAACAGAGGAATCCAGCGTGGTTGCCGCAGCAAGCAACGCGGCTAAAATCGCTCGTATCAAAGGAGGTTTTTCTGCCACGTGTTCCCAACCGCTTATGATCGGTCAGTTACAGTTGTTGCATGTCAAGGACGTTGCCTCTGCCACCCGAGACATACTCCAGCATAAGGACCAGCTGCTACGACTCGCAAACGCTCAAGACAAGATCCTTGTTGGTCTTGGTGGTGGAGCAAAGGACCTAGAAGTCAAAGTCCTTGATAGTCCCATCGGAACCATGATTGTGACCCACCTTATTGTTGATGTGCGTGATGCGATGGGAGCAAATGCGGTCAATACGATGTGCGAGGCGCTCGCGCCTATGTTAGAGGAGATATCTGGTGGGACAGTCCGGCTGAAAATTCTTTCAAATCTTGCGGACAAACGTCTCGTGAAAGCAACCGCGATTTTCGATAAGGAGAAGATGGGTGGGGACCATGTTGTTGACGCGTTTGTTGAATCCTATGTTCTTGCTTCTATCGATCCATATCGGGCAGCGACCCATAACAAAGGAATTATGAATGGCATCGATGCCTTAATCATCGCCACAGGAAATGATTTTCGTGCCATAGAGGCTGGTGCGCATGCGTATGCTGCACGCACTGGTCATTATACATCGCTTACTTCATATCATAAGAATAAAGATGGAAATTTAGTCGGTGAAATAGAGTTGCCAATGGCGGTGGGTGTGGTTGGTGGTGCTGCGAATATGCATCCTAAGGCGAAATTGTGTCGGAAGATACTTGGGATTAAAACCTCACAGCAGCTTGCTGAGGTTGTTGCAAGTCTTGGCCTTGCACAGAACTTTGCTGCGGTCTTTGCTCTCTCTACAGTTGGTATTCAAAAGGGGCATATGTCACTGCATGCGAAAAACATCGCGGTCATGGCCGGTGCACAAGGGGACGAAATCGAAAAACTCGCAGACCAACTTGTGTTGGATGGGTCCGTAAAACTTGATTATGCAAAAGAGCTTTTAGAGAAACTACGGAAAAAAGGCTAGATGATCCCGGCAGCAATATCCTCTGGTTCTCGTTCGCAGTAATAACATCTAATGCGTGGGGGGTCTCTGCTGATCACATGAAACCTGCTTTCAACTGGTTCACGGGCATTGGATATGCAGGTTGGATTTGAGCATTTGGTAAGACCGATGACCTCTGAAGGGAGTTGCACCTTGTGTTTTTTTACCACTTCGTAATCCCGGATGATGTTAATGGTTGCTTTTGGTGCTATCAATGCGATTTTATTTACTTCCTTTGGATCCAGTTCTCGGTTCTCAATTTTCACGATATCTTTTTTTCCTTTTTTGCCACTAACGTTCATAAGAATACTAACCACGGATACGCTGGATTCTGGGATTTTTAATACATGTAATACCTTTAACGCATGTCCTGGGGTGATATGATCAATCACCGTCCCATCTTTGATTGGCGTGACCTTTAGTTCTTTCATATTTTTTTACCTCCCAATATCAAAGAAAGAAGTGCCATTCTAATAGGGACGCCATTGAATGCTTGTTTAAAGTAGACCGCATGACGTGTCGTATCCACCTCAGGGTCGATTTCAACGACACGAGGTAACGGATGCATTACAATAAGGTCTTGTCTTGCCTGTTGTAGTAACATGTTGTTAACCTTATAACTGCCAACAACACGGTTATATTCTTCGGCATCAGGAAACCGTTCTTTCTGGATTCGTGTTGCATATAGAACATCAGCGTCTTTCACCGCCTTTTCTAGGTTTGAGGTACTTAGTGGTTCTACTCCAAACTCCTTACATTCATTGATGACTTCTTTTGGCATTTTCAATGTATCCGGCGAAACAAATGTCAGATTTGCTTGGAATAAGGATAGTGCGTAGGCAAGCGAATGAACAGTTCGTCCGTACTTCAAGTCACCAAGGAGGACGATGTTGGTACCCTTAATCTTCTTCTTCTCAGTCAATATCGTAAATAAATCAAGAAGACATTGTGTAGGATGCTGGCCTGCTCCATCGCCTGCGTTTAGGATAGGTACTTCGGAAAATTCTGCAGCGAGTCGTGCCGCTCCTTCTTGCGGATGACGGATAACGATGGCATCACTGTAGGAATCTGCCATGCGGATGGTGTCCGCAAGACTTTCCCCTTTTTTCTGTGATGTGCCACTTGGATCTGAAAACCCGATGACGTTGCCACCCAATCGATGCATGGCGCTTTCAAAACTCAGTCTGGTCCTGGTACTTGGCTCAAAAAAGAGGGTGGCAAGTATCTGTTGTTTTAAAAGTGTCGTGTATTTTTCACCCTTTGCGTATGGGATCATTTGCTTCGCGTACTCGAGAATATAATAAATTTCTTCTTTTGAAAAATCCTTAATCGAAATAATATCCCTGTGTTTAAAGTTCATTGGCCTCAAAAAGAAACGAATGAAGTGGATGCTTAATAACCTTTTTAATACATTTATAAAGAAAATTTGATAAAAAATAGGGCTACAGAAGGAAATTTATTAATATATGTGGAATCTTATAGTCTTTGACTATTATGTCTCAAGAGAAAAAACCTCAAGTAGATGATTTGACAAAACTACGGAGGATTTTGGATAATTCGTCAGACCCTGCTCTTGAGTCTCTCCTCTCACACAATGAGAAAACCCTTGAGTCGGTCCGTAGACGATTACGTGGGGATTCTGTGTACCCTTCATCGCAATCCGCTGGTTTTTTCCCTCGCTTTACTTCGATGGAACCAAAGGTTTTTATTCATGAAATCACCCCTGTTAGGCCTCGTTTTATACCCCCACTACCTAAAATTGAACCGTCTGCAACCCTGCCTAAGTTTGAGCTAGTATCAGAGTCAAAACCTCCAGAGGAAATTCAAACGCAGGAACCGATATTTAATTCAGAGAGCCTCTTTGAAGTAGAAAAGGCTGATGTCAACCTCCCCGAATTTGTGGAAGTAACTCCTAGAGAACCATCTCCGCCCGCCCCAGAAACAGAACAACAGATACAACAGAAAGACACATCCATAAATCAACCAGACCTTCCAGAATGGCAGCCTGTGGAAGAAGAACACCATCCAGAGCAACCACAACCTGATGAATCTCTCACTGGTGAAACGATACCTGAATTTGAACAAGTCGGTATCCTGACAACACCTGAAAAACCAGAAAAACAAATCGAAGAGGAACCAGGACCTGAAAAACAGGCATTTATGGACATTTCGTGTGAGAAGCAGGCAGAAGAATCACTAGAACCATCGTTCCAAATCCTATCAAAATGGGAGACACGTGAGGCAAAAAAAGCACAGAAGGCAAAAGAAAGAGAAGCAAAAAAACTTCAGAAAGTCGAACGAAAACGATTACGAGAAGTCAAAAAAGAGGAAGAGCGGCGTGCAAAACAGACCATGGAAGAACAACCCCCTGTCCCACCACTGCAGAAGGAACAAAAAGCACCCTTGGAATTCGAAAGCACTAGTCAAACCCCTTGGATGAAGATTGACCTCGAGGCATTTAAAGGCATTGAAAGCATCGATGAAACAATTGCTGAACTGCTGTATACTCATGGGTATTTTTCTATTGATAACATAAAAGACGCAACCCTGGACGATCTTGTTCAAATCCGTGGCATAAGACGGAAACTTGCGAAACAAATCAAAAAGGAAATCGAACAAAAAACATTCGTCTCTGGATCTCAGGAGTTTGTTCCCTTAACACAAAAAACCACCAAGAAAAAACCATCAACAAAAAAACTTAAAGATGCTGCTGAATGGGAATCGTATTCTGTGAGGGACAAACCCACACAATCCCATCCGTCGGCGTGCACGTATAAGGGATATACACTGTTTAAGAGAGAAATGACACGAAATAAAAAAAAGACAACGATTCATTTCTTCAGTAAAGAAAAACCAACAAAGGGACGCCCCACACAACTTCCGGATGGATATCAAATCGCGGTCAATAAAAAGACCGGAGTACCTTATCTAAAAAAAACCAGATAGCTGCTGCCTCACAGCGTTTATAAATCCTTCTTTATATTCGCACATAGAGAATCACTATGAATTGGAACGGGCCATTACTCAAGATAGACGATTATCGTTTTGAAATTCCTTCGAGTTATCGAGGTGTACAGAACAATCTTCACATGAAGACCTCTGGTGTTATTTATGCGGACAATGACATGATCGCATCCATCCGTATGGATAACGCACCAGAGCAGGTTGCAAATGTAACCATGCTTCCGGGTATTGTCGGGAGATCGTTAGCGATGCCTGATATTCACTGGGGATACGGGTTTCCCATCGGTGGTGTTGCAGCAATGGATGAAGTAAACGGTGTGATTTCCCCGGGTGGTGTCGGATACGATATCAACTGTGGTGTACGATTGTTACGAACAAATCTGCAATTCACGGATTTAGATCCACAAAAAATACAACGTCTTGTTGACGAAATGTTCATCAATGTCCCTTCGGGCCTTGGTTCAAAAGCAAAGGTCCATTTGAATAGGAAACAACTGGATGATGTGTTAAAATTAGGTGCGAGGTGGGCTATCGAGAGTGGGTATGGTTGGGAAGAAGATACAGAATATATCGAGGAACATGGTTGTTTAGAGCATGCAGATATCTCAAAAGTCTCCAATGAAGCAAAACAACGTGGTGCCCCACAGATTGGTTCACTTGGTGCAGGAAATCATTTTTTAGAGATACAGAAAGTCGCTGAAATCTATGATGAAACAGCGGCAAAGGCTTTTGGCATAAGAAACATCGATCAAATTATGGTGATGATTCACACAGGATCCCGTGGTTTTGGCCATCAAGTCTGTACCGACCATCTGCGTGTGCTTGAACAAGCGGTGAGGAAATACAATATTTGGTTACCAGACCGTCAACTTGCTTGTGCTCCTGTTACCTCAAAGGAAGGACAGGATTATCTGAAGGCGATGGCCTGTGCTGCGAACTTCGCCTGGTGCAATAGACAGATGATTGTCCATTGGGTACGGGAGTCCTTTGAGAAAATACTTTCTCATCGTGCTGAGGATCTTGATATGGGAATCGTCTACGATGTATGCCATAACATCGCCAAACTCGAAGAACATGAAATCGAAGGTAAGAAACGAAACGTCTATGTTCATCGCAAAGGTGCGACTAGATCCTTTGGCCCTGATAAAAAAGAGGTTCCATTAAAATACCGTGATGTAGGCCAACCGGTTTTAATCCCAGGCGATATGGGGACCGAAAGCTACCTCCTTAGGGGAACAAAAGAGTCTGAGGAGACTTTTGGGTCCACGTGCCATGGAGCAGGGCGAGTCATGTCACGAACCCAAGCCATCCATCGATATCGCGGAGAACAAATCATGAACGAATTAAAAAAGAAAGGCATTTATGCACATCCTGCAAGCTGGAAGGTCATGGCGGAAGAAGCACCAGAGGCGTACAAGGATGTCAGTGAAGTGGTAAACGTTACGCATGGTGCAGGGATTTCCTTAAAAGTTGCAAAGCTGTTGCCTCTAGGAGTAGTAAAAGGCTAAAAGGCCTTTATGTTTTTCAACCAATTAGTTTTAAATGCTATGGACTTATTACAGGGCATAATATGTGGTGATGCAGTTGGAAGACATTCAAATCGTTGATTTTGAAGAGATGAATTTGGGAAACGGGGCAGTGATTGCCGGTTTTCCATCCATTGGTCTGGTCAGTACTATTGTTGCGAATTATATGATTGATGCACTAGGTTTACAGCAAATTGGGGCGATGGAATCACCGCATTTTCCAACACTTTCTGTTGTCCATACTGGTGAGCCGCTCTCTCCTGTACGAATCTATGGCGGGACGTTGGCAAATGGACAGAAACTTGCGGTCTTTGTCTCTGAATTTAAGCCAAAACCGAACTTGATTAATTCATTATCAAACACGATTATGACTTGGTCGAAGAAAAAAGGTTGCAAATTGATGATATCCCCTGAAGGGATGGTCGTTGAAGGGAAAACCTCGGAAGAGGAGATGATTGTCGATGCCTACGCGATCGGGTCAACAGAAAATGCTCGCGCTATGCTTGCAGCAAAAAACATCCCGCAGTTTAAAAATGGCATTATCGCTGGTGTATCTGGAGTATTATTAAATAAAGGAAAACATGAGAAGTTTGACGTCATTTCTATTCTTGCTGAGGCACATCCGAACTATCCCGATGCCCGTGCTGCCGCCTCCGCGATAAATGTCATTGCCCTTGTCATAGGTATCGAGATTAATGTCGGTCCATTGTATGATGAAGCAGAGCGGATTGAAAAACAACTCCAGAAATTTCATAAACAGGCAAAACCGATCGTCTCTGGCGCAAGCCAAATCCCACAACCAGAGATGTATGGATAAGAGGATATATTCTGGTAGATCTCTTTTTCTTCTTTTCTGCCTAACTTTTAAAAAGACTATCAAGTTATTTGTAATATCTCTATGAAGAAGATCCCCAAGAGCCATCCACGGTATCACTCTTTGGTCACTCGAGAGTTGATTTCAGAAGCGATGAAAGAGGGTCTTGTTCATGAAACAGGGTTAATTGCACATGGCCGTGGTGAGGCTTTTGATTATCTGCTTGGTGAAACGACGATACCTCCTGCCGATCTTGCTGAGAAGACTGCCGCTGCAGCGTTATTGTGCGCAGCAAACCCAGTGATATCTATCAATGGAAATGTTGCTGCGTTAGCTGCCGATGCATGTATCTCCCTGGCAAAGATTGTGCCTGCAAAACTTGAAATAAATTTGTTTCATCCTTCACAAAGGAGAATTAAGAAAATCGGTGCCTTGTTACAAAACAAAGGTGCAAAGAAACTCTATGGCTTGAACCCTGATGCACAAATACCTGGCCTTAAGTCTAATCGCGCATATTGCTCGAAAGAAGGCATTTTTACCGCAGATGTCGTTCTTGTCCCCCTGGAGGATGGTGACCGCTGCCAGGCGCTTCAGAAGATGAGTAAAACGGTTATCGCCATTGACCTCAACCCCTTGTCCCGTACAGCCCAAGCTGCGACCATCACCATCGTTGATAATGTCACAAGAGCAGTCCCGCGAATTGAACAATGGATTCATGTATTAAAAAACCTGAAACAATCTCAACTTCAAGAAATAGTAAAAGACTGGGATAACAAAAAAAACCTTGGAGCGGTGATGACTTTTCTTTCAAAAAGACTAAATTCCTTGTCTTAATACGGGGTGTCATATGTATCGAAGTCATTACTCAAAAGAAATCACAAAAAAAGAGTATAATTCCATAGTGACCGTTGCGGGTTGGATTGAGGACATCAGGAATCTCGGTTCGATTGCATTCCTCATTGTACGTGACAAGAAAGGTACATTGCAACTGACAATTCTCAAAAAGAAGATCCCTGAGCTTTTTGAACAGTTCATTTCGTTGCCACGGGAATCAGTGATTTCCGTAAAGGGGTTGTGTAAAGAAAATGAGAAGGTTCGAAATGGCTATGAGATTCTACCAGAATCTATCGAGGTTCTATCCGTTTCTGAAACTCCGCTGCCGCTTGGAGTTGTTGACAAAGTCGAGGCTGATTTTGATACTCGTTTGGATAACAGGATTATAGATTTGAGAAAGCCAGAAACACAAGCAATTTTTAAAATACGTGATGCAGTGCTTTCCGTGGCACATGATTTTCTGCGGTCTCAGTCGTTTCTTGAGGTGCACACGCCAAAGATTATCGCAAGTTCATCTGAAGGTGGTACCGATGTGTTCAAACTTCGGTATTTTGAGAAGGAAGCGTTTCTTGCACAGTCCCCACAACTCTACAAGCAAGGTTTGATGGCAACTGGTCTTGACCGGGTTTATGAGATCGCATGGTACTTTCGTGCGGAGGAACACAACACCAGACGACATCTGAATGAGTCTACTGCAATTGATGTCGAAATGGCTTTTATAAAAGACGAGGAAGATGTCATGAAAATCCTAGAGAAACTAGTACACGCAATGTGGAAACGTGCGAGTGAATGTACAGAAGAGCTTGATATCCTCAAAAAAACAGTGGCCGTTCCAAAGTTACCGTTTCCCCGACTATCCTACGACGTTGTTGTTAATAAAATTCAGAAGCGACAATCACTAATTCAGTGGGGGATGGACCTTAGCACCGAAGATGAACGGCTTCTTGGGGATATCATGAAAGAAGAAGGAATTAACTTCTATTTCATAACGAGGTACCCTTTACAGTCTAAGCCATTTTATACCATGCCATCTGGTGAAAAGTATTCTTGCGGGTTTGACTTGGAATGTAAAGGTGTTGAGATTTCCTCTGGAAGTCAGCGAATCCATGATGTTGCTTTGTTAAAAGAACGTTTGAAAGCATGTGGTCTTAATCCACAGGATTTCGACGCCTATCTCAAAGCCTTCCGCTACGGGATGCCACCGCATGGTGGATTTGGTTTTGGTATCGAACGGTTCTTAATGGAACTCTTAGAGATAAGTAATATCCGGGAGTGTATTTTGTTCCCTCGTGATCGTACACGGCTTACACCATAACTCATCGTACCATAGAACACATTCTTTTCCCTCAAGTATGCTTCAGGATTCATCGGGAATATTGTTTCTCTATGTCATGATGGGACGTTTTCCTTAAACTTTTTTCATAAAAAAGAACATCAGATGTCGATAAAGTACGTATTCTACACAATATATAACTATTCTTAGAGTATCGGAACATATTTTTATGGGGAACATAAAATTTTATAACATCGACTCTTGTTAAGAATCCATTTATATACTGTATTGTAATCAAGTATGCAGATGCTGTATAGAATATTTGTAAAAGGCATTGTTCAAGGTGTTGGATTTCGTCCATATATTTATCGGAAAGCAATAGAACACAAACTCGTTGGATCGGTAAAGAACACAGGAAATGGTGTTGAAATTATCATTAATGACAGAGACTTCATTGATAAACTCACTGACCTACCGCCATTAGCAAAAATCTCTGACTATACAGTCACAAAAATCACATCAAAAAAACATATTACTAAGTTTTCAATTCTTAAAAGCGTAGTCTCTAAAGGAGAAACAGAGCTTCCTGCTGATATTTTCCTCTGTCCTGATTGTGAACGAGAGCTTAGAGACAGAAAGAACAGGCGACATGACTATTATTTCATTACTTGTACAAATTGTGGACCGCGGTTCACCATGATAGAAGACTATCCGTACGATCGTCCATTTACATCGATGCATGAATTCACGATGTGTTCCGAATGTAAACGAGAATACACTGACCCATTAAATCGGAGATACCATGCGCAGACCATTGCATGTAAAGATTGTGGTCCAAAACTGCGTCTCACCCGTGAGACAAAAGACATCAGTGGTAGAACCGATATCGAAACAATTAAAAAGGCAATTAATCTGATAAAATCTGGGGAGATTGTCTCAATCAAAGGAGTTGGGGGGTTCCACACTTCATCTCTCTGTAACGATGAAAATGTCTTGAAAGTTAGAAACCTGTTTCACCGACCGCATAAACCATATGCTATCATGGTAAGAGACGTACGGATGGCTGAAAAGATTGTGCATATCTCTAGAAAAGAGAAGGAATTGTTAGAATCCCCTCAACGTCCTATCGTGGTTCTAAAAAAGAAAAAAAAGAATACCTATCTATCTCTCTCAGAATTGGATACCATTGGTGTGATGCTACCCTATACCGCATTGCATTATCTCCTGTTTGATTGTATCGATGAACCTCTTGTGATGACATCGAGCAATATCCCTGGAGAACCCATATCAACGTCGGAGACAATAGGAACGTATTTCTTGACTCATGAACGAAGGATTGTCAATAGTTGTGATGACTCGGTTGTGAAGGTCATTCATGATACAACGTTCTTTCTCAGACGCTCACGGGGATATACGCCACTTCCGATTTTATTTCCGATGCCCTGTCAAGATACTATCGCAGTAGGCGCTGAGCTTAATAACGTTATCTGTACTACAAAGAAAAACAAATGTTATCTCTCTCAGTACATCGGCGATACATCGAAATATGAAACATACAACTTGTTAAAAAAAACTGTCGAGACGTTCGTCCGTCTTAGCAGACTACAACCACAGATTATCGCCTGTGACCTCCATCCGGGATATCATTCCACAACTTTTGCACAGGAATTAGCAGAAAAGAACAATGTGGAGTTAATCCCGATACAACATCACAAAGCACATGTCGCCAGTGTGGCAGCTGAACACCATATAACCGATTATGTCGGGATCGCGATGGATGGATTAGGATATGGGGATGACGGACACTTGTGGGGTGGGGAAATATTTTCCGTTCGAAAGGGAAACCGGTTCACACGCATCGGGCACCTGGAAGAACAACCGCAGTTGGGTGGGGACTCTGCAGCGATTTATCCAAAGAAAATGCTCTTCGGCATCCTTTCAAAGATACTAAATGAAAAAGAACTTAGAAAATTAAACATGTTTGATGAAAAAGAAAGAAGAATCTTTTATAAATTAGTACAAAATAATTTCAATGTACAATACACCACAAGCACCGGGAGGATTCTTGACGCAGTATCCGCGTTATTGGGATTCTGCGATGAGAGAACCTATGATGGACGACCCGCCATGATTTTGGAGAGCATGGCAACAACACCTCTCGAATTCGAACCGGTTTTTTCCCAGCAACAGGGAAAAACAATTCTGATGACAACACCCTTGTTTGAGTATCTTCTCAGTAATAAGAAAGAGAAAGGTGCACTTGCAGCAACGGCTCAAATGTATGTTGCCAAAGGGCTTTTTGAGATTGCGAAAAAATCATTGAAAAAAAAAGATATGCCTATTGTTTTTTCTGGGGGTGTTGCATATAACAAGATGATTTCTGAGTATATGATTACCCATGGTGTTCTGGTCAATAGAGATCTGCCTGCAGGAGATGGGTGTATCTGTTATGGTCAGACATATTTGGCAAATATGCAGGCATAGACGTCAGTTTCAATTTTCTTATATACGTCACATATTATTCAGTGGAACGTAGCACGAAAAAAAATTTTTTGTTACCATAACCCTTTTATAGGATTGATTGTATTCAAGGATAAAAAATTTTAACTAAGGAGAAAAAGCATGTGGCTTATAACAACTCTGCTGGCAGCAGTCGGTGCGACGATTTTTTGGTATGTACTTCCAAAAAACTACAAGCTTGATTTACTTAGTATAATGCTCTGGGGCGCATCATTGATGATACTTGTTGATCGCATTATTGGCTATGAAGCGGGATCATTTTTTAAAATGGAGACCGATGGACTTATCAACAATAGCATACTGCTTGGAATTGTTATGCTCCTGCCTGTGTTTCTTATATGGCTTCTTGTTCTTATCATTAATAAACCAAAACAAAATTTAGAAAGGAGGTAGAAAGAAATGGCGTGTTTTTTAGCACCAATGGCAACCGGAATAATAACAACAGTGTTTAGAAAAAAAATCCCAGCAGCATTAAAAATAAGTTGGTTGAACATCATGCTGTGGGGAGGAGTTGTGATGCTTGCAATCGAACATATCGCACACGGGGAAATCCTATTGTA
>MUGD01000201.1 GCA_002900555.1 Thermoplasmata archaeon M9B2D | reverse complement strand
TCGTCGCTCCTCCGTCTAGCGATTGCTCGTTTGCGTCGCAGCTCCTCAGCAGCCGTGATTGCGATGACAACAAAATCCAACCCGAGTGTCTTTTTGAAATAGTCGATCTCTTCCTTGTTGCGGACGCCATCGATAACGACGATGGGCGGGTTTTTGAAGGAATGGATTTTCTCAACGGTCCGTTTCGCCCAGACATCCATGCCGTATGTCTTGCGCATGGTGTGTGCAACGTTGCCTACGTTGTGGTCATCCAGGGGTCTTGCTTGTCGTTTGGTTTCCTCCCAGACCAGATCACCCATCCTGACCACCGGTATACCCTTCTCTTTGGCAAGTTGCACCGCCTCTGATTTCCCTGAGGCAGGCATGCCGGTAAACGCGATGACTTTCATTGAACCGTATTCCTTCTGATGATAAATACAGGGGACGAGATTTGAATACCAATCTACTAGTATTTTTTTTCACTTCTCTCCTGTTAGTCCTTATCGCATTATTGTAAGCGAGATGATGATGGAAAGTATGAATTCATTTACTAGTAACTTTCCCTGATCTACTCATCTAGGTATATTTTTACTAGTATTAATTGATAATCGTTCCAGTCAACTATCCGCTTAGCTTATGTCATTCATATGCATGGTCTCATCGATGCTCGCGTCGGGATTTGGCACCCACGGGTATGGATCTCCCTTGTAGTCAGTATCGTTATTTCGTTTAAAATTATGCACTTTTTTGCATTTTTCTAAACGAATCATTTAAATACTATTTGATGATTTTATAACTAATAATGATTGAGAGAAGAGTTGTCAGAAATATCTTAGATTCATTGGATGAAAAGATTGTATCAAAAAAGCAGTTGATTTCTGCCTTTCGTAATGTTATACATAACGAGTCCGTAGAATCTCTCATTGCTAACCTCCGAAGAAACGGTGAGATTCTCTATGTGTTCAAAGGATATTATTATATTCTGGATCCCGCAGAACGTCAAGGAGGATATACAAAGTATTCCTCTGAAGAAATGGTCTATGCTACCCTGAACAACCTCAATATCCGCTGGTATCTTGGTTTAGAAAGCGCACTAGAACGAAACCGGATCACCTGGCAGGGTGTGGTCAGTCCCATCATCATCAATTCGTCCTTCAGCGGTAACCGACGAATCCTTGGGATACCATACCGCTTCCGGAAGATGAAACGGTCACTTTTTGAATTTGGATTCGTGAAAAAAACAACCAAGAACAGAATCGTCTTTTACTATTCAGACCCTGAAAAAACCTTACTTGATTACCAATACTTCCATCGACGAATCCCCGGTGAACTGTCACCATATAAGCATACGAAGACAGCGCGTTCCTACGTCCTACAATATTCACAGAATTCCAAGCGGAAGGTCACAGGATAATGAAGTCTAATGAGTTCCGAAAGTACCTCGCGTATGTCAAAGAGCGACGTGGCACGCACATCCCCGACTATTATATCGAAAAAGACTATGTCCTGTCACGTTTTCTCTCCGCATGGCAATCATTGAAGGATACAGGAAGCGTCCCGTCATTGGATGCATTGGTGTTCAAAGGAGGAACGCTTCTCATCAGAAACTATCTGCAGTACCCTCGTATCAGTGAAGACCTTGATTTCACTCATCAGGACTCAAACGCCCTTCGCCGTATAGAAAAATCGAATACGCGGGAGGCTGAAATCAAAAAACGAGTCATCCCCCTCCTTGATGAGATCAAAAGGGTATGTGAAAGAGCGGAATTTGATTTCGAGGTGGAACGAACGAATCCCCGTTATGTCTTGGTGCGTAATTCACGAGCGGTCTATGTCCTCCATTTCTATTATCATTCACTGCTCACTAGAGAGGAAATACCCGTAAAGATCGAAGTAAATTTCCTAGAAGACATCATTTATCCCTATACAGAATCACGTATCAATACCATCGTTGAGAACGATACCTACCTCAGATCCATCGGCTATAACCTGAATTATGTTACCGTCAAGACCTATGCATTTGATGAGATCGTTTTGGAAAAATATCGAGCAATCCTGACGCGAGAAAGCTTCAAGGAACGTGACCTCCTCGACTTATACCTTATCAGTGAGCAAGGCATTAACGTCCTTGGTGTTCCGGGCAATCTGGTAAAAAGGAAGCTTGATTGCGGGGTGCTTATCGCGCCCGGGCTCTTACAGAACTTGAAAAGGAATTGTACCATACTTCAGAGTCATGGTTTTCTTGAATCTGAGGATGATGTAAGTCGTTTGACCTTAGTGACTATTGATACTTCGCGTTATCTGCATTTTAAGAACCTTTTTTTTGAGAAACTTAAGGCAATTTGCGCGACTTATAGAAATTAATGACGATTTCCAACTTCAGAACGTTATACTATTTTAGGGTATGTATCTCATTTTTTATACCACAAAAACAAAGTCATACAAAAAATAATGGTTTTTCTCTCGTTGGGACCATGTGAATGCAAGGGAAGGGATGTGAACGCCTAATTACCAGTTAAATTTCAAACAGGGGATAATATTTACTCCTGTAAAAACCTACAATTTCAAAGGTTTTTCAGGTCATTTTTATGATATTATAGAGTTTTATTGCTGGACGCCAATCAAAATGCACCCATGGTACAACGAGGAGAACTGTACCTTTAATAGGATATGGGAGTAAACGTGGACGGTCCCAATAGTTCTGGAAGAATCTATTTTCTGCCATGAGGCTGAGCCCCAGGCTAAAACCAGCGTGATACGTATTGTGAAGAAAATTATTGTGTTGTACCTTGTTGAGAACGGACATGTAGATGTGGAGACCGACGCAATTGTTCTCGATGGTGTTGTATTGGAAGGTGTTCAAACCGCCTCCGCCAATATCGATACCGAACACGCTACAATTGCTGATGCGATTCCGGAGAACAGTAGTATTGCTACCGCCCCAAAAACAAATGCCTGTTGGGCAATTATCAATAACATTACCAGAAATAGTAGTATGACCGTTTCCAAGGATAATTCCATACCGAAAACCGGCATCCGTGATGATGTTATCGGTTATCTTACTGAAATTAGAATTACAAAGAAGATTGCTATTGCTTGAATAACGGAGGATATTGTCCGAGATTGTACAATTATCAGCACCCCTGTAGATAACAATAATGTCGCAATCACTATTGACTCGAAAGTTCTCTATATGGAAACCTGATACGCTTACATTACAGGCTTTGATATTAAGGACATGATTAACTCCCTTTCCATTGATGAACGGTTTCCCAGTATCACTTCCGTTTCCCAATTCATTCGGCATCCCGATGAGTGATATCCCATCCGCTGTGATAGTGATGTTATATTCCTCATAGGTTCCGCTATAGACCTCAATGATGTCACCGGGGCTCGAATGATTCAGTGCCTCTTTAATCGAGGTATAATCTGCATCACTAGGTTCATCATCAACGGTAATGATATTCCTACGAAGGATTTGAGATGTTGCTAATGGAATGATACAGGTTCCAATGAACAAGAGAATGATTCCAATCGCTAACCATTTCCTTATCAATTGATTTTCCTCCACTATAAAAAAATAAACAATCCTTGGTTATTTAAATATTGTTAGATAGAAAAAAGTGCAGGGGACGAGATTTGAACTCGCGGAGACCTGCGTCATAGGGTCCTAAGCCCTACCCCTTAGACCATGCTCGGGTACCCCTGCAAATCTTGCGGACGCTAATACCATCACGTAATGAAAAATGTTTGTACAGATGACCCGCT
>MUGD01000041.1 GCA_002900555.1 Thermoplasmata archaeon M9B2D | reverse complement strand
CATAGGAAAAAGGACTTTGACAGAATTAGGAATTTTCTGATTGAAACATATAATATCACAAAGACGTACCAGAATTGGATCCCATCAATGTTTGAGAATTCATGGAGAGGACCTGGTGGTCCGCCCTATAAAGATGAAGAAGATGAATATACCAAGATCTGGGAAGATGAGAAAGTTGGGATTGCTGCTGTCACGATTTGTAAACTTCGAGGAGAATTTCGTATTTTCATCCATCCAGAATTTCGTCACTATGAGGAGTTCTTAATCAAAGCATTGGAAACTCAATTTACAAAGATGAAGCAAGATGAATCAAAGAAGAAGGTTTTCTTCATTGTTGAGGAAGGGGATGCGATTCGTGAAGATATACTCAAGAAGCTAGGATATGAGGATGAAGGTATCTGCGAGCACAATAGAATTCTACAAGATAATTATGAAGTTGTAAGCGTCCCATTACCAGATGGCTACACAATTAGGCATGTCGATACAGAGAGTGACTATGAAAAGTACAAAGCAGTTCAAGCATCTGTGTTTTCGCATGTAGGAGAACATATGACGCAAGAGATATTCAATTACTATGTAGAAGCTGAGTTCTATAATCCCGAACTGGACATCGTTGTAGTTGCGCCTGATGGCTCATTCGCTGCCTTTGCTACTGGGAGAATGGATCCCGTTAGTAAACTTGCTGAGTTAGAACCTGTAGGAGTTCATCCAGACCATAGAAGAAAGCAACTTGGAAAAGCTGTTTGCCTAGAATGTATTCAAAGACTCCAGAAACATGGTGCAAAGGCAATTGTTATCTTAGGTGCTGCAAGTACAGAAGCCGCGACTCATCTCTATGACTCATTAGGATTCAGCAGAACCAATGTGCATGTGTGGGTCAAAGAAATCTAAAATGGGAAAACTACGATGTCTGTTGTATCAGTGGCAACTGGTGAAAGGGAACTAGAAACTGTCTATCGATCTCTGAAAGGAATTGATTTTGCTGGAGCTCTATCAGAGTGGGATAGAGTACTTATCAAGGTCAATTTTATTTCAGGAAAGACTTGGGACACGGGAATCACAACTGACCCTTTGATGGTTGAGGCTCTAATCAATAGGATACAAGACCTTGGGAAGAAAGTATTCGTTGTAGAAACAGATTCTACTTCCACAAATGCAGATGATGCTGTAATAAAGACAGGTATGAAAGAGATGCTTGATCGTCTTGGAGTAGATTTCATCAACTTGAGAAACGAGAAGGAGCAAGTGAAGCTCAAGGTTATAGATGGCAAAGTTCTGGATTCCTTCAAAGTTGCTAAGATTGCTACTGAGTCAGCTATCATCAGTGCGGCAAAGCTGAAGGCTGTAAGCAGTGTTGTTGTTACTATGGGACTCAAGAACATGTTTGGAATGCTTTCTGATAAATGGAAAATGAAATTCCATCGAAAAGGATTGCATAAGGTGATTTATGACATATGCAAGACACTCCCTCCGACTATGAGTGTCATTGATGGGTTTGTAGGTATGAAAGGATTCATGCCCATGAAAGGGACTCCAATACGCTACAATACAATCATCGCAAGTACGGACCCAATAGCTTGTGATTCAGTCGGGGTTCGAATTGTTGGAAGAAACCCTCAGGAAGTTGACTATCTTAGATGGTTACATGAGAGCGGTCTCGGAGAGATTGAGAACTATCTGATAGCTGGAGATAGCATTGAACCACTCAAAGAAATCTTTGCCAAAGCTTAGCTTATTCTACAGAACGATAAAGAAATGGAAGGTTACTAGCAAAAGACTAGTAACCTGGCCTATCCGTGATTAGCTGCAGTAGCTCCGGCATCTTTGGCAGTTTCTATTAAGCGATAATTCTCCTGAGCCGATCTGATTCCTGTCATTCCTGGAGCAACAACAACTTCGAGACATTCCATTCCAAGATAATTACAAATATCTTTGAACATGCCCACGGTATGGCGAGCGTAATGGTCATCTCTGCCTCCCATCGGAATTGTTAGGATTATCTGCTTACCTTGGAATATCCGTTGGTCAATACCATACCATCGATCAACGAACGCTTTAAACTGGGCACTTGGTCCCCACCAATAAATGGGCGTTCCAAATACCCAGACATCGCATCTTTGCATTAAGTCTACAAGAATTTCCATGTCATCCTGTTGAATGCACTTTCCTGTCTTTTGGCAGCTGTTACACGCACGACATGGAGCAATTTTCATGTCATGTAGGAAGACCTTCTCTGAAACAGCTCCGTATTCTGCGGCGCCAGCCAAGACGGAATCGACAAGGGTTTCCGTGTTAGCTCCTCGTCGGGGACTGCCAACAATTCCGAGTATAGTTTTGGAACATGAGGTTCGTTGCTCAAATCCTTTCTTTTGCTTGATAGATTGCATTTTCTTACTCACGTTTTACCTTTGTTCATTCCACTTGTGAAATTGTCAGATTTACTCCGCCTTCTGATGAACGTAGAAAATCTCATTGAGTTCCATGTCAGGATTCATCTTTGCCAATCCAATTGCTGCAGCGCCTTGGGCTCTGAATCCAAACGAGGCTCTCAATGGAAAGTCTGTCATACCTGCAGATTTGCATTCTTTCGCCAGCTCAATAGCAAGTCTATTCCAAGAAAACTCGTAGCCCGGTCTGCTTGCAGTGAATCTCATAATATAGCGTTCTTCATCTCCTTTCAGGATATTGCCATCAGGCGCGAACTTCAGAGGTGCTGAAGCAGCTACAAGTTTGTCACCATCAAAGAGCATAACACAATGTCCGTCTTTGAGAACTCGATTTTTGAAGTAGTCGAAAAATGCTTCTTTGGTAGGAAATGCTCTTCGTAAATTCGGGTCAGCAAGGCATAGTTCTACTAGAGCTGGAATATCTTCCTCAGTGGCTACTCGACTAATTAGGTCGGCTTCCTTGCCAGCGAATTTCTTTTTCACATCAATCGCAGCAGATTTTTCAATATCAAGATCTTTCGAGTATGTATAATATCTTTCATCCTCTACGAATCCTTTCTCTTGGAAATACTCGATTTGTTCTTTCTTTGTTTTCGAGCCTACAACAACTGCAGTACGAACTTGTTTCACACCATCAATGCTATAGATGTGCTCCAGTAGTTCATCGAAGAGCTTGTCCTTTACTTCACGGGGACAGTCCTTAAGGCTCCATGGATATCCAATAAATCCTCTCCACGGCTCATCGGTATCTGTTGCTGAAGTGATGTACGCAAGAGGTTTGCCATCCTCCATCAATGCATAACGAGTCGCATCCGTACCCCGGTCATCATTCCGAGGTCCAATCTGTTCTGCTCGAGCAGGAAGTCCTGAGACCTCTGTATAGATTTGAGCCTGGATCTCTTCAAGACCCTGGCCAGATTCCCATTTCTTGTATTGCACTTTCATATTGTTCTCCTCTCAATTTGCAATTAAAAAACCGATTAAGTATACTATAATGGTTTGGGTAATAAACCTTTCCAAGTTCAATGCTTCGAAAGACACACTTATATACCAAAATGGCTTCTTGAGTAAACTGAACGGAAAAGCAAAAATCACTATGAGTTAGGTAAACACTTTCAATGACAACGTGAATGCTATGGAAATCAAACGATACAAGAGTTCAAGACCAGACCCAAAACGAGTGAAAAACCCCATTGATGCTATTCAATAGAATTGTAATCGGCTGGATAAGGTTCTACAATAGTTGAGCCAACTTAAACCACAGAGAGTTCGAGACTTAGATTCCAAGCAATGATAGGAACAATCCGATAATGTCATTGAACTATGTTTTGAAAAAAAAAGATATTGTTTATTACAACCATATGCCGCGCAATACTTCTCGGTTCTATTTGAATAGAAGGGATATTGGAATATTCGAGGTGGAGTATTGTCTAGGAAGAAACAGCCACAAAGGAATAATTCTAGAGTTCTGCTGCTTTTGGTTCTAATTCTAATTGGAACGAATGCTGCAACGATATACTATTTCACATTTGTAGATCAGACCAGTGTTTTCGAAATTGGTGACATAACAGGTGAGAATGCTGCAAAATATGTTGGACAGACAATCACTGTGGAAGGATATTTAGTCATTGCAGGAGATTTTGCAATTCTCGTTTCTAATCCGCAGAATTTCTGGACAGATCAATTAACAGCAGACAATCATATTTTGATATCAGATGTTTCGACGATTGACATTTTATCTTCTGCAGGTTTTTGGATAAGTGTGACGGGACCACTACAATACGCTAGTGAAGAAGAGGGTTACTTGAAAATTGTATATCAATCTCATCGCAATCCAAAAGCTGAATCAGCTTCGTTTCTAGGGTGCAACGAATCAATATTTGCTACAGAGATTCAACCAGAAGAAGTGACCTTTATCGATCAAAATCCAACAAAGTATGCAGTGCTTTTTAGTGGAGGGTATAACGATTGGTATGCGTATCCTCGATATTGGAATCATATAACATGGTTCTACATTTTACTCTTACTTAATGGCTATGACCCTGATAACATCTTTGTATGTTACAATAATGGAACAGGTGATAAATCGAATATCCGGGTAGATTATCCAGGTACAAGCGACGGGATGAATCAAACATTCACGTATTTGAGTTCGGTTATGGATAGCAGTGATTCATTGTTTGTTTATATAACCGACCATGGTGATGATGCAGGAATTGTCACATGGGATGAGTATGATGATGATGGAATAGGGTATGTAGAGATGCTATCATGGCTTGATGCAATTACATGTGACCACATGATCATAATTATGCAGCAGTGCTTTTCGGGAGCGTATATTCCATATCTTAGTTATTCAAATCGAATAATTATGACTGCTTGTGCATATAATGAAGTTGCTTGGGCTTCCGATTACTATGGGTTCTCGGAATTTACTTTCCGATTACTCTGTGCTTTTTATCAACGCCACATCTGGGGATTGGATACACCAATATGGGCTGATGTCAATGATGATGGAAAGATATCTATGGCGGAAGCATTTGGATTTGCAGCAGCTATGGATAGTAAGGATGAAACACCTCACTATGATGATAACGGAGACCAAATAGGAAGTACTATTGGGAATATTGTTGGCACAGATGCGGTTTATGGAAATAGCATCTTTCTGTGAGAAAATCATTCGAAATAGACAATCTATTTCCAACTAAATAGACGGGCAGCTACACTTGTGATAATTGATTAGAAGCTAATCATCGAGGTCTATTGAATAGACGTACTTTCATAACACTACGTTCTATGTCTCTAGTGTCTTTAATTGCATGGACTTCAGGATTATCAAGTGCTTCATCCATTGTAAGTTGAAGCTCGTCTTTCGATACCTTGAGTCTAATATCGTCCGCAATTGAAGCGATTGATTCTGCGGGTACAATGATATCGATATCATCCTTCAGACCAATTCTCTCAAGAGATTCTTCTATCAGCCCGCCACCCACAGTAAGCGAAGCTGAACCATCAACATCAAAGTCGATGTCAATTGCTTTTCCAACTCGCACATCATTCTTGTCGATAATTTGCTTCTTAGATAGCTCGGACCAACGAATCTCACCCTTCGGAATAGCATCCTCTTCAAGAGTGGTCTTCAAAGAATTGACATTTGAAACAAGATGGATTTGATCACCAATTCTTTGAATCAATGAAGCATCAAATAATGGATCTCTGTCCGGTTTAATTTTGATAGATTCGAGAAACTCTTCCCAATCAGAACCAGCGAGTATGAACTGCTGAAGTTTAAGTTGACCATCAAATGTAAAGGTCATGTCGCTAATTCGACCAACTTTCTGACCACTTGAGTCAACGACATCGCAACCCCTCAGTTCTCTGCAGTTTAGGGATTTTGCTACATCCATGCGGTACCACCTTGAAGTGACTTTTCAATGGTATATAGTTAAACTCTTCGAAAGGTAGTAAATTGAGCATGCGCAAATAATGCAATTATGTTGTTCGTTTGAATGGCTAGTGTTGTTCTCGATTCCAGTGACGCTACAGCTATGCTCTTCCCCCTTCATGCATCTAAAGTTCAACGCCATTTTTCTATGACTCAACATTCTCTCCAAAGAACATCAAATAGTCAGTACCTGGGACGTTATAGCCCAGGTTACTCAAGACTACTGCTAATTGACCTCGATGGTGCGTTGTGTGCAGCAAGTATTGAAGGAAGAAATCAAAGACATCGATCTCAAAGGGCTCTTCTCTAATGTGAGTGACAGTGATCTTCCCCTGGGGAATTTCCTCAATTGCATGACTTAATCTGGTATCTAAAATCTCCCATCGCGCAAGCAATTCCTGCCGAGGAAGCCGCTTTGCTCGATCAAAGACAGACTCGTCCTTCTGTTCATCAATGTAATAAAAGCAAGTTTCCAAGGCCAAAACAATATGTTGAACTAGATCCTTTGGGCTTTTCCCAGCAACAGTCTTGATGAAAGTGTCAGAATCCAAATCACTAAGGAGTTCTCTCATCTTCCATCCAGCCCACAGATGGTAGTCAGCTAGATACTTGAAGACCAAAGAACTCTACCTCGTAAATCCTTTGTACTTCCTACCGTATTAGTTTACCGAGAGATAAACATGAACCAGAATAGGTCAGTTGCTCTTTCTTAACAAGATGAATTTAACCTGATAATTCAGACAGAAGACCGAGTAACCACTGATTAATGGATTTCTTCTTTGTCCAGGTTTCTTCAAATGGTGTCAGAACAAGTTCACCATTGACTTCACCTACGAGACCTCCATGCTCGCCACTTAGTAAACATTCAATGGCATGCGCTCCAAGTTTGGTCGCCAGAAGCCGATCAAAGTGTGTAGGATTTCCACCTCTCTGTATGTAACCTAACACTGATACACGGCATTTCTCTCCAATTCTCTCTGAGAGCATTTTGCCAATCTTGTCTGCATTTCCTAACTCATCACCTTCAGCAACTACTACTAGGACTGAGGATTTCGCGCGTTCTTTCGCTTTGATTACTGTTTCAGCGAGTTCCTCTATAGTTGTGGTTGTTTCAGGCATAAGGATTGCAGAAGCACCAGTTGCTACTCCGACATGAAATGCAATAAATCCAGCATTACGTCCCATAACCTCGACGAGAAATGTCCGAGAGAAAGCCTCAGCAGTGTCTCTAATTTTATCGAGTGCTTCTAATGCATTGTTGACAGCCGTATCAAATCCTATCGTATAGTCAGTACCATACATGTCATTATCTATGGTTCCAGGAAGTCCAATAAGCATACCATTCCAGTGATTACTGAGAGCATCTAACGCATGCATTGTACCATCTCCTCCAATTGCAATCAATGCATCAAAGCCTCCTTCCGTTAGAATCCTTGCTGCTTTCTTTTGTCCTTCCTCAGTCCTGAATTCTTCAGACCTTCCTGTAGTAAGAAAAGTTCCACCTCTATGGAGAATTCGAGAGACAGAACGAGAGTTTAGAGGATGAATTTTCTCGTCTAGAATTCCCTGAAGTCCACCAAATACTCCATAGATCTCACAATTACGATGAATCCCAACTCTAGTTATAGCACGGATAGCTGCATTCATGGCAGGACTATCACCACCACTAGTTAGAACTGCAATTCTCATAGGTTTCGCAATAGCGTCAGCACAAATAAGTACAACCTATGCATGATATTTGAAAGGAGACACGTGGATGGGATCAGAGAGAACTCATGGAAAGAGTCCTGAGGAACAGGGTAAAATTGTCAGAAACGGCTATGATAAAATAGCACGCCAGTACGTGCAGGAGAGAGAGCAATTCTGTAATGACAAAGAGGTTCAGGAGTTTATCAACCTACTACCTGAGAAAGCAAAAGTATTGGACATTGGTTGCGGAGGCGGTGTTCCTATTCTTAAGATGATGCTTGAGAAGGGATTCATTGCAACAGGTATTGACTTTTCAAAATCCATGTTAGAACTTGCCAAAAAGAATGTCCCTGAGGCAGAGCTCATTTACGGGGATGTTACTAAGACAGATTTTGAATCGAATTCGTTTGATGGTATTATCTCCACCTATGCTATCATTCACATTCACAAGAGCCTTCATCCCGTGATGTACAAACGAATATACAATTGGTTGAAACCAGGCGGAGTGATGCTTATGGGCACATCACATTCAGAGTGGGAGGAAATTGCAGAATACCATGGAGTTGAAATGGCTTGGAGTCATCCGGCACCTCCTGCTAGTCTCCAAATGGTAAAGAATGCAGGCTTTGAAGTCATCTTTGACCGTCTTGTGTCTATACCACATTCTGACAATGAAATTGTTTACTGGATTCTCGCAAGAAAGTGAAAAAGCAATCTAGACCAAATTCATCTTTCGAAGCATTAGTAATAGAGGCAATGAAATACAAAAACTCAAGCCCATAACAATGGGAAAAGCAAGAACGTTTTCTTGAAACGGAAGTCCGACATTCATTCCATATATGCTTGCAATTAGAGTTGGAACACTGACAAGTAATGAGATTGATGTTAAAGTCTTGATGACTTTATTCAGATTATGACTGACCATGCTATCATATGCATTCATTGCATTCTCGATCAATTCGCCATAGATTGCACTAAGTTCCACTTGTTGCTGGAGGTCAACTTGAAGTTCTTCGAGACGGTCTACGTCAAGTATCATTCTACCAAGAACATGATTTCGTTCAAGTCTCAAGAGGACTTTCATGTTTGCCTTGAGTGCAGCTTCGATGAATATCGCATCACGAGAGAGTTGAAAGAACCACTCAAGTTGAGAGGGATATATCTCACTCATAATGACATCTTCAGTTTCGTTAATTGTCGCTTCAACTATGTCCAAGGTAGTTTCGTATGAGTGGATTACAATCTCCCACCACTTGTAGATGATATCAGCTGCAGTAGTACTGAGATAGATTTTCTGACGCAGCTTTGGTTTACGTAGCGGAACTTCATCATTTTGAATGATAATTATGTCGCGACCGTTTGTAAATATTGCAGTAGGAATTGTTGAGTGTTGACGTTCTCTATCTCTAAGATTCACTGGAACGCGTAGAACTATCATTGTATATTTGTCTTCAATCTGCAGACGCGGACGCTCATCAAGGTCCTGTACATCCTGAAGGTCTTCGAGGTCTATTGCAAAACGCTGAGACAATTTTGCTAAATCATTAGGCCGGATTCCAATAAGTTCAATGAGCAAGGGTACATCAGGTGCCTCATCTAGGCTGGCATACTTTATCCCACTCTCCAATGCCATGATGGAGATACTTCCATTCTCTGGACACTCGTTGCTCATTTGATCCACCTCGTGATAGCGGATGTCGTTCGTACATCGATAATTGCCTGCCTGGAAAATGGTTCTCTAAATAGAGAGCCTGATATACAGTCCGGCTGTAAGGGCCACTAAGCCAATATTAGAAAACACTGGCTGTCTTATAGGGTTTTGTAATAGAGTGAAAAATAACTATCGCTTAAAAAACACTCTCATCATATCCCGCGTTATATGACTACGCTTTCGATCTCTACATTGCGATCCTTAATCGTGAGCATCTTTGAGGATACTCTTTTGCCTCCAAAAAGCTCAGCTTCCGGTATTCCACGATAGAGTGCGTCTGCAATCCTTCCCAGTGCATCAGCTTTCATAATTCCTGATCCTGAGGCGCCATTTACAACAAGAACACCACATTCTTCGTAGACAAATGGTATCCTATCTGGAGAATAGCAATAACCTCCAGCCCAGCTATTCACCGGACGAGCGCTCTCAAAAGCAGGGAAATACTTTGCTAGTACTGGGTACATACTATTTTCATAGTAGGTACTCTCAGGAACCATCATTTCATCAGTCTGCACATACTCATAGCCACGACCAAACTTATCACCACAGCCAATCCAGAATCCCCGCTCCTGTAACTGCGGTCTGAAATAAACCCCCGCTGATGGAAGTATGGTGAATGGAATGCAACCAAGCTCATTGAAACCCTTTGTATCGAGCAAATCGTGCAGTTTGGGATTGTCTTCAGCATGGATAACGAATAACTGGCGTTTCTTTGCTTTTGTCATACTATCAATACCTACAGGGTCGAGAAGCTCATTCGCCCATGCACCAGTAGCAAGCACAACCGTCTTTGCTCTCAAAGTTCCCTTATCTGTGACAATGCCTGTTACTCTCTTCTGTTGCCATACAAATGGTTCTCCGGGAATGTCCAGCTTTGGATCAGCCTCAACAAGCAATTTCTCAACGTTGACACCAAATCGAGGTTTGACATGAGTGATCTTCTTGAACTCCTCAAAGTAATGCTCAACAAGACGTGTAGGATCTAAAACCCCACAATCGCCGCCAAAGAGACCGTAATCAGCTTCATGTAAATGCATAAGCTCTGCCTCTTCGTCACCAGTAAAATCAACATTGAGTCCTGGAATCAATTCCTTTAGCTCTTGCCTACTATAGACCTTATAGTCGATGCCGGATGTTTTCATTCGTTGCATCCAAAGTTGCACACTCTCGTGCTTGAATTGTGATTCACTCAATAACCAGAGATAGCCTGTCTTCTCAAAGAAAAGATCGTGACCAAGTTCATTCTGAACATACTCGAAGTACTTTATTGATGTATCAGTAAGAATCTGATTGGTAGAAGACGCAAACATATTCCTAACTGCGGCTGCGCTCATGGCTGTATTGGCTTGACCTACAGCAAGTGTTCTATCGACAAGAAGGACATTCTTTTCAGGGCTGTTCTTCTGTATATAGTACGCTGTGGCAACTCCAAGAACGCCAGCACCCACAATTATGACATCAAAGGTTTCTTCGCTCACAACAGAAGCCTCCATGCTGAATCGCGAAGCTATGCAGTCCCTCTAAAACGTTTTTCCCTAGCTCACATCCAATAAATAGTTATGAGAGGATGACTCCTCTTCCAAGGAGAGGAATTCATGATGCCAGGACTAATTGTTCGGATGAATAACGGTGATTTGAAGTGGTTTCCACTTTTTTACTATGATGGCAAGTACAAGTTCTACCCTCCAAAGGGGCAGAATACTGGGAGAGAGGTTGGACGAGATTGGCAGTTCAAGAAGTATCTCCCAGGATATTGGACACCAACACAAATGCCTTCATACCGAAGAAGAATCGGTGGCGGTTCTTCACTGGTAGTCCTTGAGGAAGATGGGGATCTCAGGTATTTCCCATTCAGAGATGAAACCTTCATGCTCCGCGGAACCGGAGATAAAGTGGGAAAGGGCTTTCGTGACACTCTAGATTACTATGTTGCGGAATGGACAGGAAACGGAACATCAGATCTTCTTGTTCGTGATGAAGATGGAAACCTTCGGTTGTATCCATGGAATGGAAAAGAATTCAGAGATTTAGGAAGTAAAGAAAAAGTAGGAAATGGATTTGATAAGAAGGAAGTTCCAGACATTTATCCTGGATATTGGAGTGGAGGATCTACTCCAGATATTCTGATCAGAAAAGATAATGGAGATCTTGTTGTCTTTGAGTTCAATGGTGAAACTTTCTACAAGCAACGTAACTACAAAGTCGGAGATGATTTCAAAGCCAAACACTATGAGCATCTTCTCATGGATGAATGGCTTGGCAATGGAACACCAGATATGCTCGCATTCAGGGATAACAGGTTGAGACTATATCCCTATGGCCCAAATCCAAAGAAGGATCACTTCACCTTCACAGAGAAGCAGCAGTGGGAATCTGACAAAGATTTCAGGAAGGATTGGAAGTATCTTATTGGTCATTGGAGAACTCCAGGCAAACCAGACCTCATCACAGTCAATCATAGTAACGATTTATGGTTCTATCCATTTGATGATGGAGTTCTTACTGATTTGCGTGGCGACAAGCAGGTCGGAAATGATTGGAAAGTGACTCATTTCTGGGATTTCTATCCAGTGTAATTAAGCAGAAGTTGCTTTAATACCCAAAAATCCTTACCCAAAAAGTGGATGAAATGAATAGGGTAAAAGCAGTTATTACATTGACATTTCTCGTCTATTTAGCTATAGCAAGTATCCTACCAATAGCATATGAATTTGACACTGAAATTTCAAAATGCTCACAAAGTGAGTGTGTGAAATCACAGACATCCGAAAATCCACCATTTGAATCCCCTGCATCAAATGTGAGTACATTGGACTCAGGTTCTCTTATGATAAATGGGCAAGAAATCTTCTGGAGGTATTTCTTTCCCAATACATCCATTATACAACCCAGGAATTTCAGATTCTCCTTTGAAATCTGGTGGGAGAATCCAGATTCAGATATTACAGTAGTCATAGATCTTTCAGAAAATATCGGGGATGCAAATGAAACACACAACTACGAAACCTTGTATCCCTATGAAGAAATTTTAGAAACACAAGAAGGAGAGTTTATCCATTACGCTATCTGGTTGAACTCAACCTATTTCTTTGCGAATGAAACATGGGCCTCTTTTGGAAATGATTTCATTGACGAAGAGAGTCTTAATCTTACAGTTGGGATTCAGCATGTCACATATTTCCCAATTTTCGAGTATACAATTACAAGAAACACAAATGGACCTTCTATTCAGATAATCCATCCAAATTATAATGAATTGGAGAACAAACTAATTCTTGAATGGTCTAACACTAGCTTTCAGATTAAAATTACAGGCCTAACATATATCAGATATGTAAAGTTGATTGCTACTGTTCTAAATCAGACCACATTAGAATACGATGAGATTACTTTCTGGACAAGTGAAGGATTAGAGTATGATGAAAGATCAGGAAGATACTACGTGCCTTCCCTTATCACAGAGAAATATCCTGGTGGAGATGGAATTGTAGATATAGACACAGAACCTCCTACATTTCCAGCCAGTCTGGTCGTTGCTGATGGGTATGGATATGAGACAGTGAAACCGTTTAGCATTTCCTTAGTAGAGTCATACTCAAATACAACGACAACAACAACAACTGGATTTTCTATAACTCAAGATCAAATCATTCTGGTAGGAACATTTGTTGGTTTGGTTCTCGTTTCCATTGCAGTGAAAGTGCGAAGGAAGTAGTCTTGGAGATTCTAACTGACCACAAGTATCATAAAGCATTCAACTCGCAGACGCAAAACGGAGCGGGATATTATTGTCCGATGAACCCTCAAACCAAGAAATGGATCTCATAGAACCAAAAGGAGAAACTAGGAAAGTTGCAGTTGGAGTCATTCTTGTGGCACTCTATGCGATATTAGCTATTCTTCCAATGAGCACATTCATAGGTGCGGGTGGAGTAACAAGCGCACTCAGTTTTGCTGTCTGTATCGCTCCATTATTGGGATTGATTCTTGGTTCTGTTAGAGGATTTGCTTACGGTTTTCTAGCAGGAGTCTTAGGTACCTTCGTTCTTCTACCATTCGGTGGGGGAGTGTTTCTCTTTCTGCCACCAACAATACTTGGACCAGCAATAGCAGGTCTCTTTACAGGTCTTCTATTGAAGGGTGAAACAAAGATAGGGCCACTTCTCACAGCAGGATACCTCCTAGTGATAATAATTCTATTCGAGATTTTCAAGTATGGAGCATGGTGGTTCATGCTACCCTATATGCTAGCAGCAGTGATTGCATTAATCCTTCAATTCAAAGATATTCAGTTTGATATGAATCGAACTGGAATTGTAAAGTACCTTCAGTTAATTCCCTTCACATTCATCGGTGCTATGCTCGATCATTCTATGATGGCAATGGGTTCAGTTTTCCTTCTTGACCTGCCGCCAATCATTGGATTCTCATTCGCCCTAATCTTCCCATTGATGATTATCGAAAGGACTGTCGCAACATTGCTTGCTGCACTGGTTGGTTTCATCATCTTCCGATATTTTGGCGATATACTAGGACTTGGTGTTAATCGAGAGACTTGATGATTTCCACGAGTGCATGAATTAGCAATTCTAAAGGCATTGTAGCAAGTGACATCATATCTTTCTGAATTGCCTGAGCTGGAATTGGCGGTAAATGGATAAAGGTGGCTTTTGCATTTATCATGCCAGTTTCAATCCTCTGCATTACATTGTACAATAACCAATTGCATCCATATGCTCCTGCATAATAGCTTACATCTGCAGGAATATCTTTCTCCCTGAGAACCTCTACTAGTTGTAGTGGTTCAAGATTGGCAAAGTACGCAGCGGGACCTTCGTGGTTGATAATATCGGTCTCAGGTGTATTATCATAATTATCTGAACGCTTTGTACTGAGAATATTGATTGCAATTCGCTCAATGGTGATTACTGCTCTATTAGCTTGTCCACAGCACAGAATGTATTCTGGCTTATGCTTGTCCAATACTTGATCCAGTATGTTAAGGGCGTTCTTGTAATCGACTGGCAAGACAATACCAATTATTGAGTGTTGATTGATTCTCTTGCCATCGAGTTCTTTTGCGATCTCTTCTGAGGGATTAACTAAGAATCCATCAAAGGGTTCGAAACCTGTAACAAGTATCTTGGACAAAGAATCACCCAGACTTGGGTAAAATGGTGTCCTAAAGAATTCTGTGTAAGACTTGACTTCCTATATGTCTTTGAAATTTAGCTAATCAAAGCGATTAATCCAGGAGCTGCAAGAATAGCAAACCAGAGCCCAAGCCCAATCTGTACTAATCCTACGAGTACACTTATCCAGTTGATATCTCCAATCTTTGTCTTTCTTGTGGCTGCGTCTGTTCCCAGTGTTAGTACAGCACCGTAGAGGAAGTCCGTTGATATGTGAGTGATATAGAGCAAGACTCCTGCAAGAAAAACAGTACCGACTCCAACCTGCAAAGTTCCGACCAGCAGAGTCACGTTGGAGAGTCCAATACCAAACCACCAGAGAAGGAAGTAGGGGCTAAGGAGACTAACTGCTGCTCCTTGTGTAGTTGCTTCAATTACTGAGGAAGCTGATATGGAAGATGCATTCTCGGTTCTGGGTTCCACTTTGTATTTGTAATCACGAAGTGCGAGAATTCCAAATGCAACAATCACAACTCCACCAAATCCAACTAGAAGATCTATCATTAAAGGAGTCAAAGTCAATGCTTGAACACTGATGATTATGGCAGCGATAATGCCAACTTCAACAATAGCATGACCAACCATTGGTAAAATGCCGTGCAGTTTTCCATATTTAGTACTCTGCATGACTACAGCTGCAGTGAGTGGTCCCGGGGCAAGAGCCCCCGTGAGTGAGAGTGCAAACCAAGCTGCTAGAATCTCGAAGACACCCATATTATTGCCTCTAAACCGATGTTATCTGATGATAAGAAAAGTATGGTGATTGATACCTCGAAGCTACGGAATGGTAATATCTGTATTACAATATACAAAAACAGCCTTTCCAGAAATCCTTAAGAGCACTCCCATAGGCGTCTCGCAACAACATGGAGCTGTAAGTCTGTGAAACAGGTACAGATAACGGTACCCTACGAGAAGACGGAGGCAGTATTGGATTTTCTTCTAGATGGTCTTAATATTAAGAATGTCATGAAGTTCAATGCCGATAATGCTATCGTCCTTC
>MUGD01000200.1 GCA_002900555.1 Thermoplasmata archaeon M9B2D | reverse complement strand
GAGATTACTTGACCTCGCATTATACGAGCGTATGTTGGCCACCAGACAATAATCATAGCTTCCATGATATGATCTATACTTCGCCCCAATGCTGCTGCTATTGCCATCGCTAAAATAAGGTATGGTATTGCGAGGAAGACATCGGTTATTCTCATCAATATCTCATCTATAATTCCACCAAAATATCCTGCAATTCCACCTAGGATAATTCCAATTAAAGTTGATATGCTAACTACTATAACACAAATACGAAACGATGTTCGAGATCCATAAATAACCATACTAAATAAGTCACGTCCATAGTCATCAGTTCCAAATAAATGTTTTGGGCTTGGAGGCAGTAATGATTGACTAAAATTGATAGCCCATCTTTCTTCGGTGACTTTAGTACCTTGCTCAGTTTCCACTGTTACATAGGAAGGGTGTTGACTTGATATAAATGGTGCAAATAATGCGATAAATATCAATATAATAATCAATATTAATCCAATCATCGAAAGGAGACTTCTTCGGAAGAGATGAGCCATGAATCTCAGATCTTTAATTTTTGATTGATGTTTTTTTAAATATTCATCCACGGCTTTAACATGAAATCGTATATTATCCCCCTCCGAGTTTAACTCTTGGGTCAATCACAGCATAAAGGATATCAACAACGAGATTCGCTATAACATAAATAATAGCAATGACTATCGTAAATCCCATCACTGCATTGAAATCAAAACCTAAAACCGCTCTTGCAGCGAACCGTCCCATTCCAGGCCAATTGAAAATTGTTTCCGTCAGTACAGCGCCGCCAAGGAGCCCACCAAATGCAAGACCAGTGACTGTAATTGTCGGTATCAAGGCGTTTCTGAGTGCGTGTTTATAGATAATCTTTCGGTTCGATAACCCTTTTGCCCGCCCGGTACGAATGTAATCCATGCCCATGACTTCTAACATACTGGACCGTGTCATTCGAAGAATTAACGCAAGTGTTGCGAATCCTAATGTAAACGCTGGTAAAACGAGATGTATTAAGGTGGATCCTAACGTGTTGAGGTTGCCTGTTAAAATACTATCAAACACATATAAGCCTGTAATAGATGTTGGAGGGTTCATTCCAATTGCCAAACGTCCCTCCAAAGGGAAAATCGGTATCAGATACGCAAGAAGATATTGTAACATGAGCGCCAACCAAAAAATCGGCAAAGAATATCCAACAATTGCGATGATTCGAGTTAAATGATCAGATAATTTATTTCGTCGTACCGCTGAAATAATTCCTCCCAAAATACCTAGAGGGATTGCAATTAACATTGCAAAAATCGTCAGTTCTAACGTAGCTGGGAAATATTGACCAAGGGCTTCAGCCACTGGTCGACTTTCTAAATATGATTTCCCGAGATCAAAATGGATGAGATTATTCAAATAATAAAAATATTGAATCCAAATTGGCTCATCGAGATGAAGTTCTTTTGTTATTCGCTCGATGACATCAGGTTGTGCTTTTGGTCCTCCTGCAAAGGCTCGTGCTGGATCGGCAGGGATAACATGGGAAACGGTAAATGTAATAATTGTAACTCCAATAAGGACTGGTATTAGAAGAAGTAATCTTCGAACTATGAACTCCCATGTCTTCATAATTTAAAAAAAAGAAAAAAAGGAATGAGGTGATTTTATTCGTAAGCTTTATAGTAATCGTAGAAGTACCATTCGCGCACTGGATTATATGAATAGTTTTGTACCCAATCTCTCCATGGTCGAATATATTGTCTCTGACATATAAACAAGAATGGAGGTTCTTGTATATAGATATCAAATGCTGTTTTATAGGCAGCTTCTCTTACATCAGAATCTGCTGAATATTTTCCCTCTAATATTTTCTCGAAAACCGTTTCGTTTGTATATCCTGTATTAAATGTATCAGTTGCGCCAACAAAAGGATCGATATAGTCGTCAGGATCATTATAATCAGGTCCCCAACCGATAAACATCATGTCCCAGTCATCTGTAGTATACATACGATGTAAAAGCTGTGGCCATCCTTCTGCAATAACAGATGAAAGAATGCCAATTTCATCAAGTGCTCCTCGGAACGTTACTGCCATCTTTTCCCGCTCTGAGTTTCCTGCGTTATAGAAAAGTCGTATTGTTTTCCCATTAAAACGATAGAGAGTTCCATCAAGATCATAATTCTTAGTATATCCAGCTTCGTCAAGTATTTGTTCTGCTAATGTTGGATCATAATCATAAATAGGTTCACCATTGTTTTGTGTTTCGTAATATGGCATTCCTATTGGTATTGCTCCGGGAAGTCTACTAGCATAACTATTAAAGGCATTTTCAATTGCTGAATCATAATCAAAAGCATAACTTAATGCTTTCCTTACTTCACCATCTGCCAAAAATTCGTTGTTACTTGCTTTTGTGTTTATAGCACAAAGTACAACATCATAACTATCAAATGGGTGTACAACAATTCCTTTCACTCCTATGACATCTTCTAGGTTTGAATAAGGTACATATGTAAAATCAGCATCTCCGTTTTTTAAGGCTAAAATTCGTGTTGCTGGTTCATCAGCATATTTTATAACAACTTTATCTACATGATTTCCTTCCCAACCACCCCAATAGTTCGGGTTTTTATTCAGGACAATTTCCGTTGCCCGTGTCCAATGATCAAGCGTATAAGGACCAGTACCCATCGGATGTAATTTTAGATATTCGTTTTCTACTCCAGCAACAACACCGCCGTGCGCCTCCACGTAATCTTTGTCAACAATAGAGCCTATAGTATATGGTAAAAGAGCTAAAAATCCACCATAAGGATCTGTGAGTTTTATTTGAATGGTATAATCATCAATAATGGTGGTGCTATTCGTATCCATACATTGTGCAAAAATCCAGGACACACCCGATTCCGGTGAATCCATAATTAATACACGATCAAAAGAATATTTAACATCTTCTGCAGTAAAATCATTTCCATTAGAAAATTTAACATTATGGCGTAAATTAAATGTCCATGTCAATGAATCACTTGATACGGTCCAGTCTGTAGCAAGACATGGATAAAACGTTTTCGTGTCATCTCCCTTATATGTTACAAGTGTCTCGTAGATTTGAAAGATAGGTTCTGAAGATGCCGTATCATAACAATCTGCTGGATCAAGTGTTTTTGCATCACCGATTGTAAACCTAACAAGTGTATTTGGATTTTTTATTTCCTGCTTTCCTCCCTCTTCTTGTACACAGCCACTAAAAGAAATCGCAATTAACATAACACATAGAACGATTGAAAAAATACCAGCCTTCTTTTTTAAAATATTTTCTCTCCTCATTTTTTATACCCTCTCTCCTAATCTATATTAAATATACAAGAATATGTATTATATATACCACTTAATTACTTTTTCATTTTTTTATAATATAATATTAAAAAGTGTAGGAGAGAATCTTTCATCATTTGTCTACATAAAAAAATCGTTCTTGATAATAAGAAAAAATAGTAACCGGAGGTTGAGCTAGGCTTCAAGTTCAAATCTTTTTTCTTCATGCCCTCATCAGAGATATGTGCTAAAGGTTAAATGCGCCATATTTTTCCAGTCTTTATTTGGGATTATTTTTTGAATTTTTCATTCTGTTGAATCAAAATTTGATTTAAGAATCCTTCAAATACTGTTTTCTTCTTCTGTTATATCCTCTAAAAAAAGATACTTTTTCAAATCGCGGAAAATCAGCTTGTTCTATTCTAAGCTTATCGTCACTCTGGACTCTTCTAAA
>MUGD01000199.1 GCA_002900555.1 Thermoplasmata archaeon M9B2D | reverse complement strand
TCTGTAAATTCAAAAACACTGTGTATCAACTTTTCTTCCTCGGGCTCGAAAAAACCTATGTCTTTACCTTCGCGTATGAACATTTTGATCTCTTCTTCTGTTACAAAGCTCTTCTGGGAATAAAGCTGCAACCCAAATATTTTGAGAAAAGTATTAGTACTAAGGGTAAGAAAGGAAACTATAAGTGAAGTAATCTTTGAGAACATGAGAATAGGTCTAGCTACAATAAGAGCTATTTTTTCCGGACTTTTCAGCGCTATTGATTTAGGCAGGAGTTCCCCAAGGACCAGAGTGAAATAGGAGATTACCAAAACAACGGCAGCTACGGATATTGCTTCACTATAGGAAGATATCAGTGTAACGGGGATTGATTTTACATATGGATCAAGTGCTCTTATCGCAGACGCTCCCCCAATCCCCGAAGCCATAGCACCAACAACGGTGATTCCGACCTGTACAGTAGCTAAAAACCTGTCAGGGTTCGATTTCAATTTGTGAAGTGTTTGCGCGTTTTTCTTTCCAAGTTTTTCCAGCTCCGTCACACGTGTCTTTCTAGTAGCAATAACTGCTACCTCAGAACCGGAAAAAAAACCGTTCAGCACAATAAAAAGAAATATAAATAATATTTCTATAAGCATTAAAGTAGGAAAAAGAAATTTTGAATTTAACTCATTGTATCATAGAAAATCAGATTGGGGCCGTACAATGATAGTCAGCGGAAATACTCAGTCCGTCACCTGACTTCTTCGAGCAGAAAATCATAGAATGCATTATAAGGATTAGGAAGAGAACGTTTCTCGTGAGTTACCAGGTAAAAATGACGCATCATCTTCATTCCGCGTATGGATATCTCCTTCAAAGATCCGCTTTTTAATTCGTCATCAATAGCAATTCTCGATAATATGGAGACACCTAGACTTGCTTTCAATGCCTGTTTTACAGCGTCTGTTGACCCGAGTATCCCTGTAACATTGAGTTCATTAATGTCTATTTTCTTACTTTTTAAATGAATCTCCGTTGATTTCCGAGTGCCTGATCCTTCTTCACGGAGAACGAATGGAAGACGAAGTAGTTCTTTTGCAGATATTGAATCAGCTTGCATTATGGAAGGCGATGCTGCAAGTATAAGTTCATCCTGTATAAAGGGAACATGTTTCAGTCTTTCCGGCGAGATAATGGCACCGACAATGCCAAGTGTGAGCTGATGATCAACAATCATGTCAGTAATTTTCTGAGAATCTTCTATGAGTACCTGAAAGTATACATTCTGGTGGATTCGTTTAAAACGCGACGCGAGTAAAGGAAGAATATAAGTTCCAGGGATTGTGCTAGCTCCAATAAGAAGGGGACCTTTTACCTCCTTTTCATAGGGCAGCAGGTCCTCTTTTATTCTTTCGATCTCCTCCAGAATATGTATTGCTCTTGGGTATATGATTTCAGCTTCTTTCGTAGCAATGATGGTACGTCCAACTCTGTCAAACAGCCTACATCCAATATCTTCCTCAAGGTTTTTAATATGTTCACTGATCGTTGGTTGACTGAGGTACAGTTCCTGGGAAGCTTTCGAAAAACTCAGGTTCCGATAAACGGAGGCAAAAATTCTGAGGTGGTGAATATCCATCTGATAGTATGAATTTTAGAACAAAAGAAATATTAAATCAATTTTATCAGTTTTTACTATTGATAAAATAAAACTGTTGTCTGGCGATATTCTCCTGTGCGTTATTAGTGATCGATAAGATATGATATCAGAACTATCGTTTGTGATAGATAAGAAAATGTTCTTTTTAATAAAATTACTGTTGACAAAAGTGAATTTATTGTATATAAATATTATAGGTGTAACATATGTTAAAAAAACTCTTTTCTTCATCAATACGTGCAGATGTTCTTGCATTGCTTCTGAATAATCCGAAGGAACGCTATTACGTTCGTGAGATTTCCAAATTACTCAAGAAGAATCCATCGGGTGTTAAACGAGAACTTGACAATCTTGAAAAAATGGGACTGGTTCTTTCTGAAAAAGTGGCCAATCTGAAGTACTTCAGCGCAAACACAAAATCGCCACTTTACACTGATCTGAAGAAGCTTATAACAAAGTCCTTGGGATTACCTGGTGCACTAAAGGCAGTTCTTATGGCAGGCGGAGCTAAGACGGCTTTTATTTACGGATCATTCGCAGAGAACCAGGAGAATGGTGTGGTAAATCTCTTTGTCATAAACTCATCTGAATCTCTCAATAACGGTCTAAAAGAAATTGAAAAAGATTTCGGGGTGAAATTAAGCACTGTTGCTTTGACTGAGAAGGAGTTTAATGAAAAAAAGAAGGCTGATGATCCTGGTATAAAGGATATTCTAAAAAGTAAAAGAATAGCCCTGCTTGGGAAAGTCTAGCGGTCACCCCATGAAATCCGGTGAAGAAAGGAGGTGAAATAATGGCCACTAAGAAAAAAGCTGCGAAAAAGAAAGCAGCAAAGAAGACAGCTAAAAAAGCTGCGAAAAAGAAAGTTGCAAAGAAGAAAGTAGCAAAAAAGGCAGCCAAAAAGGCTGCGAAGAAGAAAGTTGCAAAGAAGAAGACTGCAAAGAAAAAATAAAAAGAGTATTTTTGAAGGGTTAAGGCTGGAGGTTATGCCTCCAGCCTCTTTTTATTTAGCATACTGGGATTTTCGTAAAAAATCAAGTAGCAAATTGAGTCAGGCAAATGTCGAAGTATATTCGTAAGGAGAGCTAACACCTTGAATTATATAACTATTTCTGGAGGAGAGGAGGTGTTTGAGAAACTTGATATTTGTGGAATGACCAGATCGTTCCGCGATGATATGACCTTTGATCGGAAGCCCAGCCACGGCAAGATCACCAATACAGTCAAGCACTTTATGTCTAACGAACTCATCTGCGAATCTAAGTCCCGAAGGATTTAGTATCTTTTCGCCGTCAATAACAACCGCATTTTCAAGAGTGCCTCCTTTTGCAAGTCCGTTTTGTCTAAGCATTTCCACATCCTTCAAAAAGCCGAATGTTCTCGCCGGAGCAACGTCACGTATAAAAGTCTCATGCGAAAGATCCAAGGTTATTTCCTGTCTAGGTAATAGGTTGTTCCCGAACTCAAGGATCTGAGTGAATCTTCTGCCAGCAAATGGAATTGCAGAAATAGATGCAGATCCGTCGCTGAACGAAATTGGTGACGTTATCTCAACGTACTTTTTGTGCGCGTTCTGACGAGAGAAGCCGCATTCGAGCAAGATCTCGACTATTTTCACTGAACTTCCGTCAAAAGCAGGAATCTCAGGTCCTTCAACATCAATATATAAATTATCTATTTCCAGACCGGAGATAGCCGACATAAGATGCTCTATGGTCTTTATCCGAGTTCCGTTGTATCCAATAGTAGTGGCAAATGCTGTGTCCACGACGGCAAGAGGATGCAACTTGATCATTATTCCACGGTCAGTCCTGTAAAAGACAATCCCTGTGTCAGCCGGTGCCGGTCTCAGCGTTACCTTACATTCCTTACCGGTATGTAGACCGATACCGCTATAGGAAATCTCTCGGAGTATTGACCGCTGATTATTCATAACATGTAGTCTATGCAATTAGCATGCCAACATATTAACATTGTAACTAGTCTAAATTACTAACTATTATTCATTTGTTTTGTGTTAAATCTTGCATGCTGTTGAAAAAACTACACATATTAGTTTTTCCCGCCTACTACCATCTCTTTGACTCGAAGGGTGGGCAAAGCATCAGATACAGGGACTCCCTGTG
>MUGD01000198.1 GCA_002900555.1 Thermoplasmata archaeon M9B2D | reverse complement strand
GTCCTTCTCGACACCGAGACCGTTTTGGTACATAAAGGCCAACGAAGTCTGTGCTGTCACATCCCCGTTTTCGGCCAGCGCCTCATAGAGCTTAAAAGCTTTCTCATAGTCATTGGCATTGTAGGCGTTGTGTGCTTCTTGGATCATTGTATTGTCTCGATTGTATAAAAGTATTGGAATTTTAGTGGGTTTGGGGTTAAGCGGGACTAAATGCTATCAGCGAACAGAACCCTGTAAAGCTAATTAAAGACGGTTTGGGCCCCTCGATTTGATGAGCGTTAACGGCGCACTTTCCTGTCACCGCGGTTTTTCTGCTTCAGACGGGTGATGACATCTTTGAGGCGCTCTTTTTCATTGAGCAGCTCATCCCGGATCAGATGCTCTTCTCCCCCATCGATTTTGGGGTCATAGTACATAATTTCGGGGGTGTACTCTTTCAGCTTCTCTTGGATCACCTCTTTTGTCATCGCCTTTTCAGCCTGCTCTTTTATCTTCTGTCGGATCTGGTCATCATGAAGGCGCTCCTCTTCGCTCTGGTGACTACCATGAGGACGCGACACGTTTCCGCCTTCTATGTCCGGATCATACGTCATGATTTCGGGCGTATAATCTTTAAATAGCTCTTCGGCATTTTTTTTGTCAGCCATTTCAAACCTTCAGATGCGTTATATAGATCTAATTGTAGAGTGGTATCACTTATATATCTTATAAATCTTGCGTTACATCAAATCTTTTTAGATAATAAAAGCGAAGTGTTTACCATCGTGTATCAGAGTGTATTGATCGACATGAAGTTTTCTTCAATGCATTCTGCTCTGCAACAGTCCGCTGATGATCTTTGTACCAGATATTGTGATTCCCTGGTATGTGACTGTGATGAGGCTGTCTTGAAAGGGGAGAGTAATTGTTGTTAGAAGCAAATCAGCAGCCAGGCTGCCGACGATTTTCGTATTACAAGGCTCTAAAAGAGGTATCTCAATGGAACCTAAATGAGGTCAGTGAACCTACTTCTTGATCTCAAGCAGTTCGATATCAAAGATCAGTGTCGAGTTAGGTGCGATGACCTTTCCGGCGCCGCGTTCGCCATAGGCAAGGTCAGCCGGGATGAAGAGCTGCCATTTTGCACCGACTTTCATGTGTTGAAGCGCTTCGCTCCACCCCTTAATGACGCCGTTGACCGGGAAGGTCGCCGGCTCGCCGCGCTGCACCGAACTGTCAAAGACCTGACCATTGATCAGGGTACCGGTATAGTGTGTGACGACTGTATCGGTAGCTGCAGGTGTTGCACCGGTTCCCGCCTGAATGACCTTGTATTGAAGGCCGCTCGGTAACGTGACAACACCCTCTTTTGTCTTGTTATCAGCGAGGAACTTCTCACCTTCAGCTTTGTTCGCCTCAGCAAGTTGCATCATCTCTTTTTGTGCTTTTTCCTGAACCTTCTGCTGGAAAGCCATCTTTGCCTCTTGCATCTGCTGGTCTGTCAGTTTGAGTTCGGTACCGTCCATTGCATCGGTAAGCCCGGCAATAAGCGCTTTAGTGTCGATGTCGTCTTTAGTCATTGCAAGCTGCGCACCGATCTGGGCACCGATGGCATAACCGACCTTCTGCTCCTGTGTCGTAAGGGCAGCTGCTTCAGCTGTTTTTGCCTTCGCCGCTTTGTTTTCATTACACCCGGCCATAGTGATACCGATTAACGCGATTGCAAGTGTGGAGAGATAGATTTTTTTCATGAAGTTCTTCTTTCGTTTTGATTTTAGTGCTGAGAAATATAACGAAAGTTGATTAATAAAAGTAAATGAGAGCAAATTTGCTCTCAAGTGTGACTATTCTGAGATATATGAGCAGCAGTAGTCTGTCGGTGTCTTGATGACAAGATCAAATGAGCTGTTGGCAGGAACCTCGAAGGTGCAGGGTGCTTTCATCGCTTTGAAGCTCTCTTCGCCGGGCAGTTTCAAGTCAAACTCGCCGGCCATGATCTCCATGATCTCATATTCATTTGTACCAAATGTGTACTCACCCGGCATCATAAATCCGAGTGTCTTGCGGCTGCCGTCGTCAAATTTGATGGTACGGCTTGAGACCTTGCCGTCAAAATAGATGTTGGCCTCTCTGACGATTGTTACGTTGTTGAATTCGCTCATAATTTTCCTTCATATATGATGTCGAGATTGTAGCACATTGCCGTTTGCGTTCTCTTTTACTTTTTCAGAGGTTTGATCAGCTGCTTGATCTCTTTGGGAAGATGGGCGAAGGCGACGGTATGCGTGCCCTTGGCCCCTTCGTCAAGGCACTTCAGTTCAACCTCTTGCAGATTGGGGTTGAACCGCATCAGCTTCTCCTGACGTTTCTCAAGTTCAAAGATGATCTCCTGGGAACTGTAGTCGATGCTCTTTTTCTTTTTTGCCATCGTCACCCCTGCTTTTTATAGATGCCGGTCTCGTTGACTTCGATCCTGCCTGCGTCGATCAGGGTGGTCAGGGCGTGCTTGTAGTTTTTTTTGCTCAGACCGAACACTTCGGTGATGAGGTCGGCGTCGCTTTTATAGTTGTACGGCAGACTTCCGTTGTTCTCCTCAAGAAGTTGCATCACCTTTTGAGAGGCGGCGTCCCCTTTAGCCGCCTTGCCGATAGGTTGCAGGGAGATATCGAAGTTCCCGTCTTTTCGGACCTGCTTGACATACCCCACCTTGCTGTCGCCTACGGCAACGGGTTCGAAGATCTCGTTGGTAAAAAGCATCCCGGCATAACGGTCGTCAACGATCACCTTGAAGCCCAGCGGTGTCTTTGCGATGACCAGCAGTTTTACCTGGGTGTTCTGGTAATACCCCTTCGGTTCGTGCGAAAGAAACTGCTTGATCTTCTCTACGCCCAGAAGACGGTCGCTCTGCTCGTCTTTTACAACGCGCAATATCCGTTTGTCACCGACTTTGAAGGGGGTCTTTTGTCGGTTTCTTGGGACAAACAGGTCTTTTGGCAGACCCCAGTCGACAAACGCGCCGAAGTCGGCGACATCGACCACCTCGAAAAATCCGAACTGATCCACCATCGCCTTAGGCTGCTCGGTTGTCGCGACAAGGCGGTCTTCACTGTCGGTGTAAACGAAGACATCGATCTCTTGACCTTCCTGCATCGTATCGGTGACATACTGGTTTGGTAGAAGCAGATCTTCGCCATCTTCAGCTTCCAGGTAGATGCCCGGTTCGGTAAATCTGGCGATTTTGAGGGTGTTGATTTTGCCGAGTTCGATTGATTGGTTCATGCGTATCCTACTATGTAATAACGTATTATACCCCATCAAAAAGAGATTGGCGGCACCGACGCCCCATCAAGATGAGTACTGTCTATGCGTAGAGAACAATAGTGTTGGACAGTATGCAGTTTTTTTGTTAAGATTACCTGCAGTCAATCAGGATTCCCTATGACACTTTTTTACGTATGTAATCGAAATATTACAAAAAAACTGAACTGATGATCCCAGTAGCGGGTATTGCGTGTCTAGAGCGGTTTTCGAGTGGGTAGAATTGAGAAAATGGGATGTCTAATTGTAGGTTTTAATAATCCTTTTAAGTTATTTTAAGTAAAATACGCGTCCACTTTGCCGTTTTAAACAAAATGGTTGAGTATTTGTACCTATATATACCATATGTCAGATACAAGTATTGGCAGGGTGAAACCGCACTGCCTAAAACGGTGGAAGTGATTAAAATTAAAGGGCTTACAATGAAAGTACGCGCTTCAGTAAAGAAGATGTGTGACGATTGTAAAATCGTTAAACGCAAAGGGATTGTAC
>MUGD01000197.1 GCA_002900555.1 Thermoplasmata archaeon M9B2D | reverse complement strand
AAAAAATTTTGGTGGTGGTATCGTATCTACTATCTTTTTAACCTTTTTTTATGTTGACTGCTTTTGGTCCTCTTTCACTGTCTTCAATTTCGTACTCAACTTTATCGCCTTCGTTTAGGCGCATTTCAGCGGGTACTGCTGTCCTGTGCAGGAATATATCTTTTCCATCTTCGCCAAGGATAAATCCATAGCCCTTACGTGTATTATACCATTTTATTGTTCCTTTCATGAGTGTTGTTCCTCCTTATATATGTCGGAGTGTTTTTTACAAAAGAGTGAAAACAAATTATTTCAAAGACGGGCTTTGAAACTTTCGTTCCTCGTCTTTTGTCCGCCTTGAAATTCTTTTATTCTTTTAAATACGTTTCTGTTGACAGAAAACCTGTGGTTCAACAGTAAAGGTCCAAGGAGATGGTGTTATGGCGGAATTCTTTTTTATTCAGAAGAGGTAAGAGATAAATATAGAGTGTCTATTTTTTTTATTGAATGATGAGGAGAATACGTGTGAATAACCGCTCTTTTGAAAAAAAATTCTGGGCTGTTGCTGTCATGTTCGTATGTATTTGTATTGCTATCGCCCCTTGGGTGGCGAGTGGTGTAGCCAATGCTGTACTGGAAGAGAAGCCTATTGAGGTTTCAATGCATGTCTATGGGAAGAACGAATCTATTACACGTTCGGTCTTTCTTACGAAGCAGCAGTATCATAGGCTTACGCAGTATCTTGCTAATCTCCAGACACGTTTGCATTCGATGATACGCAGGGAAGAAGCAGTAGTGCTCTTTCAGGAGGCGATCGTGCAGATTGATTCCTATGGGTTGCTCCCCAGGGATATGACTGTTACGTGGGCACAACAACTCATTGCTGAATCTTTTCAAACGGTAAAGGGGATTCCTTTGGTTGGACGTGATGGTCAGACTACAAGGAACAAGAGATACCATGAGAATGGGTATCCTAAGTTACGGAATGTGTTTTGTTTCCTGTCTGCTGTTGCGACGAAACTGCCCGAGTATGAGCCAAGTCCGATGATCCTTCCGTTTGGTCTTTTATTGCTACTTGGGATGCTCCCCGCGTTTTTCGCATCGCTTCTTGGAAACCAGGAGATGGCCAACACCTTGGCTGAACAAGGACTATATATTTGGAGGGCAAATCCGATACGTGCGTCTAACTATGTGATGATCTTAGGGTATGATATTGAGTTTCATTCTGTTGGTCTGATGGGCATTGTAAACGAAAATCTCAGCGGTGGGATGATATTTCGGGGGTATTCTGGTTTGCTTTTGGACCCTTTTTCCAATACTACGTATTTCTTAGGATATGCTATTGATGTGGTCAGCGCTCAGTAGCTTGTTTTTTCTGTTGTTTGAGCGCAATGTATTAATATATGACATGCATTAGCATCACATAAGGCGGAGGTAGTAATGAAAAACAGAAGAGTTTGTATCCTTGTTTGCATCATCTGTGTTCTTATCTTCCCGCTCATATCTATTGGGCAGGCAACAACTGATCACTTCTCCGATAGCATGGTCCTCGTCGTTGGTAAATCCGACACTGTTTCCTCAACGTTGCTTTGGTTTTTTGGTTGTAAATTCATTATTAATAAACAAGTAAACATTCAAGTAAACGGTGAAGAGGATGAGACGATAACCGCATGTATTTTTCCTTCGAACGTCGGTTTTTATTATAGTCATACAAATATGACTATTCATATGCTAGGGGCCATAGGTGTTGTCTTCTGGGGTCAGAAATCGGTGTTATTCCCAAACAGCCCCTTACTGGTTTTTGCCTTCTGTAAGGCACGAGATATTTGGGTCACTTACGATTGAAGAAAGCTAAAATAACTATCTGTAAAATCAATAAACCGGAAACAATGAGTCAAACGATTATTAAAAGAAATTTCTAAACACGTGTAAATTTTTTTATATTTTCTTCCGAACATTTTCCTTGTAGAACTAAACAAGCGTACGAAGCATCTGGTAAGGAAAATGGTGAATATATGAAAAGTTGGAAAAAAGGCGTACCAGAAAGCATTGACCATCGTCTATCCCTTCTTTTTCCTTTTTTTGGTAGTTTTAAAGAAGTTTTTTTTCTTTGTACCATTCAAGTGTCTTTTGCATGCCTTCTTGATATCCGTAGCGCGGTGAGAATCCAAGGATCCTTTTTGCCTTTGCATTGCTGTACGCTCGATTCGTCTTCATCGTATCGATTAATGATGTATGCATCACAAAGTCATCAATTCCTTTTCTGGTATTGTTCCATTCAACGACAGAGAGATAGGCTTTTGCAACGCGCAAAGGGATCGACTGAGTGGGTGGTGGCACGTCTAACAATCGTGCGATTATGGTAAACATTTGTTTATATGTTGTGTATTCATCGCTTGCGAGGATGAAGGTTTCTCCTATGGCGCGCTTGGGTTGTTCAATTGTTCGTCGTATCCCTTGGGTGATGTCATCGACATAGGTGAAATGGATGTAGGTGTCTCCTTTCCCAGGGAGGAACCGTAATTTTTTATGTGCCACTGCTCGAACGGTTGATAAGGTGACATAGCGGTCACCTGGTCCGTATATTCCCGTTGGTCTGAGGATGGTCAGCGGAAGATTGGTTGTGTGTTGTTTCTGTCGTAACCAGAGCTCAGCATGTTGTTTTGTCCTCCCGTAGTCGTACGTTGGTCGAAAGGGGCTGTCCTCGCCCCCAGGGATGGTTGCTACCGGCCCGATTGCCTCTGTCGAACTACCGTAGATGAAATGGGTGATGTTATGGTCAAGAGCATCTTGCACAATCGTTTGTGTCGGGATGACATTATGGGCGTAGAGACGCTCCCAAGAATCATGAAACCGCATCAACGCGGCAAGATGGACAACCACATCGATATCTTTTGTAATATTCTTAAGAGTGTTTGGTTTGAGCAGGTCTGCTTTCCTCATTTCTATTCCTTGTTTTTCAAAACTCACTGCTTTTTCTTTATTCCTGTATGTACCGACAAGCTCGTAGGTGTTTGTTCTGAGAAGTTCTCGTGCAAGGTGTGTTCCCAGGAACCCTGTTATTCCGGTAAGCAGTATTTTCATGGAAGTGTTCTCCCTGATCTTGGTACGGTAATTAAGGTGTGTTTTTTATATGTGTTGAATAGTCCGTCTAGGAATCTATCCAAGCATCCTTCGATGATCTAGCGTATCAACATGTCAATGAAGTTCAATAAAAGATTTATGAGCAAATCCAATAGTTCATGTGAAAATTGTATCGTAGTAAACCACCTCATTATAAGGCAGCAGTTTGGTCCTGTTACAATGGTAATATAATAAAAAATAAAGATATAATTTTTTTGTAACAATTGTTATAAGAAATAGGAGAAAGTTTTAAAAATACAATAAAGTTTTGAATTAATGGGAAAAGGAGGAAAGGCGATGCCATTCCACTTATATTGCCTCCCCACCAATCGTTTCCTTCTGATGCCGGAAGTCAGAAGGAGTGAGACGTAGAGGAAAGCTTTCGTTTGTTCGTTCTTTTTCCCCCTCGCCTCAGTCCCTTTCCTCCAACTATCCAAAAGGAGAAGAAATAATGGAAGCATTTACTGCACCTGTCATGTTTAGTGAGGATTTTATAGAACAATTTTCAGAACTTCTATTAACAGAGCTATGATGAACGAACATTCGAATTAGACAGGGGATTTGATTTCAACAAGCAGTCTTTCTAGAAAGGTGTTTTGTTAAAAAAAATAGACGGAGAAAGAAAAGAAAGGGTGATGAAAGGGACAGTTCTTTCAATTTAGACTGTTGTCTCAGTTTTTGGAGGCTCAGATGTTGTAGG
>MUGD01000040.1 GCA_002900555.1 Thermoplasmata archaeon M9B2D | reverse complement strand
GCGATTTACCCATTGAATATCACGTATAATAATTATTGGACATTGATCCCAAATATTTATAATAATCTTGTTGAATATGATGAACAATTTCGCATTATTCCTTCTTTAGCTATCGCATGGAACAACCCTGATAGTCTGACATGGCGGTTTTATCTTCGTCAAGGAGTAAAATTCCACGATGGAAATCATTTTACCGCAGAGGATGTCAGATACTCTATTAATACATTCTATAGTGGTTTTGAATCGATAATTAGCGAGATAATCATCCTTGATAATTATACGATTGAATTTAAAACATTTGAACCGACACCGACTCTTCTGGATCGATTCGCCCACATGGGAATCATTTTTTATCATAACAGTACCCAACAACCCGAAGGACAAACCTTGGTTGGAACAGGACCTTATCGACTAGTAGATTATAAGATAAATAACTTCACCAAGTTAGAGCGATTTGATGAGTATTGGGGAGAACCACCTGAAATTAAAACCGTGATATTTCAAGCAATTGAAGATAATAACGAACGATTATCAGCACTACGCTCTGGTGTTATTGACATTGCAGAATATAACATTGACGATAAAATCGATTACATCCTGCACGAGAAAAACATCACATTAGTGAAATACCCACCATTATCCACCTATATCATTGGATTTGATTTACGGGAAAACGGGAGCTATGGGTTTCCAGACGGTCAAAATCCAACAGCAGATATTCGAATCAGAAAAGCTATTTATCAGGCAATCAACCTCACTCCATTGATTAACGGCCCGTTTAAAGGATTAGCAATACCGACAGCCCAATTGGTTACTCCATATGTCTTCGGTTATAATCCAGCGATACAGCGATTACCCTATAATATCACTGAATCCAAACAGCTTTTAGCTGAGGCGGGGTATGAAGATGGTTTTGATATCGTCATGGATTGCATTACAGAAGGATTTGAGTATAATGCGGAAAATTGTTATCTGATCACCAAACAACTTGCGAAGGTCGGAATTCACGTCACGATGAACAATCTCTCTATGACTGAGTTTAATCATAAGGTCCTTCATGAGAGAAATACATCGATGTATCTGTATGGATGGGGAGAAATCTCAATGGATGGAAGTTGGATTTATGATCTGTTCATCAGATCAGTAGGAGATAGTTATGGTAGTCAAAACAGCGGATATTATTCGAACGCAGAAGTTGATCGGTTGGGGATTGCTGCTTCTCACGAGATGGATCCATATGAACGATTACATATGCTACAGGAAGGATTCCGGATTGCATTGGTTGACGATATCGTCGTGGTTCCATTATTTTCCCAGATCTTATTTACGTTAACCGCTCCAGATGTCAAGTTCATACCACGAGCGGATTTACGGGTTATTGTAAAAGATATCCAATTTACATAAGGGATGAAAGTACCGTGTGGGGAGGAGGTTGAACTCGTATTTTTCAATAAAGTAAAATGAGGAGTAGGATTCAAGATTTAATACTTTTAGTCCGAAGCCCTTTTGTGATTTTATGTTTTTTTATAAAAAACAATAAAAAATGTAGGTAACGGAAAGGATTCGAATCCCCTAGATGGTAAAATCAGATTCAGATGAGGTTTAAAATTACCATGCTACTTTTTGGGTAAGCCGCTGACAGGATTCTTTGAAAAGATTCAAATCCCTTCCCAAAAACAGTGGAAACACGTGTTAAATATTGCTAGAATCTTTTTCAAGCAAATAAAGATATTGATTAATATTAGACGAGGGAAGGGAGATTCAGAATTGATTTATAAGTAAAATAATGATTTTATTCTCATTGAACAAAAAAAGCTCAATTACTTAGAGGATAAGGTAAGGAAAAAACTTATTATTTAAGAGTATTTTTGATTGTTCATCAAGACATTTTCTTTTTCATAATTTTTACTGCATCCAGAACAAAATTTCTATCAAACTCACCAATTGGTATTGCGGTCTTAAAAATACGGTCAGGAATGTGAAAATCATCAAAGTTAAATCCTTCCCGTATCTTAAAGTTATATTTTTGTCGAAGTGTCTCTTCTCCAATTTTATGAAGATCAGACTCAGTAAAATCATATCCGACGATATGTAATGTTTTCAAAATAATATCTGTAGTATATACGCCTCGTGCAAAAAAACAGACAGTAAGGCTTGAAAGAATTTGACGCCAGTGTTCTTCCTTCAATAAATGCTCAACTAGTTCATCAGGTGTTAGTTTCTGATTAATAAGAACTTTTTGATCAATACTGTACCCTGCATTATCCAGATGACTATGTCGGGCGCCAATAAACACACCAACATGTGCCCCCGGTCCTGTATGATACCCAGGCATTTCGTTATGCATAAAACTCAGAGCGAACTCCTTCCCACCATATTGAGAAGAAGCGTATTCAACACCGTGAGCAAGAGCAGTATAAAAATCATCTGCTCTATTCACAATTAATTTCACAGCTTCGATATAACTTTGGTAATCCCCCCAACGAAGCTTAATTCCTTTTGTTTCCTTCTCAGAAATAATCCCTTTTTCGAAGGCTTCCGTTGCCCAGGCTAAAACAACACCAGTGCTCATCGAATCAAGTCCTCTTTTTTCCACTTGATCCATTAACTTAAGGAACCCTTCTGGTTCAGTAATTCCTAACATTGTTCCTAATGCATAGACTGGTTCGTAATCATAACAAATCATAGAAGTCTTGTAAAAATACGGCTCATCACCATACGGTTCACGTAAAGCAGCGATATGAATACAACCTATTGGACAATGAGAGCATGCTAGTCGTCTCCCTAGATATCCCTGAGCTAACGCTTCTCCTGAAATTTTTAAAGCATTTTCAGACTGTGCTGTTTGTAAATTCTTTGTAGGAAGACCGCCAAGTTCATTTAACGGGAGAATATTCTCAACAGTTCCGAGATCATGATATTTCTGCATAACTGGTGAATTCACAGCAGCATTATACACCGCATTATACACGTTTTGATAGGCTTTACTATCTTTAATTTTCAAGGAACGTTTTCCAGAGATTACAATCGCTTTCAACAATTTACTTCCAAAGACTGCACCAAGACCGAGCCGACCGAAATGACGATAGGTTTCCGTTGTTACACAAGCATAGGATATCAGTCTTTCTCCAGCGCTACCGATACGCATAATCGTCCTTAGACCTGACCCCGGTTCATTTTCACGGATTATTCGGCCAACCGTGAACACACTCTCCATTCCCCAGATCGTCGAGGCATCTCGAAAATGTACGATACCATCATGAACAGCTAGATAAATTGGATTATTACTTCTGCCTTTTATAACGATTGCACCATACCCAGCCATACGAATCGCAATCGCGCTTCGCCCTCCACAATGACTTTCTCCAAGATTTCCTGTGTGCGGTGATTTAAACATTGCAATAGTTTTTGACGCAAGGGGAAACAAACCAGTTAACGGTCCTATTGCAAAAATAATCGGATTTTCTGGTGATAATGGATCACAGTCTTTTGCACAGTTTTCTTGTAATAGTCGAATAGCAACCCCCGTTCCTCCTATATATTTTTCAAATAAATCCGGTCTTTTTTCAATCCAAAAGTTATTGTTTGATAAATCAATATAAAGAATATTTGATGGTATGAACTGTGAATTCATGATGTAACCTCTCTCGTTTTTTCAAGTTTTAATACACCATGAGGACAGAACTTGATACAATACCCGCAATGAACACAAATCATAGGTTTATTTATCTCATCATTCCAAAAGACTGCCCCAATAATACATGCATCCTTACAACGACCACAGCCAATACATTTGGTAATATCTAATTTTACTCCCCCACCTTCATGAGGGGTAAGAGCATTTGTCGGACATGTCTTCGCACAAGGTGGATCATAACAGGCTCTACAGACTATTACCATGAATCCACGTTCCATGCCGCCAATAGATTTCACACCAAGGCAACTTCTAGCCAATCCCCCTTCATGTTGTCTTCGTGAACAAGCAAACATACAACTCTGACAACCGATACATCTTTCCGTATCGACAACAGCTAATCTCATAGTCAACTCCCGTGATTTAATCAGTAGTCTTACCTATAATTTAGTTTTTTTGGTAAAGAGCAAGCGAAGATACAAAGTAAATTTTTCAGATAGATACTGATGCATATTTTATTTAACAATTTCTTTTTCAATATATTTGGAATTCATCAAACGTGCTACAGCCATGTAATCTGGTGAAAAACGTAGTGTTGTGCCGGTTTGATATTTCTTGGGGGTTCCCCCAAGACTGTATACAGTTAATTCCGATGTCGTTCCAACAAATTGTGCCTCTGTATCTTTTGGTTTGATGTTATGGATATCCACATCCACTACGCCAAAATCCAGAACTGCTTTGTATTCTTTATAACCTTCACCAAGTGGTGAATGTAGCGTTGCATGCCCAACATTTCCTTCTCCAATTATTCCATCAGGTGTTATTTCTTTTTGTTTAAATTCTACAATATGGGCATCAAATTCAAATGTATTTGTTGATAGATTTGAAAATTTTTTATTAGTCAATGGTGAAGTTCCCAAAAAAATTGCTTGACCGATTCTCAGATGATTAATTCCTCGTGGAACTTTTCCTTTACCAATGAGCGGAAGTGTAATTGAGCTACCACCTGAGACGAGATGAAGATCTTTCTTAAATTTGACTTCGATTAATTGTTTATATAAACAGAGTTGAATAAGCTTATCAAACGTTGGTTCTACTCCGTACATACATCCAAGATTTGTTCCAATTCCGATGATTTCAATATTCGATAAATCAAAAATTTTTGAATAGAACTCGAGGAATTTTTCACGAACAACGCCTTCACGTAACTCACCCATTTCAATCATAATAATTACTTTGTGAGTTTTTTTCTGATTTTTCGCCTCATTATTTAATTTTTGTATGGTCGATAACTCTGTGTTGAGTGATATATCAGCATATGTTATGATATTTTTGATATTTATCGCAGAAGGAGGTTTCAAATACATCGTCGTTAGCTTTGGATTGATGTTTTTAATTATTTTTAGGCTAGATATTCGTGAGTCCCCAATGGAATGAGTTTCTTGTAAAACATCTGGTTGTAATATTTTTTGTAATAGTGGTTGATGCCCGCTCAGAACTTTTGTAACCAAGGTCCATTCTTTGTTATATTTATTGCATAACTCATTCATTTTTATAATATTATTGATAATATTTTTAGTAAAAATTTTTAATGTAGCCATTTCATTACGTTCCTTTGTTTTTATATCTCATTTCAGCGTATTTTGTTGTAAAACCTATATCTTTATAGATATTGAATGCAGGGTTATCATATTCCACATGTAATGAAATGTCTCCTTCGCAGATTTCTATTGCTTTTTGTATTAATTTTTTTCCTATACCTTTTCCGCGATGGTTCGGACTTACCGCAATATAGACCAGAACGTGTTCTGGGATGTATCCTGACATTCCCGAATCGTTTATTACGAGTTCTCCATATACAACTCCATTTTTGATAGCCGCAAGTAAAAATCCGCCTTTTCCTTTTTCATTTGAAAAGGCATAATCGACTGATTTTGTTATGTCTTCTTTTGAATCTCGATATTTTTGGAGATTTGTATATAAAAAATTTATAAACAATTTTTTTGGTAAGATCTTGGGAAAATCCGTGTTTTGCTTAATTTGTATTATTTCTATTTTCATTTTATTACCAGCTGTTCTTTTTAGATTTTTTTTGACTTCGAAGGGGCATCATTCAAAAACAGGAAAAAATCCTATTTTTTTATTTTTAGAAAGAGCGTCTGTTAAATATGTGATTGATTACTATACAATGTCTTTCTTTTTATCTTTTTTAAGAAGGATACGAGGTTTGTATCCACATTGAGAGCATATAAATACATATTTCTTGGTTCCCATTTCTTTTTTTATCATTGCATGTTTTCCACATTTTGGACAAAGAAATTTTTTCATCATATCCCAATTAGAGCTATATAATGTAATTTTCTTTTAAAAAATTTTTTACAATGTATTTTTTATTTTTTTAATAGCAGTCCAGGGTATAAATTGATGATTATCTTTGGTTTGAATATGAATACCAAGTTCGTTTATGGTGCTTGCTCTTGTTTCTATTTTCTCTCCATCCATTAGATGTATCTCGATATCTTTATATTCGTAATTTTTCAACATTTTTCCACTCTCTTCTTTTTGTTGCATATTCTATTTTACTAATAATACTGCTGAGGGTACATTATGCAATATTTTTTCAGAAAAACTACTTGAAAATATTCTATCCAGTGTCGTCGTTCCCTCGTCATTCAAAATAATTAAATCATTTTTCTTTGCCTCATTGATAACCTCTTTTTCAGGTATTCCTTCAATGAGAATTGTTTGTATATCGATATTTTCTTTCTCACCCATTTTTTTTATTTCTTTCAGAACTGCATATGCTTTCTTCTTCTGCTGAACATTAATAGTGTTGTAATATCTATAAGAATATATTTGATTCGGAGGTATGGTTCCGCTATAAAACGTTGTATTATGTACGTAAACGGCTTTTATTTTGATTTTTAACTGTTTTGCCAACTGTATCGTCTTTTTTATTATATTTACCGGCATATCGATTTTATTTATTGGTAGAAGAATCCTTTTAAAAACCATTTTTCACCCGTTTTAGAATTTTAGAAAATATCTATTTCATTCTATTTAATAAGAATTCTTTTTCCTTTTTCCTCCAAGTTCATACTTTTCTTTGGAACTGTCACTTTTAGCACACCATCTTCTAATTCTGCTTTAGCATTATCTGGTGTTACCTCATCTGGAAAATGTATGGCTCGTGCAATTGTTGAACATCCTCGTTCTTTCCAGATATATTCTTCAACTTCTTTTTCGTTCTCTATTTTAACTGTACCTTTTATTGCTAAATTATGCGGAGTAACATGTACTTCTATCTTGTCTTTTGAGACACCTGGTATTTCAGCATAAATTTCGTATTGTTTCTTTGTTTCTTTGAAATCAATTGGTGCTTCTTTTACTCTGTTACCAAACAAAAGACCCGAGCAGATGTTTCGCCATCCTCGTTTCTGCATCCAGGGATGTACCCACGGATCATCAAGGATTAAACTCTCCAGATGTGTTGGTACACGAAATGGACCCCATGGTTCAATGATATCAGCTTCGTCTTCTACTTTAACATTAATTTTTTTTCCTTTTTTCTTAGTCATTTCTTTTTTTTCACCTCTCGAATTTATTTTTATATTGCTGATGGATAGTCAAAATGGTCGTTTTTCGTGTTATCTCTATCAGTCCTGATAAATTTCTCATCCTCTATGTTGATAACATGAATTTCAGATCCTTGTTCCCAGATATTTTGATTCCCTCTTTTTTCTTTTAAAACAGCTGTATACCAGTGATTACCTGCTTTTTCTATACTGGTTATGATTTCTTCTCTTGTGTATCTTATTGGATTGATTAATCCCTCGATTGTATTAACAAAAGCTCTTACATTTTTAATTTTGTTGTTTTCTCTTGTTGTATTTATTATCCAATACTCCGCCACTTATGATTACCTCCGTAACTCATATGTTTTTTTCTATAAGTGATATATCATTAAAGAGGAAAATGGAAGGCTGCAATAATGTTAAAGGCAGGGATGGGATACATTTCATATTGTTTGCAGCCTTCTTTGTGATTGTGTTTGTCAAATGATGTGTTTATTAAATAGAATGAAGGCGCTCTCCTATTTGTTTGGTTTTTTTTATGAACATTTCTTTTTTTATTAATCACCATCATTAATTACCACTTATTACTACGAAAAATATACATTATACTACATAATACTTTTCAAAAAGTATTAAATAGTATAAGTTGATACTGTGTAAGTGAACACGTTTCCAAACTGTAATCGTCATTTTCAAAACTTAAATTTTTATGTTGATACGATCAGCTGCAACATGCTAAGTGATTATGGTAAAAAATGTGTCATTAATTATTTTAAATATCACACACTGATACAGAAAAAAGGAGGAACAATATGGGAAAGATAACGATTAGCCTAAGTGTCGATGATGAAAAAAAATTAAGGGAAAGAGCATTAAAAAATTATAGATCCATCTCAAGAGAAGTTTCATATATATTACGAAAAATAGAAGAGATGGAAAGTAAATAATTTATCACATTCTGCATGATCACTAAAATTATCAATAGTAAAAATTCAGATTTAATTAGTGATTTCTATTAGTTTTTTTATCATTTATTATATTATAAAACGTTTACAAAATCCTCAAAATCCAAGGTTTTTTATAATATGCCTTTATTACCCCGCTCCTACATATGAAATGGGATAAAAAAATATTTTTCCTCTACATAACTATAACAACATTTTTCATGTATGCTGGAAGACTTTTAGTGCCAGCTCTTAGTGGAAATATCGAAGATGGCCTTAAGATAAATCATGTACAGTTAGGATTAGGAATGACGCTTTTCTGGTTGTTTTATGGACTCATACAATTTCCTTCAGGGATTTTAGTTGATGAAAAGGGTGGAAAACTAGTACTAAATTTAAGTATTTTCATATTTGCGTTTGCCTTTTTCCTTTTAAGTTTTTTACAAAATTATGTATTATTTTTACTCGCCTTGATCTTGATGGGAATCGGTTTCGGGGGGTTTTATAATGCCAGCTTAAAACTCATATCAATTCGGTTCACAAAAAAACGTGGAAAAATATTTGGCATTCAATCTGCCATAGGATCACTTGCAGGAATTTCACCAGTTTTTATTCTTCCATTTATTAATGAGTTTGGATGGAGAATACTTGTTTTTCTATGGGCAATAATTAGTCTAATATTAGCTATGCTCTTTTTACGGGCAGGAGCTGAAAGAAACTCTGAAAATCAATCAAAAAAAGAAGGCATAAAAAACGGTATTATCATTCTGAGAGATAGAAAGGTTATATTATTTTTAGTTTTTAACATTGTTATGTCATTTTGTTGGTTTGGCCTTATCTCATTTTTACCATTGTATCTTATTGAAGGGAAAGATATAAACGAAGCGATTGCTGTAATGATTTTTTCATTAGTGTTTGTTGCAGGATTATTTATCCGTCCATTATTCGGGTATCTTTCTGATTACATTAGTAAAAAAACATTAATTCTCATACTTTTATTCCTTGCCTCATTTTCGTGTTTTCTTTTAGCATATGCCACAACATCTTATATGTTAGCGATTGGTGCGATGTTAGTCGCAACGGTTTCAGCGTTTGCCCCTATCAGATCAGTGTATCTTCTTAATAGATGGCCTGTAAAAAGCCGTGGATCACGAATGGGTATGTATACAACATTAGTCATAATCATTAGTAGTTTATCGCCCATTATTGTAGGATATAGCATCGAATATTCAAATTATCATACAATTTTTCTTGCATTTTCCTTTGTGGTTCTCTTCGCAGCATTTGTTACATTATTTTTAAAGTATGTTTATCCAACTCTTACAATAAAACTATAACGGTTACTAATCTAAGTGTTTAAAAATTTTAATTATCTTAATATTGATTTCCTGTCCCTTCGAGCCAAGACTTCAATGATATATCTACATATCATTTCCTTTGTTCAGAAAAAATGAAGGGGGAAGAGATTTGAACCCCTATCGAGATTGGAACTTGAATTAACCGGTAAAAATTTTTTGTTTTTCCCCTTCAGAATCACCGTGCTAATTGTTGTCAAGCCGCCGAAGGGATTTGAACCCCTGACCTGCTGATTACGAATCAGCCGCTCCACCAGCTAAGCTACGGCGGCGTGTTAAGGCCTAAATAAGGTCCGATTATTAAAAAATTGCCTATGGATGTTTCCGTAACATCTTTGTACAGCTATCAGTTATAAGACCTCGATGATCTGTGGAGTTGATGAATCCGGTAGAGGTCCTTGCTTTGGTCCATTGGTCGTTGCAGGAATTCTTGTCGAGAACGATTTGGAACTTGTCCGAATCGGTGTCGCAGACTCTAAACAGCTTACATCAAAAAGACGAGAACAGCTCGTCCCCATGATACAAAAGATTGTCTCAAAATATGAGGTCATTGTACTACCTGCAGCTGATATCGATGATCTTCGCAAGACCATGACACTCAACGAACTTGAGGTGTTTGTGTATAGTAAAATCATCGAGAAGCTCAGACCAGATGTCTGCTATGTCGATGCAGTGGATGTCAAAGAAGAGCGTTTCGGTAGAGACATCCTCTCACGTATGTCGTTCAAACCACAAATAATTTCCAAACACAAAGCAGACGAACGATATCCTATCGTTGGGGCGGCAAGCATTCTTGCCAAGGTTACGAGAGACCAACATGTTCGTACGATTGCAACTGAGCTAGAACCACAACTCAATATTCCACTTGGGAGCGGGTATCCCTCTGACCCTGTGACGAAGAAATTTTTACAGACATGGGTAGAACAGTTCGGCTCATTACCCCCACATGTACGCACATCCTGGGAAACCTGTCAAAAACTCCTTAGAAACCAGAAAACAAAACGTTTAGATGAGTTTCCATAAAAAAGTGGCAGAAATGCCAGCAACCCCGGCTGGCATGTCCCCCGCAATCCAAGTCAATTAATTCTGATAAGGTTATCATCCTTTATATACCTAAGAATAAGGTCACTGAAAGTATTCATTGGCTTTGTCTCAAAAGTATTTGATTTCTCCTAGAATAACGTAACAAAACGAAGAACTGCTTCAAGATGAACAATCGAGTTTTGAGACACCGCCGTATTCATTCCTTGTATTAAAAATTAAAAAAAAAAGAAAACCAGTGATTATTGATTTTGCTGCTGGAATTCTTTTAAAAATGTACAGAGCGCCTCGACGCCTTCCAAAGACATCGCATTATATATCGATGCGCGCATGCCACCGACGGAACGATGCCCTTTTAGCCCAATAAGTCCTCTTTTCTTTGCCTCCTCGACACATTTTGCCTCAAGCTCCGGAGTGGCAAGATTAAAGGTGACATTCATTAACGACCGTGACTCTGGTTGTGCGACACCCTTGTAAAACCCATTTGATTTATCGATGATATCGTACACCATTTTTGCTTTCTTACGGTTCTGTTTTTCCATTGCTGGAATCCCGCCAAGGTCTTTCAGATATTCCAACACAAGCTCGCAAAGGTATATCGAGAAACATGGGCAGGTGTTGTACAAGGAATCTTTTTCAACATGTGTCTTATACTGAAGCATCGTCGGTGTGTTTTCAGGAACCCTGTTGATCAGATCCTCCCTGACGATGACCACGGTGACCCCTGCAGGTCCAAGGTTCTTCTGCGCACCTGCGTAAATAAGTCCAAACCTCTTGACATCGATGACCTTATCCATGAAATTCGAGCTCATATCACAGACAAGCGGGACCTCATTAGGGACAGCTGGCCACACCTGCCATTCGATCCCCCCGATGGTTTCATTACTGGTGATATGTGCAAATGCTGCGTTGTTGCTAAAAACGACGTTCTTCGGGATATAGGTAAACTTCTTATCCTCCGAAGAAGCAACAATCTTCACCTCACCGTACAGATTTGCTTCCTTGATCGCCTTCTTCGCCCATGAACCTGTGTTGACATATTCCATTGGTTTTCCGGCCTGCTGCAGGTTAACTGGCGCCATGAAAAACTGGGTTGATGCGCCACCTTGGAGCCATAAGACCTTATACTCACTTGGGATGCCCATAAGTTCTCTGAGCAGTTCCGAGGCTTTCTTATGAATCGCATCGTATTCCTTGGATCGATGAGAAATCTCAAGAATGGACATTCCGGTCCCACGAAAATCAAGCAGCTCATCCTGTGCTTTTTTCAGAACAGGAAGCGGTAACGTCGCTGGTCCTGCATAGAAGTTATACACACGTTTTGTCATAACAAGATCCTCCATTGTTGTTGAAGCAGTGTATATCAAAAAGAGATTTAAAGCATTCGGAGCCGCTATCAGAGACTCCTATCTTTACAGGGTTGTCACCTTTCGTGCGAACGTCACATACCCGGTGTGACCAAGCATCTCGAAGCTCGGGCGGGTCCCATGTTTTGAGACGATCATCTCCCGCTGAATGTTCTCATAGGTCTTACATTCGATGAAGCGTTCCTGTTGGATGGCGTGTACGGTCTGTTCCACCTGAGAGATAAGTGGTGAGTAGGCACAGAGATACCCGCCGACCTTCAGTGCCTTCCATGCATGGGGTACTGCTGCCCAGGGGTTTGGGATATCGAGGATGACCGCATCAAGGTCAGATTCATCGATTCCTTCTGTCACATCCTTGATTTTTGTCGTCACATACTGTAAGAGACCTGCTTGCCTGAGGTTTTTCATCGCATGGTCGATAAACTCCTCTCTGATGTCATAAGAAATGATGGTCCCATTGGGTGCGACAGCGGAGGCAAGTGCGATGGTTAGCGACCCGGACCCGATCCCTGCCTCAAGCACCCGTTGCCCAGGCTCGATGGAGCAGTTCATACAGATTTGAGCTGCATCGCGTGGTAAGATGATCTGCGCCTGACGATGCAATCCCTGTAACTTATCCTGCAGGGAAGGAACAAGCAGCCAGAACTGTTTACTGCCGATTGTTAGCTTTTCCCCATAGTATTGTCCGATGAGGGTTTTCGGGTCGATGACCCCAATCCCCTTAATTTTATCGGTTTTACTACCGGTATCAACGAGGATTTTCCGTAGGCTTTCATCAATAAGCACCACGATATCGCCCTGCTGGACGGCTTGTTTCATGGGTTCCACCGTGAAAAATCAACAAAGGAGCCAAAACTAAGGGTCTCCAGGTCAAGCTGGTCACGCCATTTCTCCTGACAATCGCAGGAAAGATTATCGAAGACGGTCGAGTTTTGCGAAAGTGAAAATTCTCTGATTGCCTCCAGAAACGAATGGTCACAGACACCGCAGTTATGTGCCCCACGCATGCCACCGCCACCGACCACATCGCATTTCACAAACACGTCGGTAAGGCTGGCGCTCTGTTTTAGGTATTCTACGATACTCCAAAGCCATGGTGGCCGGTACTGATTTCGTTTCCAAAGGTACTCCACCACCGTATGATGTTGCACGTTCGTCGGGTTTAGGGAGATGCTATCCGTGTATCTTTTGGTTTCTTTGGTCGTTCGAACGCAATCCATAAGTGCCTGTTTCTCTGTTAAAAACGGTGGTTTCATAAGCACGTAGGTCTTCACCTTCATCTGATGGTTTCGCAGGAGCTTTGTGGCCTTGACGTACTGCTGGAACGTAAACCCTTTGTTGATTGCTTTTTCTCTGATGACGTCGTTTGAGGTCTCCAGGCCAATCCCGATTTCAAATTCTTTTGACGACAGCGTCTTCTCAATCACCGTCAGTTTTTTTTCAGTGATGTACTGCGGTCGTGACTCCACTGAGATTTTTTCTGCTTTCTTGGATAGGCTATCGAGGATGTTCTGTTGCACGACGTCAGGGAGTTCTGAAGAATCAAGGAAACTTCCTGAGGTGAACAGTTTTACAATCTTTTCCCCTTTGTACTGGTGCATGGCGACCTCAAACTGAGCCTGTAACTCCTCTTCAGAAACCGGGGCAAGCATGCTGTCGTTGAAATACCCGCACATCGTACAACCGGAAGAACGCATCCAGGAGCATCCTTGTGTTCGGAGGATAATGACGTATGCATCGACCACGGTGCCGTCCAGCACATCTTTTTCTGACCAGCAGCGAACCGGTTGTCGCGGGTTCTGTGCGCGGGGAGTAAAATCCTTTTTAAATGACTGGCAGAAGACTGCTATCTCGTTCATGGCATGGTATCTTTCTTTTTGCGTTTGAACAGCAGCATCCCGACTACGACAGCGAGAATCAACATGATCGCCTCAAAGCCGGGGGTAGCCCCGATGCTTCTTGGATAGGGTAGGACGTAGTTAAGCGTGTTTGGCAATTGTGGCTTTTGGAGTGATGCAAGCGTAACGTTCCATTCCACCAATGGTTCTTGTGTTCCGATGGTCGGGTCGTTTGCCGTTGAAAACTCATAAACCTGTGTGTCTGTGACGATGTTTGAGAACTTCTCAGGCACGTTTATGAAGTAATATCGTGCCTCAGCATAGACCCGTACGGTCAGAGTAGCATTTGGGGTCCATCCTTCGAACTCCGCTGATGTTTCGTATCGCTCTTTATCGGATGGTGTCTTGCGATCGACGTTGATGTCTTGGCTACCATCGATTCGATAGTACACTCTGAAATTCTCTTTGCTTATCCGTTCGTCAGCCTTAATGGTGATTGAATCCCCACTTCTGATCCCATCGCGCAGCGATGAGGTGATATTCAGGGCGTCCCTTGAATAGGTAAACGAGCCGTTCATGGTCGTCTTTTTGTCGTTGACATCAGAGACGACGAACAGGAATTCATAGGTACCGAGCAAATCATCAGGGTTCTCGTAGGTATACCGGAAGATGTTATCTTCGTAGGTGAAATCCGGGGATTGCCTCGTTCCCAGAGGGTCGGTAATCGTGAAGTTGATTCCGTCCTTGTTGACCCCGACGTTGTCAACGATGTACGCTGCAATTAAGATGGTGCCACCTGGTTCTTGCATCCCGGGGAGCACTGCGATTTCAACACGTGGTGATTCCGCGTCATAGAACGGAGGGTTCACCAGCACAACTAAGATCAGCAGCCAAGTGAAGAAATAGGTGAAAAACGTGCTCAACCAGCCTTTGCGTCCAAAATCAGTAAGATCAATCTTCAGTTTCAAGAACAGATATTTTATCCAGATTGAATTTACGACCCCGACAAGCAGGACAAGCTCCCAGCGAATGAAGTTATCACCGATGAGCACCCAGAACCCAAAACAGATAATCGAAATGAGCAGGCCAAAGAGGAATGCAATGAGCATTGTCTTGATGTTGCGCCGTTCCCGTTTCAAAAACGCTTCTTCATCGAACTTTGGTATCTGGAAATCGATTTGCTCTTCCGCTTCAGCTCCTTCTTTTCGTCTCTTTGCCATAGTGGGCCAGCAAGGAATCCATCTTTAAAAGGTTTTTTCCTGTCACCATCACCGAAACGGTAGTCCTGGATATTCCGGTCCATATCGAAGGATTTTGAACACATGACTATCGAGCGGATCTGGAATCTGATTTACATACGTCCACACAACTTCTTTTTCACTGGTAACTTCGAAGAACTGACCAAGCGGTCCGTTGCAAATAAGCGTATTGCCGTTCGGTAACCGTTGTGCACCCCCAAGATTTATCGCATAAAACTCAGTTGGTTTCTCCGCCGTATAGCCCCATATCACCTCGTTGGGTCCATACGCAGACCCTGCAAGGAGAACAAATGTCCCGTTCTGTGTCATCGGAGGGACAATCTCGTCTACCGAGGAATAATCCTCGCCGGGACGTCCCTGGCCGTTGTTGAAAATAAGGATGTTACCTTCTCCGGGTAAACCTGGTGTAATCCATGTTGCATCATGTTGGTTAAACAGCTTCTGGTCACTCTCACTGCCCATCTGATACGTCAATGGGTTTCCCCAGCGGTAGAGCAGGTCCCCGCCTTTGCCGTATCGTCCCCCGGTATGACCAGCGGCTTCTTCAGTTGTCGTACTATGGTCGATAACCCAAATCTCATCAAAGTTCAGTACACTAAGCAGGATTTGGTCATATTCTTCATTATAATCGACGGAATTGATATGGGTCCAATCTGCAAGGATTCTTCCGCCATAGTTAATATCAACCAACTCCGGATGGTCTTGTACGACCCCGTAGTTCTCCTTTGTTGGGTCGTAGTCTTGGATTAGATGATCCCAGAGATGCCACTCCCAGACAATCGTGCCACCAGATCCGTTGAGCGGGGCTACTTCGATGAGATGATCAGGCCACAGCTGACTATAGGGGAGCGTGTTTGGGTTACGTCCCTTGGAAACAGCCTCTGCTGCTGATTTGTACTCCCAGGCGATCATAAGGATATTGCCATTCGGCAACATCTCCACATCATGATGTAGACAATAGTCACTGGTTGAATAGTCAAAAGACCATACCTTGGTCCCGTTCCAGTCAAACAGTTCGACACGACCACCGATGCCTCCTCCCCAGAACCGCGGGTTATATCCTGGAAACGCAGTACGAAGGATATGCCCGTTTTCGAGAAGATAGACTGACAATGCTGGTCTATGTGCGCTCTTCCACGAATGTGTCACTTCCCCACTGTTATTTATCAAGAACGTCTCTGTGGACATCATAGGAGTGTACAGGGTGTATCCGGTATAGGATTCGTCAGCATCCCAGGACTCACCGACCTTTTTTACAAATGGTCCAAGGAGACGGATGTCGACATGTTTCGCTCTGGTTTTTGCATAGGGTGCATAGGCAGTGAGGGTCAGTTTTGGAAGGCTGGTAAAAAACCCAAGACCAACCCCCCATACCCGTATGCTTTTTTCTGTTGAATCCCCTGCAGACAGTAACGGAATCTGATAGTGACCTGGGAGGGATGTTATGAAAACTCCATTAGTCGTCTGAATGTCCACTTCGATATTGTGTGCGTCGATCTCCCCAATGTTTTTGATTTCAATGGTAAGACCGATACCACCGGAG
>MUGD01000196.1 GCA_002900555.1 Thermoplasmata archaeon M9B2D | reverse complement strand
TAGCAGGATCATCCCATCTGGCATCATCAGCTTCGACTCCATCCCAGATGTGTTCTGGAAGGATGTATATTTCGCCTAGGTTCTGCAGCGCAAATGTATACGCAGCATCCATTACAACGGAAACGACATCGCCATAGGCTGTCGCGCTTGTCATGTGTTGCAAGAATGACCAATAGACAATATCCTCAGGTCCTGTCTTCATATAATCGAAGGTGAATGCTACATCATCGGCACTAAGAGGCTGTCCATCATGCCACTCTGCACCAGTCCTAATAGTGAAGTTTATTGTCATTCCATCAGCACTTACTGCATAGTCTTCACATAGCCAGGGGATTGGATCTAGATTCTCATCATATGAGATCAATGTGTCGTAGACTTGCATGTCGTACCAATGTGAACGCTCACTTCGCCAGAACAGCGGATTGAGCTCACCAATGTCTGATCCATACGCCATGACAAACTCCATTGGACCTGAAGTCCAAGTTTCGTCGTACATAAAGACCATTGTCTGCGGATTGTATGATGTGAATGGACCGCCGGGCTTTATTGAGTAATTTGTCCACTCAGCTCTAATTGCATGAGTGTCATCTGATAGAAACAGTGGAATGTAGGGTATGTTTTGTGTAGCGTAGACCTGCACTAATCTTGCATTTTCATGCACCGTTGCCGGTGTTGAAGTAATGAAGTCGTCTAGTGCTGCATCCATCGTGGCATTATCGAGTCCGTACGGATTGTCACCCCAATCGATGATATTCTCCGAATGCATTCTATACCACACGTGGTCCGGAACGCTTCCATAGCCTCCACTCATCTCATACGTAATGAATGTTCTAGGTTCTTGGTATATTCCTTCATACATCGGATCATCATCTTTTATGAGGATGTTCATTTCAACCCCTATATTGTCTAACAATGTCTTTATCCCAGTACCAGTGTCAACACTGATATCAAATGAAAGCTCTGGAGTTGCGTCAAGTTGAGCGTTAACTGGAATGACACCCCATGGAATAAAGAGTGCTAGAGCTAGTAGGGCATAGAGTAGTTTCTTTTTACGAATCATTGTTACTCCTTTCCTAACTCCTTTAGGAATGCAAATTCCTAAGTGCTCAATAGTTACACAATCTTCTCTTTAAGCATTTACATTTCAGTAGGTATTGGAATATTAGCTACTATTTGAATCGAAAATACAATCAATTAATTTCTCTCTGCAGGTTTCATTTATCTCAAGTAATCGAGTGAGAGCTCTCCCCTTAGATTGAGCATCGTGAATGTCTTCAGCTGACGGACTCTCAAGCGCCACAATTCTTCTTGATTTGTTCTCTAAGCTGTAGAATTCTATGAGTGTCGTTTCAACAAACACACGTTCGCCTACTACTGCTGAATCAACTGAAGAAGAATCAGAGCAATTCATGACAAGAGATGTGGCTCTCAAAATCCCATCCGAGTATCTCTTTGCTTTATCTAATTCTTCTTGTTTCATCAAGGCGGAAGGAGATCTTGGAAGTAGCAATGAAGCAGTAGACTTCCAGCTACTCTGCATATTAACAATATCATCTTTTAGTTCTGATAGATTGTCTTGAGCAGATTTACGTATACTTAAGAAATCAGCAATAATAGCTTGTAGGGACTCCTTCTTTTCACTGTACCCTTTGACATCTTGGTATCTTGAAGTTATGTCTTCTTGGGCAAGATTTGCATACCTGGGACGCCAGAGCAGTATGGTTTCCTCAAAAATATTCAATACTGTAGCTAGTTCTTCGTCTATTAGACTGGTAGAAACCAAATTGCTATTCACATCAAAGAACTCAACGTAGCGAAATCGTCGCATCAATGGATTTCCAATTTGAAATCCTTCTATGGGCTCCCTTCTTAGAATGCCCTTCATTCTAATTCTAGTTTCTGCAAAATTGTGAAGAGCTTCTTTGCTGAATTTGGGTCCTGCAAGAATCTTCATAGAGTTCACACATTGGATATAATACAGAACTACAGAAGAATAGTGACTCTTAAAATACTCACCTGTATTGAATATCCTGGATTGTTTGAGTGAGAACTAGAAAGCAGATAGCTCCATAATATGAGCAATCCAACCAGCGGCTCTGGAAACTGCGAAGAGCTTCGTATTCATTTCAGCAGGAAAACCAAAAGTGGAGTAAACAGCGGCATTATACAAGTCAATGTTTGGATAAGCCTCAATACCTTTTCGATTTCTCAGAACAGAATACCCTTCAATTGTAACCTGTTCAATCACTTGCAAAAGCCATTCTTCTGAAGTATTTGAAAGTCTACGTTCAAGAATTCTTTCGAGCACAGTTGCTCTCGGGTCTTTCTTTTGGTAGATACGGTGCCCAAGCCCGAATATTTTCAGTCCAGAGTCTATCCGCATTTCTAAGTATGCTCTTGGATTGTCCAGAGTTCTTATATCTTCAAACATCTTCATTGCTTCAGTACCAGCGCCATGATGTAAGAGTTCGATATGAGTAGCAAGTGCGGCTAATAACGCATCAGAAGCAGACTGACCATCATGAATGACCTTACTCAGAGCAGACAGGGATGGATTCAATGGGTCGTCCATGTGTAAAATCAAAGAAGTCTGAAAATCATGAAGGTCCTTCTCATCGGGAACCTTGCATTTTGTCATCCAGAGGAAATTAGCTGCATACCCGAGATCGTTATTTGGTCGTTCAATACGATGATCATACCGGTTACCGAATTCTTGAGCGACAACAAGTGGAGCTAGTGATGTAAATGTCAGGAGAGTATCCAAATTATCTAATTGGTTTTCTTCTCTGATTTGACTGAGTTTCTGTGCCAGAACAGCAAGCGTTGATATACTTTCTCGATAGTACCGACGTAGATTAATCAATTTCTCGATGAATTCTCTATGTTCTGATTCAGATGGAAGCTTGCCATTGATAAGTAGAAACAGAACCGACTCATAGTCGAAGTTCTCAGAGAGTTCTGTGACATCATGACCTCGAAAATAGAGTCGATTTGCTGATACGTCAATCCTGCTTATTGGTTCCATGAAAATCGTTAATCCTTAGCTTTGGTATGATTTGAGAGTTCCTCTTTGATTAAGAGGAACTCCCTGAAGTATTACAAATCTTTCCCAACGATTGCCGCCAAGTCTGCAAGTCTGTGACTGTAACCTGCCTCATTGTCATACCATCCAAAGACTTTGACCATCTTATCCTGAACCATTGTAAGCTGTGAATCAAAAGAGCAGGAGTGAGGATCATTGATGAAGTCTGATGAGACAAGAGGTTCTTCAACATATGCGAGGTATTGAGCAAGACTTCCTTTTTGAGACGCACTCTTGAATGCGCTATTAACAGTGTCTTCATCTACAGATTTCTCAACGATGACAGTTAGATCAACAAGCGATGCATCCATTACAGGAACTCTAAGAGCCATTCCGTTGAGCTTGCCTGCTGCCTTTGGATAAACTAAACCAATGGCTTTTGCAGCACCGGTACTTGTAGGAACAATATTCCAACACGCCGCTCTAGCTCTGCGAAGATCTGAGTGAGGTCCATCCAATATTACCTGATCATTGGTAACTGCATGCACTGTGGTCATGAATCCTTGCACTATACTAAAAGCCTCATCGATGACCTTGACCATAGGAGCAAGACAATTAGTGGTACAGGATGCATTGGAGATGACATGATGCTTTGCAGGATCATAGTCCTGATCATTAACTCCGGGAACAATTGTGAGCATCTCTCCTTTGCCGGGTGCGCTCACAATAACTTTCTTCGCTCCAGCCTTGATGTGTTTCTCAGCATCTTCACGTTTTCTGAAAAAGCCTGTTGATTCTATAACGATATCAATATCGAGCTCTTTCCAAGGCAGATTTGCAGGGTCTCTTTCGGAGAGAACTTTGATTTCATCTCCATTGACAGTGATCAACCCTTTTCCAGCTTCCACCGTGCCTTCGAAACGACCCATCACAGTATCGTATTTCATTAAATGAGCTAGGGTTGTTTCCGTGGTGAGATCATTTGCTGCTACAATATCAAAGCCTTTCTTCTCTAAGGCCGCTCGGAGAAAACCGCGGCCTATTCTTCCAAATCCATTAATAGCTACACGAACGGTCATAGATTTGCCACCTCTCCTCTGTGACTACATGATTATGCACTACAATCTGTTGATATATCTTTACTCATAGAACATCAGTGTGTTTTGAGATTCTTTCTCTTATTGCAGATTCGTACCTCCTCATTCCATGAATGTAGATAGGCACTAGAATGAATCCTGATATTCCAACTAAAATGAAGGGTGCTGATGCATCATATATCCATAGGCAATAATAGGGATGAGGAAGCTAGCAACGAAAAACCCAAAGCTGCAGAAAAAAGATGAGTTGTAGACTGCTCTGAGCGCAGCCCAATCACTCACTCCACGTGACTCCTCTGTCATGATATTCTTTTTGATGATTACTCGAATGAAGATAAAGATCCTATATTATATGAACATGTCCGAATGCTTATTACAAAATTCATGTACTTCATTTTGATACTGGAGGTATCCAAAATGAGTGATCATAAAGAGCATATGTGTGAATTTGCCAAGCATAATGGCGTAGATAAGATGCGAGAACGAGTTAAGAATCCGAAATTCATTTGCGAGGCGTGCGGTCGAGCAGCGAACAGTAAAGAATACCTCTGCAGACCAGTAAGTCTCTAAGTTATTCTTAACTCAGAGTAACTCTCTGGAGGATGAAGTTTGCATTGGCACCGTCCCCCAGAGTC
>MUGD01000195.1 GCA_002900555.1 Thermoplasmata archaeon M9B2D | reverse complement strand
TATCGTTCCTCGGATAACTGTAATTTTTAAATCCTCATCTCCTCCATTCTTATCAGTTTGTCTATGTATTAAAATAGGACGCCATTCGTCGAAAAAAATTAAAAGATTATTTCCAATCAATTCAAATCCGACTAATCGTCTCGTTTTAAGAGGACGAACATATCGGTCGTCGCATTGGTACGATCGATCGCCGATCGGAAGTCTCCAATAATTATTCCAACAATAAGACGATACAGCTTTCGCTGCATCATATCGGACTCCGAAAGTCACGAATACGAGACTCGTTATTTGATTCAAGAGTTGTTTCGATCGCTGCCAAAACGTTCCTACGACTCCCGCAAACACTCCTGCTCCTAATAGTGTCGTCGTCTCCATTCGAAGTTCCTCCTTAAAATTTTCTTTCGCGTTCCATTCGCCGAAGAGTGTCGCCCATATGTTCTCCAGAGTTCATCTCATAACCATAACCGATACAGCCACCTTTCCAACTACCGGTTCGCTCTCCTACTTCGTAAATTGTTTTTTCATCTTATCTATCTCCAAACTCGAGTTTGATGACCTGTGCTCCGTTATAACTCTCGGCATTGTTGTCGTCTGCCTTCTCTGCCTCCATAAGCCGAGGACAGTTGTCAGACTCGCACCTTCTGTCTTCTTGACCATAAAACCAACACCTATGCTCGAGAATCTTGTGGTTGTCTTTATCGACTTCAACTCGAAGTTGAAGGAAGTGACAAACACCACCATTGTTGACGATGTCCTCGAGCATCGACAATCTGTTATCCGCGAATACTGGTTCACTCATTTTTTCCTCCTCCTAAACTCTACACTCGCAATTTTTCAAAGTAAGTATCTGTTTTTGAACCGATGGAGTCTGCTCGACGCCATCGAACTTCGATATATGAAACTTCTCATATGTAACAAAGTCAGACTGAACAATATGTCCAATAGCCTTTGTTTTGTCTATGGGAGAGCGATGATTAAAACCTCGCCTCTCCATCTCTTCGACAACCGAAGAGTGACGATCGTATAAAGAAGCTAATTTACCAAACCAACGCTTCACTTCTGGATGTCTCGAATAACCATCTCTCTGTTCAGCGACAACAGTAAAAATGGAATGGATCTCTCGGTGGAGACCGAGTAAGTGTTTGTCACAAAGAAGTGACGGGTGGATGTCCCAGACTCGCATTTTTAAACTCCCCAATTTCTTAAAAGTAGAGCAGCGATCGCAAACCCTAGACTACCACCAGCGACCACACCAAAGAAAAGACATTGCAACGCGAGTCGTCGGGCAGACCTCAAGGGGACCATGGTCCCGTCTAGGTCATCGCCCGACGGTCTCTGACCGTCTCCTGAGGTCTCAAGGGAAACTTGACCGAGGTTATGGCGTTTAGTCTTTATCATTTTGTCCTCCTATGTTGTTTACCAATTTTAGAGATGGCCTCGAGATCGGATTTCTTCATATCGCCCTTCTTCCAATTTTCAAAGGCGGCGAGTCTTTGTGGATCCGTCAGATCGACTCCCGAAACCATTTTCATAAATTCTGTGAAGTCCTTGAACCCAGCCTCCTGAACAGCTTTGTCTCTCATCTCTTCCATCGACTCCCCAGATGGAATCTCCAATTTCTTTTTAATCCGCCAACGATGTCCTCGAACACCACAAAAAGTCAACCACCCGTCCTCTCCAGCAATGACACCGCCTCCACGACCGGGTTGAAGACCGCAAGCGAACTGCTCTCCGAGAACTTTAAAGAAGAGTTGATCGCCAAACTCCTTGAGTTCTATGTCTCGAATAACAGTGACGGTATTAGCTGGCGTCTCGGAACCTTTCGGCATGTTGATGGTTTCGAGGAGTCCGCCAATCCACTCATCCTTTTTGTTTACAATCTGTTCCCATATCGATTCCATTATTCATTCCCTCCTTACAACAATTTTGAAATTCGAAATGGCTTCACCAATTTGTTTAGCCATACGAGTGAGGTCGAATACACGAGCACTCTCGAAGATTAGTTTGTCGTCTACAAAAATTTTAAACTCCTCTCCGTTCGCGACCTCTACATCAGTCATAGTCATCTCGAATGTCTTTCCATTGTCTGACATCGCGACCACGCGAATTGTTTTAGTTGCCATCGTCATCGTTCTCCTTCTTCAACCAACGATCCAAAAACTTTTCGTCTTCGGTCGCGGCATCAATGATGTCGATTGTCGAACGAACTGTACGACAAAAGAGTTTGAACTCTCTCTTGTTCGCCTTAATGTCGTTCTTCTCAACGATACGACGAAGAATCTTGTCTACCTTTTCCGCCTCGGCATAAGCATCCATTGTTTAGTCCTCCTTTCAAATTCCAATTCTCTCCACAACAAAGTCGTGGTGAAGTGGTTTCATAACAACGAACTTGAGTTCGTCATAGTCGGACTTAGAGCAGCGAACGAGTTTCTCGGAACATTCAGGACAATGCGCGTCTCTCAACAACAGAGCCTTCCTGCTGAACCCTTCAACTCGAACTCTCCAACTATAAATGATTTTACACTTTCTACATTTCCCGTTTTGAACTCTTCTTTTTCGCGCCATCCTTCAATCTCCTTAAAAACTTTTTAATTCGAGTCCACAACTTGCGACACTCGATACATCGGTCGATCGTATAGACATAACCACCCTCTACCTTCTTAACATCAATCGTTCCAGTAAAATTCATGGGTATGGCTGCCGCCTCGAATAAAGATATCCGCTTTGTAGTCTCGATGCCGCACTCACTACAAACCATGGTAGTGTTAACTCGTTCCATTGTCTCCCTCCTCCTTTTTAAAAACTAGCTTCACTCTACTTTGGCTCGGATCAAATTTGTAGCCTTGAGTTACCATGGTGTCAATAATTCGATTTTGTTTATCGAACTCGCAGTCCGCCAACACTACTTCGCCTCTATTCTCAATTCGTTCCATTTATAATTCATCCTGTGGCCAATCTCTAGGAACCGCTTGAGCAGTTCCAATTGCTATTGTAAAAAACGGCTCCCCACAATGAGGACAAACCATTTTCTCTCCTTTTTGTACCGGAGTTCCATCAAAGCGACAAATAGTATCGGCAGTAATCGGATCCAATGACTTGAGATCCTTTTTAGTCTCATATACAGGTCCACCGCAGGCATAACAGGTTATAACGGAACCTTTAAGTAGCTTGTTATTTGGAATGACCATTACTACCTCGAAATTCTCTTCGCAGCCTCGTCGGCAGGTACCGCAAAGAGTCCTAAAAAAGTTTGCTCCTGAGTCATCTGCCAATCCCATTCCTCCTGAGAGTCTATTAAAGGAGCACAACAATACATTCCACAATCGAAGAGTCCAATCAACAACTCTCTGGTCTGTAATTTGTTTTGAGACTCAGCATAGGAACTGGCCTCAATCTGTCGACCTCCAGCCTCGAGCAACTCGGTGTCCGTCGGCGGGTTAAAATATTTTCCCATCTCCAAAACCTCCCTTCAAACGACAAGTAAGTAAATTGCTATCGACAATAATAAAACCGACTCGAGCACATAGAGTCGATAGTGTTTCCAAAACTGAAGACGGTTAACAAAAACGATGTCTGAAATTTTTACCATGTCGTCCTCTCCGTCGATAACAAGAAAAGGTTCGACCCTTGTGTTATCGGGAAAAATTTCTGTATTTTCGCAAATCACTTTGTCACCAAGTACAACGACATTACTTTTTACTTCCATTCCAATTTTCATCCCTCGACCTCCCTTCATCAAACAAAAATAAAACTGTCGGGTGCCAAAACCCAACGCAATACCCAGACTGGAAACAAACAAAACCCTAGGCGCCGT
>MUGD01000194.1 GCA_002900555.1 Thermoplasmata archaeon M9B2D | reverse complement strand
TATTGTGCCTACAAAAAGCATTGTGGTGTGACGAAACTCCTCACTTATACTTCTGGGATTAGCACAGGTACATCTACACGTTTGGTTCGTTGTTCGAGTCTTTGGCTATCATAAACTGAGAAGTCATGAAGAACTATATTCCATCGAGGAGTTCTTGATTTAGAATATTAGTTCCCACAGGAGGGTACCTTCGGTTCTCTTGTCGAAATATCTCTGGCAATATTCTGAGTCATTCCAGACCATGTTACAAAGGGCACACCCTCTTCTCGAGCTATTCTTGCTAGACGCTCCATGGTCTCTTCAGTCATGAGTTCTGTATCCTTGAGAGGATATTCCAGGTCGAATAGGGCGTACTTGTCTGTACACATCCTGTTGAATGCGAGTAAGTCATATCGTTCCACATTAGGCATATTATCAACAATGAATCTGGAAATGGCACGAATGTTCTCCTCATCATCAGTATGCCCTGGAATCACTGGTGTTCTGATCCAAACAGGTATTCCACTCTTAGCAAGAATCCGTGCATTCGATAATACACGTTCGAGTGGGACTCCAGTGTCTTCTTCGTGTCGTTGCGGATCCATTATTTTTAGGTCATATAGAACCAAGTCAACATGCGAGAGAATGCGTTTGAAGTTCATCTCACTACAATAGCCGCATGTATCCAAAGCTACGTGGACATCATTCTTTTGAAGACCTGATGCTACTTGAATTGCGAACTCCATCTGAAAAGTTGCTTCTCCTCCTGAGAGGGTAACTCCACCGTTTGATGTTGTGAAGAACACCTTATCACGAAGAAGTTCTTGTACGAGATCATCCGCTTTCCAAAGCTTTCCCATTAGCTTCATTGCCCCTGTAGGGCATGCCTCCTCGCAAGAACCGCACACTGTGCAACGAGTTCGATCAATATTCATTCCATCAGCGGTTAGCTCAAGAGCAGATTCTGGACAAGCTCGAACGCAGGCTTGGTCCCCGATACATTTCACGGCATACCAGACAATAGTCGGATCAGGATCAATGGCTTCAATGTTATGACACCAAAGACATTTCATGGGACAACCTTTGAAGAAGACAGTTGTTCTGATACCTGGACCGTCCTCAGTTGAACACCGTTGAATATTGGTTACAATACCAGTCTTACTCATCAAAGGATATGCTCCGTGCGTGTTATGATTTCTTCCTGTAGCTCTCTACCTATTTGAGTGAAAAAGGCATTATATCCAGTCACTCGTACCATTGGGTTTGAGTATGCGTCAGGATTCTTTTGAGTGTCTCGTAAAGCATGGCTGTCTATGATATTAATCTGTAGGGCAGTTCCTCCTACTTCGTTATATGCCCTTGGCTATGCAACAAGTTTCTCAACATGTTCTAGAAAATTAAGAAAGTTATCTCTTGTACGACACTACAACTTGCGCTACGCTTAAAAGCAGTGCAATTTCTCTGCCTCCATCCGCCCGATAAGAGATTATTGGATTTTAGGAAGGCACCGGAATGAAAAGAACAGGTAGATTATTGGCGCTCATATTTGTCGCATTCATGATTTTGAGCAGTACCCAAGTGCAGACAATATTGCCACACGCACAAGACACGCAAGCAATGAGCGCTCCACGCAACATTCTGAGGACAGCTGGTTTTGATTCTCCAAATATCACAGCTTCTCTATCAAGTCCTGCAAATGGTAGTCCGGTATCAGGGACTTTCAATATTATTTTGGACATGACCTCAGATTTTGCTACAGTGAACATCACTCTATTTGTCGATGGTGCAATCTATCCAGCATATAATGAAACAAACGTTCCAGCAGGTCCGAGTTGGACTCAGACGATTAGTGTGGATTCAACAACTCTTGCAGAGGGAATGCTGAACTTCACAATTCTCTTTGAGAATCTCGCTGAGAAAGAGTCAGTCTACCTTCTCTACTTTGTTGATAATATCAGTCCGAATTTTGATGTTTCTTTGATTTCTCCTGCAAATGATACTAAGGTCATTGGAGCCATCGACATTGATATCAACATTACCTCTGATTATGACCAACTAAACCTCACAGTCTTTGTTGATGGGCAACCCCTTCCATCCTATAATCCAAAATTGATAGGCACTGGAATTGAGACTGTGTCTGTTGATACAAATTTGCTCATTGAAGGATATGATAATTTCACCTTTTACTTCCAATACGATGTTCTTGCAACGCATTTTGCAGAAGCTATGTACGTTGTGTATTTGGTGGATAATGATGGAGTGCCAATTACAATCGATCATCTGAGTCCTGCAAATCAGACTACGGTTTCAGGTGTCTTCAATCTAACTCTGCTTATTGGCTCAGAATATGATCCCTTGAACTTCACAATGTTTGTAGAGGGCATTATTCCGTATTCCCAGTTCAACAATAGTTACATTGGAATTAAAGAGCAAATCATTTCAATTGATACAATGGAACTACCGGAAGGAGCCTTAAACTTCATACTACTCTTTGAGTATAATGTTACTGGTGAAAATGCACGTGTTACATACCACTTACTCTTTATGGTCAATAACCATATGGCACCTTCAATCGTTATTCTGGGGCCAGCACCAAACACTATTGTGACAGGTCTAACAGCACTGTGGCTGAACATAACATCCACACATCCAGAATTATATCTAAATGTCACAGTTGACGGTGATATAACTGAAGAATTCGATAGAACAGCAATCTTGCCAGGAGCAAATAACTACACAATAAACACGTCTAGGTATGATAATGGGGAGCATGTGATTGGTATTGTCGCCTATACTGGCGAAGGTGCTTCAGCAAGTGATTCATTGGATCTACAATTTCTAGATTATGTACGAGTATGGATATCTGGATTGACAAATTACGATATAGTAAAAGGAATACTCCAATTTGGAATCCGAGTTCTGACACCCTATGATAATGTCACAGCATCGCTATATGTGGATGATCAATTAGCCAGTGAGTTTCATAACATAACTTTGCTGCCAGGCTATAATGCCGTGAGTGTCAATACGACACAATTCACCGAGGGTAATCACAATGTGACACTATTGGCGTACGATATCTTTGGTCATATGTGGAGATTTACGATGGTCTGGGTTATTGATAACCTAGGAGCTCCTGAATTACGATTTGCGACAACGAATGCAGTAATGATTGGTTATGCGACCTTCATCGTTGATGTAGAGAGTGACTGGAACAGCCTTACCGCGGCAGTCTATGTTGACGATGTCGTCCTAGCAGACTATAACAATGTCACTGTTGATGTATCATCCGGAAGATTCACCTTCCGCATTGACATGGGATTATACAGTAAGACAGAACATACTGTTAAGGTCGTAATGATAACTCCAGAGGATGATGTGGCAGAGATCGATCGTGTCTTTGGCTTTGCATCTATTCGAATTGAAGAAATCATTAGTTTCGTAGTTCTACTTGGTTTGGCTATTATCATTCCATTGTATAGAAAGACGAAGGGGACCCCACTCAAATCAGTGTTAATCTTAGATGCAGTATTTGCACTTGTGACAGGAGGCGCCTTTTTGATTCTTGGAATAACTACAATTCCCTTCCTGGTATGGCATGTGAATCTAGCAAGTATTTGGGCAATAGGTGCCACATTTGTCTTTGCCAACTGGGCACTTCCGTTCCTCCTGGAAGAATCAGAGGAGTAGAACTACAATAACCTTGTCACTGGGATGTCTGTTGACAGGTCAGAGGACCATTTGCAGAGTTTCATGTAGATTCCCGTTTGGTCCTTTGGAATTGTAGTTTGGACTGTTTTTGACTTCCAAGCTGCAGCAACCTTCGCAGTCCGAGAGATGGCGAGATCA
>MUGD01000039.1 GCA_002900555.1 Thermoplasmata archaeon M9B2D | reverse complement strand
GACTAAATGCGCATCAGGAAGTATCCGTCCTTCTTTATCTGTTAGGTGATGTTCATCTTCGACAGGGTACACGACGATGAGGTCAAGCATCCGGACTGCTTCATCAATACATCGCTGTACACCAGTTGATCCATATTTGGTCAGCACATGTGTTCTGATGTATTCCAATGCCTTTAATTGGTTTTCCGTAACTCCTTCTTTTTTAAGGAGTGTAAATTCATTAGCCCCAGGTGTGTATGCGATGATGCCCTTTTCTGCCGCGTTGTTTAATGCCAGTTCGCTTTCTGCGCTACAGGGAATAACGATGTAGTTGGTCAGTTCGTTTGTTTTTGTCATGAGAGCGTCTGGTGCTTTGTCGGATTTGTTAAATGCAATAATGATTGGCTTGCTTATCGTACGGACATAGTCGGTAAGTTGGAAAACATGCTCGTCTTTCCATTGAGATGGTTTCGTCGAATCAAGATTTATTTTTCTGATCGCACCTGTAATGTGTTCTTCTTTAATTCCTAATCCTGTTAGTTGTTCTGCAAGCATTTTTTCTATCTTTTTTCCTTCAAGTTCACATTTTCTTGCGATAATCTCCCAGCTTTTTTTAATAATGCCAAAGAGCCAGTAATTGATTTCTTTTTCAAGAAAGACAACGTCTGAGATGGGGTCATGGCTACCGACATCACAGGGATTTCCCTCTGCATCAGTACTTCCTGAGGCATCTACGATATGGATGAGCGCATGGGCTTGTCGTAAATCATCGAGAAACTTGTTACCAAGTCCTTTTCCTTTATGTGCGTCAGGTACAAGTCCAGCAACATCGATTGCTTCGATTGGCACAAATCGTATCCCATCAACGCATCGTGAATTATGAGGTGTACAGGTCACGTGTGCGTCTCTACAAGGACATGCTTTGCGGATGTACATGACGCCGCGGTTTGCATCAATAGTAGTGAACGGGTAATTTGCAATTTCTGCATGTGCTTTGGTTGCAGCGTTGAAGAAAGTGGATTTTCCAACATTTGGTTTTCCAACAATGCCCAGTTGCATTTTTTTCTACTCCAACATTTTTTTTACTTCATCTACAACGTCTACATCATTATCATACCGCTTCACTTTTTCAATGGCTTGTTCCTTTGATATGTCGATAAAAGAAATTCCTTTCTTCGCTAGAAGTGTCCCCTGTATTACGGCAGTTTTTGATAGTAATATTTCCTCAGCTGTCACATTGCCTTTAATATCCACTTGTTCTGTAATGTTGACCATCCCTGTAGATGTAATGTCACCGTAGATTTTTACCTTTTTACCGATAAAGACGTTCCCAGTTGCTTTCAATGCGCCAAAGATCTCTGATTTCTCGTCAACAGAAACATTTCCCTTAATATCGTAGTTACCTAATAGTTTGCATTGTTTACCAATTTGAACGCTGCCTTCTACCTTGGAATTTGATGTGCTAATAAGAGAGTTATTTGGTAAAAATAAAAAAGACTCTGAGATTGGTATGGTATCGCCATCGTTTTGTTCAAGTTCTTCAAGTATTCGTTCGATTTCTTCGCTTCTTCCCATTTTTAGCAATTGTAAAAGATATACAAATATATATATGACAATAGGAATCGGGTTCCTAATGTTTATCCATCCTTTTGCTTCGAATCCTTTTTCAATCTCAACACTGTCACCGACATCTAAATCACCTTTGAGTGACAAAGCCCCCTTTATTTTTGTTTTCTCTCCTAAATACACGTTCCCCCCGCTTTTAATGTCTCCGCCTATCGTCGAAAAAATATCGACGCGTACATCATGAGGGGAATCAAGATTGCCGTCGATAATTGCATGTTCACCGACAAAAATTCTACCATCAGTATTAATTCCGAATCTCAGGAAAGAACGATCACCGATTACGACATCGCCTTTGGTTAGTATCAACTTCTCCTCGAACAAGGTTCTATCTGGAATAACAAGTGTTTTTCTATCAAAAGTCATTATCCGAATGGTATTAGCTATTGCATTATAAAGTAAACGGCGTTTTATGTTCCAAGAAAGAAAAAAATTGATATACGCAATGCCATATATGTCGGTGAATCTCAAACAAGAACGTTTCACTATGTTCTTGTAAGATGGAAGTTTTTACCATGGCCAAAAAACAAACTGCTGACCAAATAGAACAGCACGAACAAGGCAAAGAGGAGTTACCCCCGATCAATGTTTGGATTCAGGATATCAATTTTACAACAACAGAGGAAATCAAAGTCCCCGAAAGTCTGCTTGATCAGGTAATCGGACAAGATCAGACTGTTGCCATCGTCAAGAAAGCAGCCGAACAGAAACGACATGTCATGCTCATCGGTGACCCGGGGACAGGAAAATCCATGGTCGCTCGTGCCATGACAGAGTTTTTACCAAAAGGGGAACTTGAGGACATCATCGTGTATCCAAATAGTGAGGATACAAACACCCCGACAATCCGTGTTGTTCCAGCAGGAAAAGCCAATGAAATAATTAAAACGCAACGAGAGGACGCAAAACGGAAAGTAGAACAACAGAACAGTATGATTCTTGGCATCGTCTTATTAATAGTAACGCTTTCTCTCATAGGAGCAATTATCACAGGCCGTTTTGAATACGCGATTTTTGGTGTCATTGCAGCAGTCATGGTATATCTCATCGTTGCTAGGGGTGGATTCTCTCAAAGAAGAGAACTACAAATGATTCCAAAACTATTAGTATCGCATGAAAAAAATGACTTACCCCCTTTCATTGACGCTACTGCAGCACATTCTGGCGCATTACTTGGTGACGTCCGGCATGACCCGTTCCAATCTGCTGGTTTGGAAACCCCACCCCATCAGCTTGTAGAGGCAGGGGCAATACATCGTGCCCATAAAGGAGTACTGTATATCGATGAGATTAATACGTTGGGTTTGCCCTCTCAACAGCATCTCCTTACAGCTATACAGGAGAAAAAATTTCAAATTACAGGCCAGTCGGAGAGAAGTTTCGGTGCGATGGTGAAAACAGAGCCTGCCCCTTGTGATTTCATCCTTGTTTCCGCAGGAAACCTTGATGCGTTAAACGGAATGCACCCTGCATTGCGGTCTCGAATCAGGGGATATGGCTATGAAAGCTATCTGAATAGTGTCATGGATGATACACAGGAGAATCGGGAAAAACTGATACGATTTGTAGCCCAAGAAGTAAAGAAAGATGGGAAGATAAGTCATTTTGACAAAGAAGCGGTGGCAGAAATCATTCACGAAGCGCAACGACGAGCAGGTAGAAAAGGAAAACTATCACTACGATTGCGTGAACTAGGTGGTCTTATTCGAGTCGCTGGGGATATTGCCTATGAGCGAAAAGATAAGATTATCACACCACAGCATGTCATCGAGGCAAAACGCATTGCTCGGTCGTTAGAACAACAGGTGGCAGATCGGGCATTAGAATCGCAGAAGAGCTATCGTTCCTTTAGAACATTGGGGGAAGAGGTCGGTGTGGTCAATGGCCTTGCGGTGCATTCGGCTGATCCATCCATGAGTGAGTTCTCTGGGTTGGTATTACCAATCGTTGCGGAGGTCACTCCGGCGGGGTCCCAGTCCGAGGGAAAGGTAATTGCAACAGGAAAACTTGGGGATATCGCAAAGGAATCGGTACAAAACATCTCTGCAATCATAAAAAAGTATATGGGTCGAGATATCTCCAAACATGACATTCACATTCAATTTATTGGCACGTATGAGGGCGTCGAAGGAGACTCTGCAAGCATTTCTCTTATTACCGCTGTCATCTCCGCTATGGAAAATGTCACAGTCCGACAGGATGTCGCGATGACGGGATCGATTAGTATCCGAGGAACCGTGCTTCCCATTGGCGGAGTGACTGCTAAAATTGAGGCAGCAGCGGAAGCGGGGATTAAGACAGTACTTATCCCAAAGGCGAATTTAAATGATGTATTAATTGAGGATAAATACAAGACAATTATCGAAATCATCCCTGTTGAAACCTTGACAGATGTTCTTCAAAATGCCCTTGTAGGTAATGGAAAAGAAGAACTATTGCGCAAGTTAAAAGAGATGCGCCCTCCGAAAATCATAGGAAAGGTAGAACTCGAATCGGAACGGAAGAAACAGCTAACTTCACTTCAATCGGATGAATAGTGAATTTTAAAATATCTTTACGAAAATGAAAGAAATAAAACAATCCTTCCGTAGATAGAATCATGGGTTTAATATGAAGGCGTTATTTATCGGTCGTTTTCAACCCTTCCATATGGGACATCTTTTAATATTGCAGCAATTAAACAATCAGTATGAGATGATCATCATCGGTATCGGTTCTTCCCAATATCATGATACTGCTGATAACCCATTTTCTAAGGAAGAACGGTATCATATGATTTCGCAATCATTGGACGCTAAAGGAATTCGAAATTATACAATCATATTTATTCCTGATATTCACGATCCGCCCCGATGGGTTGATCATGTTTGTTCTATCGTTAGTGATTTTGATGTAATCATTGCAAATAATCCATTTACGAGAAAACTTTTTTCTCAGAAAGGATATAGGATTGAGAGAACCGCGTATTTCGATCGAAAACGGTATTCCGGAAAGGAGATTCGCAGACGCATGATTCACGACGAAGCGTGGCAGGATTTGGTTCCCATCGAGGTCTATACATTTATTCATGATATTGATGGCGTTAATCGTCTCAAATGCCTAACTTACTAATATTGTAAATAATACTGTTTTTGATAAGAAGTGTAAAGATATATTTATATAAAAAAAGCAAGCACGCTAATATTATGGATTATTTCGGTGAGGTTACCGTTCAAAAAATACGACTTTATCTTAAACTTCTTCGGCCATTTACCCTTTTAGCCCCTCTGATAGTGTCCAGTAGCGTCATTATAGCCAGTCTTGTCAGATCCGGGGACACTACGGTTCCATTTGTCTCTCTACTTCAGATTATTCTTACTGCAAGTTTTTGTTTTGCATTACTCAATGGCGCTTCAAATGTGTTAAATCAAGCTACAGACTGGAAAGAAGACGCACTTTCTAAACCCTATCGTCCGATTCCACAAGGACTTCTCTTACCAACAGAAGCCTATTACCTATCGTTCCTCCTCTACATTATCGCATTTCTTCTCTCACTAACCGTCCATCTACTGTTCGCTTTTTTCATTTTCATCATTGCATTTTTCTCAATCACGTATTCGGTAAAACCACGCATAAAAAAATTTTTGATTATCAATCAGCTATGGGTTGCTATTTCAAGAGGTTTTTTAGGAATTGTTGCTTCATGGAGTGTGTTTGGAAATCCTTCTGATTCACTTCCACTTGCGATAGGATGCGTTGCTGCGCTGTTTCTTTTTGGTGGAACAACGACCAAAGATATATTAGATGCAGATGCAGATAGAATCGTCGGAACAAAAACATTGGTCAATGTGTTCGGATTGAAAATAGCTTCGATATTCTCGCTTGTATTTATGATTGGCGCATTTTGCATAATTGTCCCTCTTGCACATTTCCATATTATTCCTTCAACAGTTTTCCCTCTTGCATTACTTAGTTTTTTAAGTGTTGTTATTGGATGGTTGATGTGCCATAAACAAAAAAATACAAAATACGAAAACACATCGGCATGGACATTAATGTATGGAACCTATTTTATTTTTGCTCTTAGTTTTGCAATCATAACAATCTTTTCTTCTGCTTAAGAATCAAACGAATGTCTAAAAGTATCGCTAACACTGCCACGATAATTGCACCACAGACAATATAGAATCCTTCGCTAAAACCCCAACTCGAAAGCATCAGTACTTCCTCGGATTCAATAGAAATGGTAAGCAACCCTTCCCCTTGGACAGAACCGATGCTTGCTTCTATTAATTTTGTTGTCCCAAAATAAAATGAGGGTATTAAGACACTTAAAAGGATAACTCCAACGATGCTTAAAAAAAATGCATAGTTCTTTTTCTTTGTCCGTTTTAATGCAATGCCAAGACCAAGACTAATACATGCTAGTGATGCGAGTGGCATTACTACCGCAAGAAACACAAGGAAGATATCAGGCATTTCTGCAATGGTTAGAGATATCTCCCCATAATACTTTTTTGTTTCAATCATCATTCCTGGATTTATATATAACGCTGTAGTTTTTTCTATTGGTTGTGTTGAACATGACCCTGTGAATAACCACCAGGGCTGGAAAACTGAAAAAACGACAAGTAAAATGGCAAGAGATTTCAATAGCGATGAAAATGAAAATTTTTTTACTATTGTTAATATGACAAAAAATCCAAACAGGGAATATAAAAGCAAAGAGAGAACCAGGGGGAAAAAGGAATCTATCGTCGTTACAAGCATCAAATGTCTATCATTGATAAGCTCAACGTGTTTGACTCCGATAAGCTTATTTTCTAAATGTGCGTTGATTGTGTAGCGAGCAGGAGGAAGCGTAATACTTTTCTGCTTTGTCTTGATTATCGTTTGATTATCACGCAAAATAGTGAATTCAATATCATCATTCGTAACAATATTTCCTTTGGAGTCGAATACATCGATTGTCATATCAAAAATAGCTGAAAACTTTATTATGATGACTTCACCGGCATCTGGAATAGATACATGGATATCATCAATGAACTCTCCATAACTAATTTGAAGTTGATAATCACCTGTAGGAACATCTTCAAATGTATAAACTCCTTTGCTTCGTTCTTTTGGAGTTAGTTGAATGGTTCTATTTCCGTCAGGAGTTATCAGCACGGGTGTAATATCAACACCTGGCGGTAAATCAAGGGAATCTTTTACCACGACATCAAAGTTATAGAGCTGAAGAACGACTTGTTCATTCAATTTTATAAAGGTTTTTTTGAGTTCCTGGTTATAAATAATAAAATTTTTATATTCTGCCCTCAATGTATAAGGATCTCTCATATTATAGGGAGCTTTGACAATGAGTTCTCCGTCGTACTGCGTTATGTTTTGGTCAAACAGCACCCCATCTTTGTTAGTAAGCCAACCAGTCACTCCAGCGATTCCCTGTCCATTTTGGTCAAGAAATGTAAATCGTATTGTTCGCTCCCAGGTACAGAAAATATTCACTTTTGTGTCTTTAATCAGATGAAGTATCGTTGAACCTGTGAACACCTTCTTTTTAGCCCCTTTGAAAAACACTTTAACAAGGTAGTCACCCTCTAAAACACCATAGAATGTTTTTTTTGCTCTCGTTAAAAGAGATCGATCTGCCGTGCCTTCAGCAATCAGATGTCCATCGCGATGCAGTTCTATCCACATCACTGGAAACGCGGCACTTGTGAGATTTGACAGCCGAGGATGAGATACATATGTTCCTCCAAATCTGGTGATGATTGTTACATTATATCTCTTTTCTTCTCTTTCAAATGGAATATCACCTGAAAGCTTACGGGATTTTATCAAAGCCTTATAAAGAACAGATTCCTTTTGTACCGCCTCATATCCGCCATTTTCTGAGGAAAAAACCTCTGCATCAAACTGGACTATTAAATCTGATGGTATTGTTACATCGTGGCTATGTCCAGGTGTGTACGAACGTCTTCCAAAATTAATTGAGACGTAGTCGACTTCAGTTCCTAGAAAATTTAGGTATTCCTTCACTGCGACTTTCAACTGGATACCGTCACGTTCATCGGTCCCTGATATCACAATTCCTTGATTGGTTGCAAAGAGAACCGCGTTTGTTCTTCCTGTTTTTCCTTCTCCATGACATAACCATGCTTCCGTTCCGAGACTTGCATCGTTTTTATATGAGATAATCCATTCGCGTTCTTTCGTGGAGGGATTCTGATTTATTTGATATTGTTCAATTTTTTCATTTTCACTATAGAAATTTAAAAATGGGTGGATTTCTCCAAAATTTAGCGAATCAACCGCAGCACTCCGTGTTTTTAGCGAAATAAGAGAGCCGAATCGTCCGTCAATGTTATCAATGCCTTGGACAGTTGCATCTTTTAGCATCTCATGTTTAACGTTTACATACAGGCGTTTTTCTTCCAATGGACAATAATAGTATCGATAAATAGCGGTTGTCTGAACGTCCTTTTTAAACGATTCGCTGATTATTCCAAATTCACCCATAAGGTTTCCATCGACAAAGATTTTTTTATCGATAAAAACTTGGTCAGAAGAACTTTCATCTTTTTCTTTACTTCCATAGTAATAAGCAAATGCAAATGACACAATCTCATCGGAATAAATTAAATCAAATTGCCTGATTCCCTTCTTTTGTTTAACGACTACTTGTGCACATGGTCTATCTAGAAGTGTTCCTTCTTGCCCTACAGCATAGATACAGTACCCATCTTGTTTAACTCCAAAAAATCTTGCTTTTGCTGATAATTCGGGTAAGGGTGATGAAGAATAATTAGTATCCTGGATTACTACATGATCCGCATAATATGCTTTTGATGTTACATCATCATGATAGTAGATAAAATACCTCTCTGTCCCATCTGCGAAGGGAGGTACTAAAAATATGACATTGCATTCATTGATACAATTTGTTGCCCCATTGGCTTTGGTAAGCGAATAGATTTGTGATTCTAATTCATGCCATTTTTCGTTATGAAAGCAGGATATTCGAATTGAGGTTTTATTTTCATTTTCCGTCCAACAGGGTTGTTCGAATCGTAGACGGATATCGATTGGAAGGAAATGAGCGGCAGGGTCGTATGTTGGGATCGGTAGATGGAATTCTTGTCGATATGCCCACTGTCTAAAACTTGTGTCCCAAAGAGGGTTTATATCGTCCTGCGAGGATGCTGGTAAGCTTACGACTAAGCAAATAAGCACAAGAAGAATACTAACTATGAGGATATTTGATCTTCGCATAGATCTCCTTTTGATATAATTATTGGGGTTTTCTATATAAAAGAGTTGTTTTATAGATATAAGAACCTTTTTAATATCAATAGATAGTGAGTTGACTCTTTTTCTCCTTAAATTTGCAGATTTTAAAAAAAAAACACTGATTTTTAATTAAAGGGGCGTAATAAAATCAAGTTGTCCAAGTTCTCCGAGAATAATAAGGGTCGTAAAACTGATTGCATAGAAAAGGTACGTCATATACATCAAAGTCCAGGCTTGAACGTTTTCCAAAGTCTCACTTTTCTGTTGTTTAAGCATTAAGTAGAAGATAAAGAAACTTGGAATGATGAAAATTGTTAGTGGTAAGAAATAGGCGTTTATCATTTGATAATGGACTAAAAATGGAATTATTGCAAATGAGGTAAGAAGGAAGGGAAGTGAAATGAACGCTGCCTTTTTTATACCAAATGTATTAATAAGAGTTCGTGTCCCTGTTTTTCTGTCAGCTTCACAATCCACGATGTCCTTTGTTGTCATAGCTCCTATAAAAAATATAAGGGCAATGAATCCGATCATGAGCGGAACCATCTCAAATGGGTCGCCAAAGACGCTCCAGGAAGCAAGAACAGCAAAAAATCCTCGTGGGAGGGCAACCCATACTTGATTCACGAAGAGGAATCGTTTCATTCGTGGTGGAAGTGAGTAGATTACGGTAAATACCATAATAAGGAATACAAACACTCCAAACCATGTATTAATTGTAACTGCACGTAGCAGGGCGAAGAGATAAAGAATATACGCGATACTTTGTGCTTCATCACGTTCAACGACACCCCGCGGAATCGGACGGTACGGTTTTGATATTTTGTCTGATTCTACGTCTGTTGCCTGATTCAATGCGTTCGATGCACCATTTAAAAATGCCAATGTAAGACTTGCTTGGCCGATAATAATCCACCAGTTCGGAAATTCAATAAATCTATTATTGTAGACAAGGCTAGCAAACATGATAAACATGGAAACAAAAAAAGGCGCAAGTAACGTAAACGGTCTGAGCAAATCAAAGTATCCTCTAAATTTTTTTGAAAGAAACCTGCCTTTAATGTACGGTTCTTTCATTGTTAATTTAACAGACATTATTGCACCAAATATGTCGGTAGTTCGTTGCTCTAAATAGAGAGGTATGTTATATTAATTACTCTGCTCTGCTAGAGGACGTCTTCATGAATTAGTCATTTTAGTATTATATAAATTTTTTTATTTTATTCATGAAATGCAGGAAGCATCTCTTGAATGATTTGTGCGGAGTTAATTGCACAGTTAATTCCAATCCCTGGGGCTTTAACGCAGTCCCCAATCATATAGAGGTTTTCGACAGGGGTTCGTATATCTGGTTTTGTATTATCAATCGTTTTTGCTACCCCATCCAAATGCCAGATGGCTGGGTAAATAACCCATTTGAGCTGTGAATGAAAATTAGGGATGATACGTTCGAGGTTTTTATCTAATGCCAATTTAAGTTTTTTAAGAACATTTATGTCCCTTGCTTCCTTTGGAGTGCAAATAACGTATGCTTGTACGAGATACTGTGAAGGAGGCGATAATCCTGTTTCTGCCTTTGCGGAAATGAAGTCGATCATGCCTGCAGCATCATTTCCGTCAACACCAATATTTCGTTCGATAAAAATAAATGTTTTTCCTAGTAATCTTTGATCAATCTGTTTTAAAGAATAATACGCGCATAGACTCCCTGTTCCTTCAAGACCTTTTATCATACTGACATATTCATTTGGAAACTGAGCTTCATCAGCAATAGTAAAAAGCTTTTGGACTACAATGTTTGATACAATCGCATCGAAGAAATAGTTTGTATCGTTCACAATAATCCCTTCTGCCTTCTTGTTATTGATGATAATTTTTGTAACAGGGCTATTCAGATGGATTTTTCCGCCATTTTTTTCTATGTACTCAGCGATAGTCTGTGATATCTTTAAAAGACCATTCTTTGGGTAGTTTACTCCTCGAAGCTTCATATCTTTCTGGGTTCGAAACACCTCACCTGTCGAAATCGAATTCAGATTATTAATGGTACTAATCAAACGAGGGTTTACTTCTAACACACTTTTCATTTTTCCTTTTCCATATTTCTTAATGGTCTCAGTTATCGGAACCGCATCTAGCTCTTTCATTGTTTTTTCTCCTGAAAGAAGAAGTCTTAGGATATTGGGTAACATTGAAATTTTGTCTATGGTCGTCACAAAATAACCAAAGCGACCGTTTTTCTGTTCATATAACCTTGATTCGTATATAGTGATGTTTTGGTAATAATCCATGATAACATTTTTCAGTTTCTGTATGATCCCTCCTCCGATCATATGAAAACCTAGATCAAGAGTATATCCCTCAAACATCCTATTTTGAAAAATTTCTTCAAGTGGTGGCTCTGAAAAAACAATCTGTGTATTAAATCGAGCCAATAGGTGTTTGTAGGAATCCATTGTCTGCGATGACATATCGATGGAAAGAGCTCGTCCACCGACCGTCGTTTCCTTTTCAAAAATTTCAACTAAATATCCTTTTTGTATAAGAAGCGCACCAGCGGTTAAACCACCTATCCCTGCGCCGATGATACACACTTTCTTTTTCATTGGTAATTCCACCTTTTTCTCTTTTTTACCGTCTCAAATGATTCTTAAAGGAGCTATAAAAAACTCTTCGTGCTATCTTCCATTTATATTTTTGTACACTGAGTTCCCCGGCGATTACTCCCATCATGAGATTTGTAAGTATTTCATCTTTACTTGCTATTTTAATGATCCGTTCGGTGTTTTCCACACTGCCTCTTTTTATAACTTTTAAGATAAGATCGATATCCTTACCAAAATCCTTTTGCCAATGAGTTTGGTATTTTGATAGGAATTCTTGTGTTGTTTGTCTTTTTTCTATCGCTTCTTTGATGGTCTCTGCAGCGATTTGCCCTGATGCCATAGCATAATAGATTCCTTCACCTGATAAGGGATTGACAAATCCTGCTGCATCACCGACAAGAAGCACTCGATTTCCGTAGGTTTTTTCTAAAGGATGTGTGAGCAATGCTCCCCCCTTTATAGGTGTTTCCTTTAGCTGTTGGGGGATGAGATCTCTATCTTTTAATAATTCAATATAGTCATGGTAACACTTGGATAGGCTCTGCTTCTGTTCTAACGACTTAAAGGCACGGATGATTCCAAATCCAATGTTTACATGGTGCTTTTTGGCAAACACCCATCCATATCCTGCCGTTGTATTAAATCGCGAATGGATATAGCAATGTCGCAATTTTGTAAAATAATCATCCATTATTTTTTCATCAACTTCAAATTCCTGTAGAACACATACGCCTTTTTCCGCTCCTGGTGTTCGCAACCCTGTATCTTTTGCTACGATGCTGTTTGTTCCATCAGCTCCAACAAGTATTTCTGTATCAAATCTGGTCCCATCATTTAATGTCACCTGGACGTTGTCCTTGGTTATTTGAAACGTAGAAAGAGGAGCCTCTTCTTTAAAAACAGCTCCTGCATCTTGTGCATATTTCACGAGCTCGAAATCAAATTTTTTTCTAAGTATGGTAGATATAATCGGTGTATCTCGCTTGATTTCAATCTGATATTTTAATGATGGGGAAAATATTGTTCCACTAGATGAATATGCTTCTATATTTTTGCTGTTATCAACATACGGGAATCTTTGTAGCACACGTAGTGGTAATCCTCCTCCGCATGGCTTATCACGTGGGAATTTTTCTTTGTCGACCAGTAACGTTTTCAAACCTTTTTCCGAAAGAAACTTCGCGGTTGTTGATCCTGCAGGACCTGCCCCAACCACGATGACATCATAGGTCATAGTTTCCCTTTTTTACTGAAATTTTTTCATTGATTTACATCCTTGGTTTGAACAATTTCTCTCCAAGTAAGGGTGTGAATAAAATATACCATGCTATTGGGATTAGAATTAAAAGGATGGAAGGAAGAATCCCAATTATTGAAAATAGCATGATCGGGACAAGGGAATATCGTAAAAACGATTGAAATCCTATGATCCTCCTAATCTGGTTACGGTCAAAAGTTTTTATCGTTACTAACTTTACATCAAAATAGAGGTATACGACGACTAACAAACCAAGTAAGATTAATTGCCAAATGTAATACTCATACCCAAATACAACAAAAGGAATAAAAAATACAACTGCCGAAAAAAAACGTAGCCCAAGACCAAACGCTTGAAAACTACGAGGTATTATTATGCCATTCTCCTGTACCTTTACCCCTAATGTAAGAGCAATATTTTTCACTCCAAGTTTATAATCATGATCTGAGTCTTTAATCCCGTTTTGGACGACGTTCATATACAATATATTTTCAAAAGTTAAAATAAAAATTATCCACGTTATTACGTTTGGTTGACCAAAGGATAGCGCTCCGAATAAAAATATCAACGATACTGAAATTGCGACGAGGAAATCAGAACCGACAAAATTTTTTCCAAACACATCATAAAAAGTTCCTAAAAATCCTGCAAGTATGATACAAATCAACGCCATGAATTTATAATAATCAATGGTTTGGTTATACCATAGTACTGCAATGAAAAAGAATGTGCTAAACGCAAGATAAAAAGCAAGTATCAACGCATTTTTTTTTGATACCTCGCCACTAACCAAAGGTTTTTTTTTCAGATCATCGACCAACTTATCCAATTCGATGTCGACATAATCGTTAATTAGAAATCCAAAAACACTTGCAAGAGCTCCGATGATAAAGACAATGGTGAGGTCATAAACTTCATATATTCCTACGGTTAATGCTGCTATGACCGGTACGATCCCAAGAGCACCGATGCCTGGAAACCGAAGTAATTTCGCATACGCAGAAATCTTTTTCATACCAGTGCGTTAAAGTCTAAACATATATGAGCTTTTCTCATGTACCGGTGTTCCGATTAATAGAATAACTCAAGTAATATGAAAATTTGAAAGACTATGATCATGACTCGTGTCCCGATCCGTTCGTTTCTCTCGAATGATTTCCATATCATCTTTTCGTCATCTGTTTTTATCACAACCATATAGGTTCGGAACCAGGTGATAATTAGAGATGCTGCTAATATGCTGCCTCCGATGAGGTATAAAGCACCGAATACTTGAGGCATTTTTAGTCCTGCCCAATCGAAAGCAGATAAGGGAAATATTGGAATAAACAACAGGTAGAAGAGTAAGGCGATTTGCATGGATCGTTTTCGTCCGTGGCGTACCGGTGTCGTTTTAAAACCTGCTTTGATATCGCCGATGTAATCACCAGCACAAACCATAATTTCCCTGCCGGTCTCCTGTAAGAAGAGTGCTACAGCCAATGGAAGCATCAGCAGGGGTTGATTTGGGAAAACTGCCAAACCACCCCAATACGGAATCGCACCAACGCCAAATGCAACAGCCATATGTCCAATAAGACCATGGTGTTTTCCATAGTAATTATAGTATAAACCAATTATCACTAAAAATACGGTAAGAATGCCACATTCCCAGTTGATTGTGCTAGTGTCGATATAATTAACTAAAGATGCTAGAAAAATCGATCCAATCATCAACACAAGTCCTGTGTAGTACACCGTTTTTTTCTTCAATAATCCTGATGGCACTGGTTTGTGCGGCCTATTGATTTTATCTGATTCTAAATCCGTGATATCGTTATGAAACATCGTTCCTGTCGACAGGAACGCAGGTGCAAGTATCAGAAAAAGAATCTGGAAAAGTGATAGGGGCTCATCCATATAGATTGCACAGTTTAAGGCACTAACAACCGCTCCGAAAGAACAGAGAAACAATATAGGGGGGCGAATCATTCGTATCCAGGCAACTGTTAATGTCCCTAAACCCATGAATTCCATTAATAGAGATTCACTTTATTACTTTAATGGTTTACTTGTAGTAAAAGACTTATCCTGAAAAAGAGGTTTTTTTTTTTAGGAAATACCAACAAACTCAAAGATTTTACCAATCAGACCATGAACAATGAAAATAGCAACCCCTGTAATTGATAAAGAGGATATTGAAAGAAGGATTTTCCTATTCTCCGAATATCTCGACCGTTCGATAAGTAAAGTAGCAATTGACATAAAAAAAATTAAAACAAACCAACCAACGAAATTTAGCACTGGGACTTCGAAAAATTTTATACCTTCAAGAGTTTCTTCCCATATCCACCAATTGTTATAATGGGCGATAGGATCTTCTAGCAAATCGAGACAAACACCAAATAATCCCGCTACTGATGAGATCAAAATAATTTGTACATAATTTCTTTTTTGGTAAATCTTTGAGATGAAATGTTTACCCAGATTTAGAAATAAAAATAAATTAACACTCCATGCCAATACGATAATTAGAGGGACACCGCCACCAAAAACTGAAAGATAAATAATATATCCAGAATAGTAATATCTACCGCTTGCTACTCCTACCGATTCAATAATGAGAGATGCAATAATAATCGGTAAAAAATAGACAATAGTTTTTTTTGTCCCATGCTTTTTATAGGAATAATAAACAAGAAACACCCAGGTAATTGCGATAAGGGCAATAAAAGCAGCAAGGAATTTCGTTTGTTCTCCGAAATTTTGATTAATCTCAATAAAGAACATGCGTTTATCGCACCTTTAATTTTTTCGTTTTATAATCAACGAGTATTAGTAAAACTAGAGGAATCGTCGCGATTATTCCACCAGTTATTGTCGGAATGATAAAGTCAGAAAAAAGTCCAATGGTGAGTATCATTATCCATATAAATAGGTAAACCAAAAAATAAATGTTCAACCTGATACGAAAGATTGTTGTGAAATCAGATTCCAAGTTCTCAGTTTCAGCTCTATTATCTTTTTTTGAAATAAACATAAGAACGACTGTACTAACGATACCTAAGGTGACTATTGGTAAAAACAAGAAAATATTTTCAAGGATAAATTGCGCGAGGTTTTTCTCCATGCATCTCTATTTTAACGTAAACCTATTAGAACTTAATAATGTTTTTACAATCCTAATTCTTCCGCAATACTTCTTTGGTAATTTTTTTTATACTATCGCAAGACATATTTTTATTAACCTGTTAGTCTATTTTGAACCTAATGATTATCACAAAGCAAAAAAATTTTAATGATCTTCTTCGTTGTATTGATTCTAAGCCAGTTTTTCTGGTTGGATGTAGTGAATGTGCAACTCTCTGCCACACCGGTGGTAAAGATGAAATTTTAGCAATAAAAGAAGCGCTAATAAATGAAAAAATCCCTGTTTCTGGCTGGGTAGTACTTGAACCAGCATGTCATCTGATGAATGATAAGCGGATGCTAAAAGAATATTTTAAAGAACTAAATCAATCCTCCAAAATCCTTGTTCTTGCATGTGGTAATGGTGTACAAACACTTGCCAAACTCTTCCCTGAAAAGGAAATCATCGCTGGAACTGATACTTTATTTTTAGGGGAGATTTCACGGGTAAATGAATTTTCTAAACAATGTCTGCTTTGTGGAGAGTGTATCTTGGATGACTTTTTTGGTTTTTGTCCAGTGACACGATGTCCAAAATCTATGTTAAATGGCCCCTGTGGCGGTTCTTCGAACGGCAAATGTGAAATTAATTCAGAAATGGACTGTGTCTGGGATTATATCTATCAAGATTTCAAAAGGAGAGGTATATTAGATACCTTAACGGATATTCAAAAACCGAAGGATTGGTCGAAGGGACTAAAGAATAAACGGAGAATTTAATGTGAGCTATCGCAGCAACTTAGAAAAAATACTTTCAGAAGGACGTTTTGCCGTGACC
>MUGD01000038.1 GCA_002900555.1 Thermoplasmata archaeon M9B2D | reverse complement strand
TTGGGTTTTGGGAAAGTACAAATGCCCTTCGAATCCTGACTGGTCTTCCTGCAGGATTTATCAGTGGCGTTGCTATTGGGATCATCATTGATGAACTTGGTACATTTCATTTTTTTCGTCGTCTTCATCGCCCACAGGAACCTCACCTCTGATGTAATCAATTCTTGGTTTTGTGCTTTCATTCTTAGAACATATAAAGGCACTAGGTTTGAATGGATAGATTTATGAGTACAATGAACCAGTGGGTATTACAGTTACCTATTTGTGATTCCTCTATGCTACTGAAAGTCTTTTCGTGATACTATGACAAACATAAGACCAATCAGGGCGATGATGCTAGCAAATAAGAAAGGACCAATCGTAAAAAGCCCAAGGATGCCACCCACTACAGCAAGTCCCCATGCCTTTCTTTTCAGAGCGACAATGCCTCCAGCGAGGGTAAAGACAGAAAGGATACATCCGATGATACCGCAGATTGTCAGAAGCGACTGAAGTTGCTCTACAGTGATTGGTGCGTCTGCTGGTAGAACACTTTCGATCATCGACGAGTCCAGCGCCAAGGCTGATGACCAAGTAAATAATCCTAGTAACCCTGCGATCAATAATAAGAGACCAGCGATTAGTGGCAGGGTACTTGGTTTTTGTTGTTCGGGGGTTTGATAAGGAGCGGAATCGCTTATAGAATTCCCATAGGGGGCTGCTGTTTCCATCTATCCACCTCAGATCTAGTTAGTAATCATTACTTGCTTTTTATCTCTATTTCTTTTTTAGTCCGCTTTCGTCGTTGACTTTCTGCCAAAATACGTGGCATGACTCGTTTAAGTGCGTACCAGAAAACAAGAAGACCATAGAGTACTAATGTAATTTGCAGATACCCAATAGAAAGAAGGTTTGTTACACCTATGACAATGGTGATAACAAAATGCAACACTATTGAAAGGGTCAGATATTTCGCTAGTTTGTTTGAATACACCCCATATCCAATCAATATGCCTGTTGCCGCATGAAAAAGCGTTAATCCAAATGACCCAATCATCGCAGCAATCATGCTAAAGATATCGTGGAAATTCCCAAAATAGATAGCTACTGGAGTAAATACCGATCCAAATCCAAGTCCAAGGGAAAAACCATAGACCGTTGTTTCTTGTTTCTCATGGAATCTGCCCAAATTCAATACAATGGTTTTAAACAGTTGTTCCAGTATAGGGAATAAAAAAATATAGTAAAAACCAATAGCTTGGGTAAGCAGTTCGATTGCTGCAGAAGCAACACCGATGATGATTCCAACGATAAACGTTAAGTAAATGAGTTTATCTTTATAATAGCCTTCGTAACCTTTTAAGCCTACATATAGAATGATTAATGCAGGGATAATACCAATGAAAAGACTGGTTTGTGGGATAAAGCCGTCCATGATGTTCTATGGGTTTATGACGTAACGATTTATTAAGCATTGCCATGTCTCTTCCTTTATACGTGAAAATAAGCAACGCCGATAAGGAGATTTAACCGTCAAATCATCGACATGATATTTAATAACAATTACCTATAAACAGTGGAAAAACAGTAATTTGCGGGTACGTATTTTTTAGGAGATTTTTTCATAATTTATATAAATTCAGAGGTGTTTTATCCTGAAAAATTAAATCGTGATAGCATGGATGGCATGGAATACTTCTATGAGCTCTATACTGGTCTGCCCCGTGGTGGTCCTGGAGATAATACGTCTACTCGGAAAGCATTTTCGTATCTGAAAAATCTGCCATCCGAACCATTTATTCTTGATATTGGATGCGGACCAGGTATGCAGACCCTTGAACTTGCAAGAATTTCTAAGGGAAAAATCATCGCAGTAGATAACTATCAGCCTTTTTTAGATATTTTAATGCAAAACGCAGCCAAAGAAGGATTTGAGGACAGAGTTATCCCAAAAAATCAATCAATGCTAGAGATGGATTTTAAAGATGACACATTTGATGTTGTTTGGTCAGAAGGAGCATTATATTTTATGGGATTTCAAAATGGTCTAAAAAAATGCTATCAACTTCTCAAAAAAGGAGGATATCTCGCTGTAACCGAAGGAGTAATGCTGAGATCAAATGCACCAGCGGATGCAAAAAAATTTTGGGAAGAATATCCTGATGTTAAAGACATAGAAGGCAACATTCATGTAATAAAACAGGAACACTTCGATTTACTAGCTCATTTCACCTTACCTATGTCGTCATGGACAGAACAGTATTATGCTCCTTTGGAAAAAAAGTTACGTGAATTGAAGAAAAAATACCAGGGAAATACTACTGCCCTACAAGTGTTTGCCATATCCGAGAAAGAAATTGAAACATACAAAAAGTATTCTGATTATGTGGGGTATGAATTTTTTATAATGCAGAAAAATGAATACCATTGATAAAAGTGATGGTGAGATGATATGAATACATTGGTAGATACGTATATCGAAAAACAAAAATCACCGCAGAAAGAAATTCTTCAAAAAGTACGAAAAATCTTCATAAAAACGCTTCCAGGTTGTGAAGAAAAAATGATGTGGGGTGCCGTAACATATGCTGGAGGTAAGTTTTATATTGCTGCATTGAAAAATCGTGTGCATGTTGGTTTTGCAATTACTGGATTAAACAAAGAAGAAATAAGATTGTTTGAAGGAACCGGTAAAACAATGAGGCATATTAAAATCAGTTCAGTTGCGGAGATAGATGAAGAACACCTTGTTAAAATAATAAAACTCATCGATAAGAAATCCGTCTGCGCACCTTGTTGAAAATGCAGGGGAAGGAATTTGAACCTATCTGGATATTAATACAAACTCCCATATCTAGACATACAATTATATTCAAAAGTTGTAAAATTACGCCGAGGAGGAGATTTGAACTCCTGCGGAGCGGATGCCCCACGAGCTTTCCAGGCTCGCGCCGTACCAGTCTGAGCCACCTCGGCATGAATACGACCGCAATGTCATTCCTCTTTATGTCTTTTTCCAGATGGATGGATACGTGCCTTTATTCATCAACACCCGTTCAAGAGACGCACACAGACCTGTGTCTTTTTCAATAACCTGCTCTGAAGGAAGCTCCATTGAAACCAGGGCGACCCCTTCACCCTTAAGTGACATGACGGCTGCTATCTCACCTACTTTTATGTTCTCGTCGATTTCAACCACCCCTGGCACCGCGAGATTCGCTCCATGACACAACGCGTCGATTGCCGAATCACGCACCACAATCTTTGGAACAACCTCAAGAAGTCGTTCCATAGATAAAATCGTCCTTCGAAGTTCGGTCTCGTCATCTTCCTCCTTCCAGAAGACATATGCATCCTTTACATCCTGCAGGCTCACTGCCGAGTCCTCTGTGATGGTACCAACCCTCGTCCGCCGTAGCTCAGTAAGCTGTGCGCCACACCCAAGCTTCTTCCCGATATCAACACATAAGGTCCGGATGTACGTACCTGCTTCGCAGCCGACACGGAACAACACCTCTGTCCCTTGTATCTCAAGGATCTCAAGGTAGTATACCTCTCGTGTCCGTCGCACCCGCTTCACAGCAGATCGCACCGGTGGCATCTGAGAAATTTTCCCGACAAAGCTTGTACAGACCTCCCGTATCTTCTTTTCATCAACCTGCTTATGCAGTTTCATCAGGGCAATGTACTCCTTTCCTGCGACCAGAAGCACCTGTAACGCACGAGGAGCATCGCCAAGAGCAATAGGAAGCACACCAGTAACTGCGGGATCAAGCGTCCCCCCATGTCCTGCTTTTTCGATTTCAAAGATTTCTTTCACCCAAGAAACCACCTGATGGGAGGTTGGACCTGCAGGTTTATCAAGATTGATAAAACCATTCTGTAACAACTCCCGAACCGTGCGCTGCGCGGGGGCCTTCCCGTAATGTGCATTGGTCGTCGCTGACGCCTTTATCAGTCGTTTCCTTTGTTTCAACGAAGGCAACATACTCATTTTCTCAGACATGCCAACTCACAGAATAATAGAGGAGGATATAAAAACTCGTTTATTCCTTCAGATACCTAAGAATAATCCCAAGGATTTCCGTTGGGGTTTTATCCCCTGTGTCAATGATGATATCATAAATCGAGGTGTTACTGATTTCAATGCCGTAATAGTTTTTATATCGGGTTGCCTCACTTTTTTCCCGGTGTAGGATCTCTTGTTTCCGTTTCTTGATATCTCCTTGTTCTCGTTTTACAATACGACCGGCACGGATATCGATATCCGCCTGAAGCAGGACCTTCACTGCAGGGATATTGTTCCGGTATGCAAGCCAGCCGGAGATACGGCCTTCAACGATGATGTTTCCTTGCCGTAAAATACGAAGCTGATACTGGTCAAGTTCTTCATCGATCTCTCTATGGGACTCACAATACCTACCGAATTCCTCCAGAGACATCCTATGTTTCTTTGCAAGCTTCCGGAAGATCTCACCTGAATACACATATCGCAACCCAAGGTGTTTTTCTAAAAGCCTAGCAATTGTTGTTTTCCCCGTCCCGGGAAGACCACTGATTGTGATCGTTACCATGGTTCCCCTATTTCGCGGATGGTCTAATGGTTTTCCTAATATTTTGCCACCAGCTCGACCAGCTAATCCATTTAAAAGACTGCCGTATTAACTGACCTGCAAGGAACGAAAAAAGCATGTACAGGAAAAACCAATTCGACATAAGAAACCCATCACGTCCGAATAAAGAAACGCCGGTGCCCCAAGGGACCGTGAAATACTGATAGTACACAATACTGCCAAGGAAATAGGTTAGCCAGATGAAGATAGGAGCGATGAAGATAAATAAGAAGAACATCGACTTCATCATCCCACCGGATGACTGAGTCGTCATACGCATGATCTGCGGCTGCATCTTCATAAGTTTCTGTACACGATTGGTGTTTCCTTCCCTTCTTGCCTTAGTAATCTCCTTGTTAAATGCCTTGCTTGCTTCCTGGGCCTGGCCCATCGCTTTCCAATCGGTAAAAACATGAGTAAAGAATGAAGACAGAAACACGACAATGATGCCGGCAAGCATAATGGTTAGTAAGGGGTTTGCACCGCCAAATCCGATTATGGGTGCAAACACAGTGTTAAGGGAGAGTGCGACGACGCTTCTGATGCTTTCATTTCCGAAGATAAAAATCATAACAAAGAGCAGAAGCATTAAAAGAATCATTTGCCCGGCTTGTGCGACATCATCAAGTTTTCTCATCGTATCACCGGCTCGGCTTCTTTGACTGCTGCATCCAAAGCATCGTCATGGTTATACACGATTTTCACGGTCGCACCTGTTAACGTTGCGTAGGACATGGCCGCCGCGCGGTTCATCATCTGATGCTCTGCAATCTTTTCAACAGTATCAGGGTCTCGGTTCCGTGTCGTGTCCTTTGCCCGTCTATTGTAGATTTCCTGCGGGTCTGCTTCGACGATGACAATAGCGGTCGGGTGTAATTGCTTTAACACCCATTCCGGGAGACCTGGCATGTATCCTTTTGGTGTTTTCACGGTACAATGGGTGTCGACGATGACGTTTTTCATTTTTCCGACTTTCTCAGCGGTTTTTATCTGCAGTTGTTTTTGTTGGTCCAAAGTAAGTTTTCTCATCTCATCCCTATCTTTTACTAATTTGAGTTCTTTAGCGATATCGATCATAACAGACCCAAAGGTGACAAAGCTGATGTCCATACCTTCCGCTGCCTTTTGCATCACCGTGGTCTTCCCCACCCCAGGGATGCCGGTCACAACAATGACTCCCATGGTTTTCCTCACTATTCCGCTCCGAAGAATCCTCGTAGTATTGGATGCATCTCCATAGCCTGCTCTTTTGCAATCTGTTCATAGAGTTGAATCATGATCCCCACGGTTAACAGTACCCCTGTCCCACTTGCATTTCCGACAGTACCAATGGCATCAGCCCCTGCAGCAAGTGCACCGACCGCGGCACCACCAATCACGGTGACCACTGGGATGTATCGTTCTAGTACCCTGCCAAGCACACGAGGATCCCGCCGGAATCCTGGCATGACCATCCCGGATTTCTGGATTTGTCGGGCGACAGCGGTAGGACCCATATCTGTCGTTTCAATCCAGAATTTCGCAAACAGAATAGACCCAAAAATCATTATCGATATGTAGATAATAGTTTTCAGCGCGAATTGCCATGGTGCATGACCACCATACCCTCCACTCAGGATAGGGATGAGCCAGCTGTTGACGCCGTTGAGGTTTGACAGATACCACGCTCCTCCTGCATATGGCATGGTTGACCCTGCGGACGTGTCATATGCCCCTATCCACCATTGTCCACCGATGCCTGGTAACCCTTTAAGTCCTGGATGGGTGTAAAACAGCAGCGCAAACATATTAACATTTGCAAGAAGCGCAGACATCAAAATTACAGGAATGTTCGACGCATAGATAAGTCGGATTGGGTAACGACCTCGAGCACCCCGTACTTTTGCATGGGCAAGCGGTAGTTCAATCCGTGATGATTCTGTGAATGTCACAATAAGGAACACGACGATAGTTCCAAGCAGGGGGACAATTGCGTTTTGAAATCCACTATGACCGATAAACAAATACTGGAATCCACCATCCACCATTTCACCTAATGTCATCTGTGATGCAATGTAATACGTCCCAGGGATCGTTCCAGCAGGGGGATTTGAGATGCTTATAGGTTGTGCCGATGTTCCAGGCAACCAGTTGAACAGTCCGGTGAAAATAGCTTGTGACACTCCAGCAGCGATAAACAGGGAGATACCAGAGCCTATGCCCCATTTTGAGATCAGTTCATCCATCAGGAACACTAGGTAGGCTCCCATGAACAGCTGTAAAATGATGATAATATCAGCCATTGCCTTGCCACCTACCATGGCAATCAGACCATCGCTTGGGCTTAGATATCCATAGACCTGAGGTACTGCTTCAATGAAGATCATGGCAATGACAAGGACTTTCTGTGTTCCTTGGTAGATCGCTTTATCCTCTTTTTTTGTGAGATCAAGTTTAATGATTTTTGCACCAACAAAAAGCTGAAGAATAATTGATGCGGTGACAATCGGTCCGATACCAAGATGCATAATGGAACCTGATGCACCCGCCATAATGGCACGATAACTGGCAAACATGTCCAAGACCGTGCCACTTACCCCATAAATCATGATATTGGTGAGAATAAAATAGAGAATCAAGCACAGGACTGTCCAGAATATCTTGGACCGGAAGTTTACATGGACCTCTGGCTTTTGCACTGCAGGCCAGCGTTCTATAATCGGTTTTAAGGCATATAACCGGCTCTTTTTCTCTTCTGCCATAGTAAAAACCCTTATTCTTCTATTGTTACTTCCCCGCCGTGTTTCGCAATTTTGTCGATTGCTTTTTGAGACGCGGATTTCACTGTGATTTTATATCCGTGTTCGACGATTCCGCTACCGAGGAGCTTATCAAACCCCTCTTTTGAAAGGTCGATTTCTTTCTTTCCATGGAATTTTTCATCTAACTGGCCAACGTTGATGATTTTGGATTCCTTGATAAGACTTGGGTCCCGTTTAAACCCATGAACACCGAAATGATCTGGCATGTATTTCAACATATAACCAAACTTGTGTTTATGTAGTCCAGCGTTTCCTTTGCCACCGCGTAACCCAGCGCCACGTCCGCCTTTCTTTCCTTTTCCATGGGTCATGGATCCTCTGAATTTCTTTGTCTTTGTTCGTGCCACATCAATCACATTCCACTTTCTTCTTTGTATTTTTTAAGCTGAAAGCACATAAAGTACTATGTTATTATCTTTTCGGATGCGCTAGGGAAGAGGGATTAGGGATATTTCCTGCTTGTTTCATATGTTCGTTTCTTGTCGTATGTCCTGGGTTATCGTTTTTTCTTTCGCATCGTATAGATTCGATTTTTGTGAGGGGTCAATAGCTGATGAGTTTTTAAAATATTCTAGTTTTTGTTTTTCTTTGGAAGCAGGTATTTGTTGTTTTTGTCAAGGTCAATAAATAGATCTGCAACATCAATGAGCCTATGGGATGTGGTTCGTCCAAACGCCATGACCTCGGTTCTACATCCGAGACTTTTTGCATGCTCAAGAAGATCGGAGAAATCTCCATCGCCGCTGATGAGTACGACAGTATCAAGCTTTGGTGCAAGGCGCATGACATCCATGGCAATGCCAACATCCCAGTCGCCTTTCTTTGCCCCTCCGTAGAATATCTGGAGGTCCTTTGAGCGCACTTCAAAACCGATTTCTTCAAGGACGGTATAGAACGTTTGTTCGTCTTTGACATCTGCCTTAATCACATAGGCTATCGCTCGAACGAGTTGGCGCTCTGCGATTGCGTCCTTTAATAATGTCTTAAAGTTTACTTTTTTATTATAGAGATTCTTTGCTGAATAGTACATGTTTTGGACATCAACAAACACACCGATTCTTTGATCTTTGTTTCTTCCTTGTGACATGTCTATCGACACTGTTTTTTTCTACGATGTATACTGTCATGGCTTTTATTATCATTTTGGTGTATGGGCGGTTTCTAATCCAGGTTCATTAGCGTGTGGTGATTCGTAGGAGGGCGACTTTGTATGATACGACTTGTTTGTAATGGAAGTCAAAAATCCATTTTATTGGGAAATCGTAGTCTTTTTGATAGGTAATGTCTCCCTTTAATGCGTTGATCATTTTTTCGATAAATGGGATTGTTTTTTTCAGATGGAATGAATAGAACACTGAAGCGATTTCAAATCCTTTTTCGATGAATTTTCTGTCTGCTTGGAGATTTGCTTTTTGTGCCCCGAACGGTGGATTCATAAGGACGGTGTCGCAGGATGTCTGTATCTGGCTGATATCCTGGGTGGTAAACTCGATTGTGTAGTTGTTTTTTGTTGCATATTCTTTTGCAATCGAGATAACGTTTGGGTCGACGTCATATCCTCTTACTTTGTGTGCTCCCATGATGTATGCTCCTATCGCAAGAATTCCTGTACCGCATCCTAAATCAACGATGGTTTTCTCGTGGATATCACCCCAGTTGTAGGCGGTGAAAATGACGTCTGCTGCGATCGTCGCAGGGGTCGTGTATTGCTCGAGGTGAGGGATGGGTTTAGTTGGTTTTGGGATTTGTTGAAGGAGAATTTCTAATTGTTTTTGTTTCATATGTAATCAGTGAAGAGTGATTTGTTTACTAATAGTTTTGTATCCAAAAATTTTATTTGCTCATGGTGGTTCTAGGGTGTCCTCCGGGCTCGTAGATCAGCGGAAGATCGCCCCCTTGGCATGGGGGAGGCCTCGGGTTCAAATCCCGACGAGTCCACTCTTCTCTGTTTTTTTCTCCGGGAATACTGGTTTTAGTTGATTTAAGATGTTTTCTTAAAAGGAAGTATTCAATTTTAATGATTATTTTTAATAATATTATCTAAATACAAAAAGTATAAATATGAGAGAAGCTGTTTGTGGGTACCTCATATATAAATAGGTAATCATCAAATGATACGAACAAAAGTAATTAATGATTCAACTGATTTGGTATCAATAATAAGGGCATTTGATTCGCCGACAAAAAAAGAAGTTTTTATGGAGATATCCAAGGATTGGATACCAAGTAGCCTTATCCTTGACAAGTTCGGAGAAGATGGACGAGATGCCCTTGAATTCTTTGATAAAATGAAACTAGCAGAAACCAAATGGACAACCCCTGAGGATGGCATCGATGGAAAACCACAGAAGATGTATCGGTCTTTTTACTCGCTCTTTAACATCAACATCTCCTGCCCGGTCAATGAAATCAGTGAGATTTTTAATGTTTCCTCCTTAGATGACTTTCAATTTAAAAGACTTGAAGAAGACATTTGCGACTTCATAGGCTCTGCTGGAACGTTTGCAAATAAGGTTTCCGAGAAATTTGGCATCTCCAATACTGCATTGAAAGCATTGGTGAAACGGTCAAACAAATTCCGATACACCGGCTTAAAAATCACACGAACGCAACCTGGACCCGAGAGTACATAAATTTTTTTTCACAATCGTTTTAAGCTCTTGGATTATTTCGACTGCTATGGACTATACCACTGTTCTGCAGGCGTTCTGGATTGTCATCCCTGTCTATATTGCCAACGCAAGCGCGGTGATTGTGGGGGGAGGAACCCCAATCGACTTTGGAAGGACCTGGAAAGACGGACGTCGCATCCTGGGGGATGGGAAGACATGGAAAGGATTGTTCTCAGGGACCTTTCTTGGGATGACTGCTGGGTTCGGACTTGCGGTTGCCGCGTCATACATCCAGTCAAGCGAGTATCGCTATCTTAATCTTACACACTTTGAAGGCTTTCCCCTGATGATCCTAATCCTTTTTTCCCTTAGTTTTGGAGCGTTACTTGGTGACATCATCGAAAGTTTCTTTAAACGGCGTATCGGCAAGGACCGAGGTCAGGACTGGATTCCCTTTGATCAGATTGATTTTTTACTTGGTGCACTTCTCTTCAGTTTTTTAGTCAGTGAGGCTCTTTTCCTTCTTCGGGTGACTGACGATCAATGGTTTTTCCGTAACCTTACCGTCTGGCATATCCTCATTCTTCTGGTTGTGACCCCGTTTATCCATATTACTGCAAATGCTCTGTTCCGGAAAATGAAACAGAGTCATACAAAAAATTTAAGAGTTTGATGGGATTTCATAGTGTATTTGGATTTCTGGCGGCAGTATGAGTGAACAAAATACGCCTCAAAAAAATTCATCTGCGAAAACACCATCTATCACTATGAACAAGGATCTGAAACAATGGGTTTCTGCAGAGGAACAAGCAGATATCTCAAAAATTATCCAAGAGCGGTTAAAGGATAAGAAACCGAAGGGAAAATGTGACATCTGTCGTGTCCATCCGGCGAAATTTGTTTGTATAAAATGTGGGAACTCGGTCTGTAGCTCCTGTTATTTTACTATGGTTGGGTTGTGTCAGGAGTGTCTTTCAAAGGACACGATTGAGAAATGGAAAAATAAGAAAACAGACTGGAAGAAGATCCTTGAGGTCGACTGGGTCGATTAGAGTTTTTGTTCTCTCTTTAACCGTTCTCCTTCTAAGTGAAGTGCCAGCATCGCTCGTGCTGCTCTCCATGAGGAGGGATAGATGGGGACGCCGACTGCTTTGAGGTCAAGGACGAGGTCTTCGAATTCTTTCCCTCCGACCCAGCATCCGAGTATCGGTTTTTCGTATTCATGGTGCAGTTTCTGCTGGTGAATCATTTTTAGGATGGCGCCTGCGTATTCCCGAGGTCGAGCGTACCCTGCATGTACCGCTGCGACGATGATGCCATCGATGTTTTCATCTTCAAGAAGTGCACGGGTGGATGCCCAGTATCGGTAAAAGCCTGCATCTGCGACAAGGTCAACGGGGTTGTTTGGTCTGACAAGCCCTGGGATGATGGTTTCGATTTTTTTAAACGTCTTTGGTGAGAGTTTTGGCACGGTGAGGCCATTTGCCTCGCAGGCGTCGGTGAGAAGGATCCCAAGTCCGCCCCCGTTGGTGATGATACCAATCCGGTTTCCTCTGGCCGCCGGTTGACCGGCAAGTGCCCGTGCCATGTCAAAGAGTTCTACGAGATCACGGCAGCGGATTCCGCCTGCTTGTTTGATCGCTGCACTGTATAGTTCGTCGCTTCCTGCCATCGAGCCGGTGTGGGATGCGGTCGCTCGTGCGCCGGCTGCGCTTCTACCTGCCTTGACCACGAGGATTGGTTTGTGACATGCTTTGATGCTGTTCATGAAGTCTCGTCCGTGTCTGATCCCTTCAATGTACAGTCCGATTACTTTTGTTTCAGGGTCTGCACTGAAGTAGTCCACGAGATCGTCGTCATCGATGTCAAGTTTGTTTCCAACGCCGATGATTTTTGATAGTCCGACGAACTCATTGTTGGCAAGGTAGATCATCCCCATGCCCAGTGCACCACTTTGACTGATGAGGGCAAGGTTTCCTTTTCGTGGCATGCCAAAGACAAAGGAGACGTCAAGGTTGTCTGATGCGTTTTTATATCCCATGGTGTTTGGCCCTAGGATCCTGAGTCCTGTTCCATGCATAAGTTTTTTTATGGTTTCTTCCGCTTCGTGGTTTCCGATCTCGGAGAACCCTGAGGTGATGATAATGACATATTTTACTTTTTTTTTCACACAGTCTTTTATGATTTCGACGACGATTGGCTCGGGGACTGCGATCATCGCTAGGTCGATGGTACCAGGGACGTCGGTAAGTTTCTTGTAGCATTTCAGGCCAAGTATTTCGTCTTCTTTTGGGTTGACTGGGTACAGTTTACAGGAGTAATCTGAGATAAGGATGTTTTTTAAGGATGCGTGTCCGATTTTTGTTGGGTTTTTTGAAGCCCCGATGACCGCGATGCTTTTTGGTTTGAAGAACGTTTCAAGTGATGATGTCATGCCCTCTTCCTCTGTTTCTTTTTTTGTAGACATTCCCTTTTGTTACTTAAAGATGCTGGAATATATTATATATCTTTTAGAATATCTTTTTATATATATTTTTTCATGGCCTCGATCACCTGCAGACTCGTGTGTGCTTGTCGATACTCCTCAAGCGGCTCACGGTTCAACTCCAAAAACCGATGTCCCCAGGTATAGATTCGTACGATTTCCTCCGCCTGCGTCACTTCCGAAAGGATATACAATGCAGCTGCAAACGCCTCAAGAGTGCTTAACTGATAGGGTTTCCCATAATTCACTGGGTTTGCTGCAAGCAAAAACGGCAATGCACGAGGCACCATGGAAGTCTTAAGCGCGTTAAACGTCTGTTCAGCGGTTTTCCAGGAACAATCCAATGCGACCAGCCCATGGTGTTTTACATCCGGCAAATCCTCTCGTGACACGCTCTTCTCTGCAAACGGATGTAACAGCACGGCATGAGACGGCAACCGTCTGATACTCTTCTCAAGAGACGCATACCCGAACCGATGCAATTTCCTTGCAGTACACTTTTTCGGGTCATCATCATTTGTATGATACACCACCAACCGAACAGGGAAGCTCATCCCACCACCCTAACATCAAGGACGACATGGTCAATCCCGGGGGCATAGGATTTAACCACCTGTACTTGTACCAATTCAACAGAACGACCGGCACGCATCGCAACCGTTTCTACATACGACAACGGTTGATCTGGAATCGACTCGACGGGGACCAGCTGATGATAGTGAAGCATACCACCCGTATCTCGCAAACACTCAACAGCAAGCGGTAAAAACTCTTCGGAACCATGCAGAAACCCAAGGACCACCCGGTCTGCATTCCCCTTAGGTGCAACACATCGATTATCCCCAAGCAACGGCAAGACGATATCACTGACATGGTTCAACACCACATTCTGACAGAGATAGTGATAGGCCACTGGATTGATCTCACACGCAGCAATCCTCTTTGGTTTGCCATACACAGCCATCGGAAGCGTGAAATACCCAATTCCTGCGAACAAATCAACCACGGTTTCATCATGCTTTACGACCGTCGCCATCCTCTTCCGCTCAGCCAAATTGCCAGAGGAGAACATAATCCGCTGTGGGTCAAGCCTATACCGAATCCCGTTCTCCCGGTGGATCGTCTCTGTTTGATTCGACCCAAAAATCACCTCGACGCATGGCTCCCGGTACACGCCTAAAACCCCGCCCATAGCATGTAACGTCGACGAACACCCAAGCACCTTTGCATAAGCCTTCCCGATGATCTGCTGATACGGTTTCAGCTTCTCACATACCCGAAGTATCACAACCGAGCCGATCTTCTCCCATTTATCAGGGAGAAACGCGAGCAGTTCGGAAGGCACCTCCGATGATACCATTGTTTTTATACGTTCAAACGGCGTCTGTCGCATCGTCTCTTCTTACATACGCTTCCCCTATAAAACCTCATCTCTCCAACAACTCTATGTACTGCAAATGCTATTCGCGTGATGGATGGCGGAGCTTTTTCCTTATTCACCACGAAAAAACCAAACAGAAATCATACAGGAAATCAAAAACGCGCTGACAAAACGCACACAATTCGCTTTCGAATCAGGCACTGGGTCGGGAAAAACCATCTGCGTTCTGGCTGCAGCACTCTCCTACGCACTCGAATACAACAAAAAAATCATTTACACGACGCGAACCAATGCACAGCAGCAACAGGTGATTCATGAGCTGCGTGCAATAAAGAAGAAAACCAACGATATACGAATCTACGGGGTCGGCATGCAAGGTCGTGGGAACATGTGCTTACTTGCGCGAGACAATCCAGAGATCCAAAATGGCAACTCAGAGGAACTCTCCCGGTTCTGCTCCTTTCAAAAAAAACTCGCAGTCCAAGAAAAAAGAAAAGGATGCCGTTACTACCGAACCTACCTTGCCGATAAAGACCGTGTCGACACCATCATGCACTGGGCAATGGAAAACCTACCGACCGCAGAAGAGTTCCTAGAAACCTGTAAAAAACAAGGGATTTGTCCCTATGAGATTAACAAACTCATCGTCCATGACGCCCTTGTAGTTGTCGTACCATATGTATATGTGTTTGACAAATCCATCCGAATCAAACTGTTCGACTGGCTTGCCATCGCCGAGGAAGACATCATCCTTGTTGTTGACGAGGCGCATAACCTCCCTGATTATCTTCGGGAACTGTACTCCGCGGAGTTAAGCACCTGGATGTTGACCAGCTGCCTAATGGAGGCAGAGCAGTATGGGAACCCTTCACTTGCTGATGGAAGAATCTCTGTTAGTGCCTTCTGCGAAGAACTGCTTGACGTCGTCACCGTTCTCCGTGATACCTACGTCTATGGGATGCTCGAGGGTGGGATACGAAAAATCAACCCGGAAAAAAACGATGCCCTCATCCCCTCTCATGAGCTTGAGGTCGAGATCCTCTCACGCTTGAAAATCACCAGTAAGACACTAAAGGACATCATCGCAGACCTCTATGCCTATGGAGCGAAGATTCAGGAGTACAAACAAAAAGACGGAAAACTCCCCCGTTCCTATCTCCACAACCTGGGAGTGTTCCTTAGTTTCTGGACAACAGTGGAGATGGACCAATACATCAAACTTGTTGTAGACACAGGTCAGGGGAAAAACCCGCGGGTGGAAGCATATTGCCTTGACCCATCTATCGCAACTTCCATTTTACGTGATGTCCACTGCAGCATCCATATGTCAGGGACCTTAGAGCCACTTGATGAATACCGTGACTCGCTTGGCCTTCCTTTGGAAACACGACTCGCGAGCTATCCATCGCCATTCCCTCTGGAAAATCGGAAGATTTTCTTTGTCCGCGATGTCACCACGCGATACGAGGAGCTGATGAAAGACAAAACCATCCTACCTCAGATGTGGAAGCATGTCAGCGGCATCTGCAACCGATTCGAAAAGAATACCATGGTCATTTTCCCAAGCTACAACACACTGTCGCTGTTTAAAAAAAACGGCTGTTTCGCCGAGATTCACCGCTGCCTCTATATCGAAGAACAGAACATGTCACAGTCGGAGCTTATGGACCTTGTCACTGACTTTAAATCCTGCGGAAATGGAAACAACACTGGTGCCGCACTTTTTTCAGTGATGGGCGGACGCATCAGTGAAGGCATGGATTTCCCTGCTGAGCAACTTGAGATAGCAGTAATCGTCGGCATCCCCTATCCAAAACCGACAGTACGCCAACGTGGATTGCAGAACTATTATGATCAGAAATTTGGCAAAGGCTTTGAATACGCAATGCAAGCACCAGCAGCACGGAAAATGCTTCAGGCAATCGGTCGGTTGATCCGTAATGAGAACGACCGTGGCGTTGCAGTGATCCTTGACAAACGCGCACCACGGTTCCATCAATACATAAAGGAGATGAGGGAATCAAAAAATCTGCTTGCCGATATCGATTGCTTCATGAAGCAACCATGCCAACGAAAACCATAGCAATTTCTTTAAAACACAACCGCATTCAGAGTACGTCATACAAGCAGTTATGACGGGTGAGGTCGGTGTACCGTGGAACCAACCAGACATGCAAAGCTCATACTAGAGGACGGCGCTGTTTTTCCCGGATATAGCTTTGGTTCGCATCGTAGGGCGAATGGGGAGGTGGTGTTCAACACAGGGATGGTGGGTTACCCGGAGACCCTCACAGACCCCTCATATAAAGGGCAAATCCTCACACTCACCTATCCCTTGATTGGGAACTATGGTGTCCCTGGGTCTGAAACAGAAGACGGTTTGTTACGCTATTTTGAATCGGAGAACATCCAGGTCGAAGGATTGGTAATCTCCGATTGTTCACACCAGTATTCCCATTGGAACGCCAAAAAATCCTTGTCAGAATGGCTTACAGAATATGACATCCCTGGTATCTTTGGAGTAGATACAAGAGCGCTTACAAAAAAACTACGAACAAAAGGTACGCTCTTAGGAAAAATCGTGTATGGACCTGAAGAAAAATCGTTTTATGATCCAAACAAAAAAAATCTTGCTGCAGAGGTCAGCATCAAAGAACCGATAACATACACAAAAGGTACTTCAAGCATCCTGCTTGTGGATTGTGGGACGAAAAACAGTCTTATCCGGGCATTTTTAAAACGAGGGTTTACGGTAAAACGTGTTCCATGGGATTTCGATTTCACCGCAGAGAAGGTTTCCGGTATCGTCCTTTCCAATGGCCCCGGGGACCCAAAAAAATGTAACGAGACCATCACGCATGTCACCACCCTCCTTTCAGGGAATACCCCGATTCTTGGGATTTGTCTTGGCTGCCAAATCCTGGGGTTAGCAGCAGGTGCTAATACCTACAAACTCAAATATGGGCATCGCAGTCAGAATCAACCCTGCAGAGAAGTTGGGACAAATCGTTGTTATATCACACCGCAGAACCATGGATACGTCGTGGATGCGGACACGCTCCCACAGGATTGGCGTGAATGGTTCTACAATGGCAATGATCAGACCAACGAAGGCATAAAACATATCTCAAAACCGTTTTTTGGCGCTCAATTCCACCCAGAGGCATCCCCTGGTCCTGATGACACTGAGTTTTTATTTGATCTGTTTGTGAGAGCGATGAAATGATTGCACA
>MUGD01000193.1 GCA_002900555.1 Thermoplasmata archaeon M9B2D | reverse complement strand
CCAGAAGATGTTGGACGCCATATTCTATTCAAAAAATTAGGTGGTCTTCACGCCAGACTCAAACCTATCGGTCTGTATATCAAACATAATCCTGTATCAGGAGTCTTCTACCTGGATACATCAGATAATATCGCTACTGCCCAAGATAATACTGTACTCCCTGATAGGCTCGCTGCCACACTTCTTATTGTCATCACATTGGCATACCAAGAGGGAGGATGGGTCAGTATTGATAGGGTACGAGAGTTCAGAAAAAAGGCGCTCCAAGGAGTAATGACAGACCTTCGGGAACTCCAGAATCAGGGATATGTAGAGATTGAGCAGGATAAGAAACGGGTACGACTTGGGATTAGAGTGCCGTTTGAGATCGATTACGAGGCATTCTTCAAGAATCTTGCTGAGAGTTAGAAACTCAAAAAGAGGGCACCTTCGTTAGTTTTATCAGTAATCAGTAGTGACTCAGAATTGGTTTAAATCATGTCCCACAGGCGTTCACTGCGATTCTCACAGTCGACCTGCCCAGTGTGTGGTGGCAAAGAAGTCGCTCGAGATGATCTCAAGGGAGACCTACTTTGTACCAATTGCGGACATATTGTGACCCGGACTGAGTCAAGAGCTGTTGGAAAATTCGACGTAGCTCAGCATCTCAAACGAAATGGCAAGATGACATTCCCACGTCTAATGGAAGTAACAGGAGCCTCTGATGACAAGCTCTTTGGTGTTCTCACAAGCATGGAGAGCATGGATCTTGTTACACAGATAGCTGGACAGTATTCCTTGACAAAGAAAGGGCAGAGATGGTACCGTCAAAGACTTGGGCAGGAATGGGGATATTAAGATGCTACCTGCATCCCCCTCGCATTAGTGGACACTATCTTTGCTTATTTACTGCAACTGCTGGTAGCAACTGTGACAGCAGCGGTATCAACACTTTCTGATGCAAGTATAATATTATTATTTTTACCGTTTGAAATAGATTTATTAAACCTTGTTTTGAATTATCAGTAGGGTTCGATTCGTTGAATTCTTAGTTCTTCAATCTCCCTCCTAACCACGCGATGTGCTGTGAAAACAGTACCTTTGATTGCGAATCGAATCCTTACACTCTTTCTCTTATCACTGCTTTTCGTGCATCTGTTCGTTTACGTCAGAAATGAGTATTTACTCGATGCTAATTATTCCAAATGTACCTAACTAAATGTTTAATATGCGTTGGAAAAAAGATTCCAATAGGGCTTGGAACAGAGAGCTTCAAACTCCCCTCCTAACCACGCGAATATTCCTGCTACAAAACTAGTAGGAACCTACTTTCCCTAGATTTTTCTCTGGACCAGGCCCGTATTCCCTCCTTTTGCTTATTATCTGCTGCGGGTCGAAACGATATACGCAACCGAATTTTGATACAAGCATATTTTTATTGATGGGAGAGAAGCACAACAAAGGAGTAGTGGAGAATGGTTTCGCAATCTAATCTTCGTATTCTCGCGTTGTGTGGAATGGCAATCATTCTATTTTCAAACATCAGTATTTGCACCAGCAATGTTTCGGAAACAGAGAATCCGTGTTCAGGCGCCTATGTGGATAAGCTTGTTTACAATGTCATTGGTAATGAAAATGCAAGAGTACTGTCTCTGCAAGCAGGAGATGTTGACGCAATTCTTAATCCAATTGACGCAACGCATGTAGACACTCTCGAAGCTGATCCTGAAACCGATGTGCATTCAATACTGGAGAGTGGTTATGGACTCATCTCCTTTAATTGCCGAAGATATCCTCTGAACATCAGTGCATTTAGGCGAGCCTTTGCACTAGCATTCGATAAGAACAGATTCGTGTCAGAGGTCTCAAATAATCGTGCAATCGTGCATGACTCAGTTATTCCTACTGTTAGTAGTTGGTGTATTGAGGATACGCTGCCATGGAAATATTATTCGAACCAATCAGATGAGGGCAATCAGATTCTTGATGGCTTGGGATTTGAAGTGGATAATGTTACTGGATACAGAGAATTTCCCAATGGAACGCAAATCGAAATATCTGTTTTATATTCCACATTAGATCCACAGATTGCTCTCGAAACCTTGACATCACTTCATATTCGAGCGTTGGGTGATCCTGAACAATTCAACATAATGGTCAGCCGCATTGGCATAGCAGATTATGACATGGTGTTTTATAAAAGACACGTTCCTCCTGACGATCCAGACGTAATATTCCGAAGTTACCTTTCAGTCTATGCAGGCACATCATGGAATCCATCGGGCTATGAAAATAGCACATTCGATCTATTGTATGATGATATGAAAAACGCAGCAACATATGAGGACGCGTATGAAATAGTGTCCACGATGCAGCAGCATCTGCACGAGAATGTGCCAGTTCTGATAGTATACGAGGACATTGAGTATCAAGCATATCGTACATCAGATTTTACCGGACATGTAGAAGACCGATATTTGGGTATTAGCGGTCCGTGGACAAATGTGAAGGTTCACAATAAAGTAGGAAATCCCTTTGGAGGAAACTATACAATAACAATTCCAGAAGGAATTAGCTCATTCAACATATTCATTCAAGATTCAGCAATTACTGAAAATCTGTATTCTAGCTTGTACAGGAGGGGACCTGATGCACTCGCATATCCAGACCTTGCAGAGGATGTACTTGTTGAAACTCATGACATAAATCCCGCAGTCCCAGAGGGACAGACTTGGGTGACTATCGAGGTGAGAGATGACGCTATCTGGTCAGATGACACACCCCTCGATGCAGGAGATGTTGCTTTCACATTCACATACATCTATGAATCAAGAGCCTACGGTAATCCTGCTAGCTCTGCTTCTTGGGTTGATGACTTTCTATCTTCAGAAGTATTATCCTCTAATAGAGCCAGATTGGTATTGAACAGAAATTCGTACATTCTTATTCAGCAAATGCTTGAAACAAAGATTATTCCCGAACATATCTTTAATGACGAAACAGGAATAGGATTTGCAGGATGGTTGGGCTGGAACCCTGTTCTTTCATCAGACCCTCATGTAACCTGTGGTCCGTTCTATCTCTCTTCATATAATCCAGTTACAATAGAACTGAGTAGGAATTTGGACTATCACTGGTTATCAGGCATGGCTCCCAAAATTCTATCTGCCAATAATGTTACTTATGTACAGGGAACAACTGGAAATCAGATTCTATGGGAAGTCACAGATGAAGACCCACTCAATTACACGATATATCGGAATGGTAATCTAGATGAAACAGATGATTGGGATGGTTTGACCATAGTCCACAATGTAGATGGACTATCTGCAGGCATATACAATTACACTCTAGTCCTCACAGATGCTTCTCGGCACAGAGTCATCAATGTGGTCTGGGTAACAGTGATTCAAAGTATGCCCGATCTTTTAGTCGTTGGAACCATCATAGGATCTGCATCAGTTATCATCATTTGTTTATATCTAATATTCAAGAGGAGGCAATGAGCAGATACCTCATGTAAGAATGATATCATATTAAGATTCAACATTTGAAAGCAGCTTTGGAGTATTGAGAAGCAACTAATCGGTGTTCAATTAGCTTTTCAGACAACTTTCTCTGTGATAATCAAGTTTGGACCATCAATCTTGACAGGCAAGTCAGGCGGCAGATCCAGAAGCCAATCCTCTAGCTCTTCAGGACTCTTGAACCTGAGGAGAATTCCCAGTCTATCGAGAGGGAGGGTCTCATAACGGGTCATGATCTTCTTCATCTGCACCATTCGGAATGCTTCTAGCTCTGCTTTGGCTTCTTCAGCTAGTTCCTTTGATTTATCAAACCAAGGACTCTCACGCTCAAACTCCCAGATTTCAACAAC
>MUGD01000037.1 GCA_002900555.1 Thermoplasmata archaeon M9B2D | reverse complement strand
ATGGACAACGACCGTGGCACGTATCTCGTATGTTATCGGACCGGTGATTGCAGCAGTGATGTTGGAAACAAATCCTACCATGGAATGGTTTTGGGTCGTGGGAGGACTGCTGATGGTTCTATCAATCGTCATTGTCGTCCTGTTCCATCCCTATGAGACGAAGGTGAAGGAACTTGAAGAAATCGAGGTGAACCGGTAGCAGAATTTTCTAAAAAATGTTAACGAGGTATTTTTAAGAGGATAAAATACGCAGCAGGGTTTCTAAATTTTTTTCTTGATGTTGTTTGTGGAAAAACGCGGTTTTAATAAAAAATCGGTATGGGTTGTACAACAAGTCCTTTATAACGTGACTTACAAAAGAACCTGTTGAGGAACTTGTATGAGAACAATCCTGCGAAGAAAAGACAATACCAGCATTTTCTGTCCTAATCTTGCAAACCATCATGTGGCCCCTTCTGTGAAAGGCAAAGTCATTGAAGGATGCATTGGGTGTAGTCTTCTGATAATCGGGCTTTTTATCATACTCTTTTTTTAATGGGTAGACAAGGAACTCCAATCCTTGCAAACAACTTTATTTGTTTACCTCTTTTTTCGAAATGCATATAAAAGAGGAACAACTAATAGAGACATAACGACAACGAGAAAAGGACGTACCTTAATGATCAGCGTGAAGATCTACCGACAAGGCGACGATGTGGTCATCAGCGCCTGCGACGAGCATCTCCTTGGCAAGAAATTCCGCAAAGGAAAATTCCAAATCGATGTGGCAAAGCACTTCTACGAGGGAGAACGAATCGATAAAAAAACATTGGAAAAATTCCTCCTTGATGCAACAATAGCCAATCTCGTTGGAAAGGAAACCGTGACCTGCGCGATTAATCTTGGACTGGTCGACCCTCGTTGCATTCTCAAAATCAAAGGGATTCCACACGCGCAAATCGTCCACATGATATGATTTCTACGATGAACCCTGGAGATATGCATTGATTTTTTCCATCATGTTCTCATAATGCGTCCCCATCCAATAATATTTGTGACAAACAGGACAGAGCCAGAAATCATTTCGCGTTTTGAATACCTTTTCAGGGATATGATCCTGGATTTTCTTTTTTTCCACAGAAAGAAGAGGGGTGTTGCACAGCGTACAGCGAGTAAAAATTTTTTGTTTATCAATTGGCAGTGTTGCAAGAACCTTCGATACCTGTTCAAGTAGGTTTGTCGTCTGAATCTCGAGAACATGGATGCGGGCTTTTTTCGCTCTCTGAAGCAATTCCTTATCACGGGAGATAAGCAGGCGTTTTTCCTTCTGCGCAATCTGCAAGACGGAATCATCATCGGTCGTTGCATCAGGGTAGATGGTATCAAACCCGAAAATACGAAGCCATTTCGCAAGCGAACCAAGCATGTGATCACAAAGCAGTCTCATAGTACAGGATAACAGATAGGTGAGATTTGTTTTTTATGGTACAGAATACCGCGGTTGTTTAGAGGTATCTTTTCACCACAATCATATCGTAGTTGGGGTTGCCGGCCTTGTCATAGGCGATAGCAATGATGGTAAATGAATGTTGGAGCAGAGAACCCCGTCGTGACCATCGCCAGCTGTATGGCGCTTGGGTATCGACAAATACTGGATCATCGGTAGTATCGATGAAAAACAGCACGGTATCAATACCAGACTGAGCATCTGATGCTTCAACATCTATGGTGATAGCACCAAGTATCACAGTGCGTTGTTGGAACATCCGAGACAGAAAACGAAGACCTACGAGATACAGTCCGTTTTGTGGTGAGACGATGTGCACCTGAGGCGGAATCGTATCTTCGCTTGTGTAGGGAGCCATCAGAGGGTAGCGGTCAATATTAAAGCCGTCGGGGATTGCATAGGGTGTGTCACCAATCCCATCACCATCTGCATCAGAACCTGCATAATCATCCCAGTAGTTCCCTCCAGAAGGATATCCATCATCCCATACGTTCGTTGCATTGTCATAGGCTTGATAGCGGTTCGTTTTAAAGCTGTTATGATAGACGTAATTATACGATGCACAGGAAATCCCGATCCCGGCGTAGAAGTTATCAGAGATCGTGTTCTCAAAGATTCGAACACCTGTACATCCCGTTTTGATTGTAATTCCATTCCAACTGTTCTTCATAATCTCATTGAAGAAGAGTGTTGCATCCTGTGCAGAATGATTCAGTATGATACCATGGAAGTTCTGGTAGATGACATTGCTTGTGATAGATACATTCTCCCCCATCACCACAATCCCTGCGTTCTGTTCATCTGTTCCACTGTTTTGGATAAAAAACCCTTCAAGCACCGCATGACTTGCACAGATAGAAACCACATCGCCTGTGCCCCTACCATCTATAAAAGTATTTTTTGTATCTTCCCCTGTGAGATACAGGGATTTGTAAACTCTGATATGTTCCCAGTATTCTCCTTTTTTTACTTGTATCATATGACTGTTCTGTGTGTCAGGATCATCAATTGCTGCCTGAATCGTCAGGAAAACTTCTCCTGTGTCCGTGTTGAGTACTGAACCGTACGGGTGGATCAATGGATATCCGTCTGCAGAACCATTGCCTGTTGGATATGGGTCTTCACCAATCCCATCCTCGTTTTCATCAGTCCCTATGTAATCGTTCCAGTAGTTTCCTCCAGTTGGATATCCTCCATCCCATGCGTTTCCTGAAACGACATCAACCGCCTGATAGATATTCTGAATAAAATTGTTATGAAAGATGGTGTTGTCTGATTCCATCACGTAAAGTCCATAGTAGTTATTTTTTTCTATGGTATTGTTCGTGATGATGTTATTGCGTGTATGAATCATGATTCCTGCGTTATTCGGATTGCTTCCGCAGCGGGTGATAGTAAACGTATTGATTGTCACATTCTCAGCGATGATTTTTACAACAGTTCCAAAACCATCACCTGTGATGAACGTGTTATCCCTGTCTTCACCTATGATTTCAAGCGATATGCTAACCACAACATTTTCCGTATAGGTTCCGTTGAAGACAAAGACGCTATCCCCTGCGATGGCATTATCAATTCCATCCTGGATGAATTGATATGGGTATTCCAGGCTTCCGTCCCAGGGTCCTTGGGTGTTATCATCATCAACATAGATGATGGACCCTCTGTTGTGTATTATGCGTGGTACATCTCCTTGTATTTCAATAACGAGGTATGCTGATCCAGGGGTGATGCAGAGACCCACAATCACCAACAAAAACAGTGCTTGATAAATGTAATTTTTTTTATGACACTTCTTCATAATCTTCCTCCTACTTGTACCTAATACGAAGTACTAATTTTTTATCTCTTATAATGATATATTAATAATCTATTTAAATATTTGCTGAAAAAACAGATTAGGAAATACATTAAATATTTAGAAATCGTCCGTTTTTGTATATTAATTCGTTATCCGCATAAACCTCCCCGTTTTTTCGCAGATCGCAAACCATATCCCAATGTAGGCTTGATTTGTTTGTACTGCCAGTCTCCGGGTATCCGCTCCCCACCGCAAGATGAATCGTTCCTCCGATTTTCTCATCGAACAAGGTGTTCTTCGTATACCTCTTCACTCCGTAGTTGGTGCCAAACGCAAACTCACCTAACCGTTTTGCACCAGGGTCCATAGCAAGCATGGTGCGGAGGAACGGTTCAGCTTTTGATGCTGTTGCCTTCACCACGACGCCTTTTTTGAACCAGAGTTGAATGTCATTGACCTCACGGCCTGCATACGAGCCTGGGAAGGAATAGCTGATGTGTCCCTCCGCCGAGGTTTCGACAGGACCAGTGAAAACCTCACCGTCTGGGAAGTTCTCCTTCCCCGAGCAGTTTATCCATTTTCTTCCTGCAACAGAAACACGAAGATCGGTATCCTTGGAAAAAACATGCAGGTTCTTTTTCGTACTGAGGAGTTTTCGTATCTTCTCCTGCTCTTTTTGAACCGTGCACCAGTGTTTTATTGGGTCTTTGGTGTGAACATGGGCAGCGTTAAAAATAAAATTTTCATAGTCGGCTAGCGACATCTCTGCATCTTGTGCCGACGCCTGGGTAGGATACTGGGTCACGCACCAGCGCAGCTGCTTTTTTGCTGCTCTTTTAAGGAAAATCTGATGGATTTCCTGATGAGCGGCACTGCTAATCGCCTGTTTTTTTGGGTCGATGTTGGTCATGTTCCTAGTGTTCTCAGGGCTGATGATGGAAAGACTGACATCTATCTGTTCGATTTCGAATTTACTCAGAGGAGAGACATATTTGAGTTGTTGGTCTGAGGAGTGTTTGTAAAAGATTTCTGCCAAACCATCGATACCGATGTGGGTGAAGGGGTGCGCACCAAGTTCTATTGCTTTTTGATAGACGTGTTTAATCAGCGGGGCGGCAAGATAGCTTCCTGAGATGACAAACAAGTCGTTTTTCTTCACTCCTAACGAATACCGCACTAAGATATCAGCATATTTCTCTAATCGTTTGTCTATCATACCTGATTCCCTGTCCGAGAACAAATGAAACGATAAAAGAGTTTCTGGTTGATTTAGATCTTCTCCCAGTCCTTTAACACGGATTCCCAGTGGTATTTTTTGATAGCGTCGATCTCATCAAGTTTTCGAATAATGCGCTCATAGCCTTTCATCAAGGTACGGGTAGATACCTTGACGATAAAATCATATTTTCCTGCGGTAACTGAGACATGAGTGACACCACGGATATCCCAGAGTTTTTTTATCGTCTCGCGGGACGAATATCCGGGTTTTATTGAGATGAAGATGTAGGCTTTGATGACCGTAAGTGCGAAGGATACGATACCTAAAATAATTAAAATCATGCCGATTACTTTTATCAGAAGCATCACCGGGTCTGTGGAAAAATCTGTGATATACCCAAGGTGCAATAAGAGGATGGAGAACGGGACCGCAAAAATAATTGTTGATGCACGGATCGCGTTGTTGACACTGGCTTTCCCCAATCCAAGTGCTCGGATGTATAAGACATACGCAAAGAATGTTATTCCCATCGTAGCGGCTAAGAGCAGGAAATAGTACGGGTGAATGGAACTTGTGACTCCCGAGATGAGATGAGTACTTGAGGTAAACACATCCTTTACGAAGAGAAAGATGGCCGTAAAGAGAAATGAAAAGATAACGTTCCATAACCGGATGTTAATAGAATCGTTTGGTCTGTTACGTATCTTCATGATTTTTAATTTCCGTTGATAAATCGAGAAGACCGCCCAGGTGGGGTTCACGACGATGAACACGAGAAGGATAGGCATGAATTGGAATTCACCGGTAAGACTGATTGACGCCAGAATCGCACCAAAAGTGACAATCACCGAGGATTGGACTTCTACGAGTGTCGGGACGTCCTTTTCCGTGATGGATTCCATGAGCAGCAGATATAAAATAACGATCTGGGAGAATGAAAGAATCACTGAGGGATCTTGTACCTGGGAGACAATCGCGCAATATCCAACCGTGTTTACTGCATTCATCAGCCCTGCGACAAGATGGTTTTTCAGTTCGGTTTTATGAATGAAGCGTATTTTTTTAAACGAAGGATCTAGGATCTTTGAGCCGATGCTTTTTCCGCGTATCGGTATCGAGAGTATCGAAGTTATAAGGATGGTCATGATGGCGCCGACAAAAAAAAGACCAAATGCGAATGCCCAAGGGTCTGTAATAAACGGTGATTGGGCACCAACATAGCTGTCTAGCGCTGTCACTGCTGCAGCAATAAACGAAGAGGTGACTGCCAGGATGTAAAACAGGTATTTTTTCCTAATAATCATGCTTTTGTCTCATTATTGCAGGCTGATTTCTTTTTCGATGATCTGGGTGGTTGTTTTGTTTACGCCGTCTATCATCTGAATCCTATCGGTCACATCTAACAGCTCTTCGAGGTTTTTGACCTGCGCACGAACGACGATATCATACTCACCAGCAATAATGGAGATCTTTGTGACGTTATCGATTTTTCTCATTTCTTTGATCGCTTTATCGGTTTTTCCTGGTTGCAGGCTGATTAGGATGTAGGCGCTTATCATGGTTCTTCACCCATCTTTCACGCGGAATATTGATTCCTGGTATAAAGTTATCTGTCTTGATTATGCTCCAGATAGACATCGTAGATATCCTTTTTAGAACGAAGTTTTTAAAATAGGAGAGTTGTTGTAATAAAAAGTATGGTGCATGTTTCAATACTCGATGGGTACGTCGATGAGCCAACCTGTCTTGGTGTTCCACCCTATATAAGTCCATATCCCCGCTATATTGCTGGAGCAATCTGGAGTTACGACGCTCATGCTCCCGTTACGTATGTGACCATAGATCAGGTTAGAAACGACATGTCTTTGCTAACACGTATTGCAAAATCCGATGTTCTCGTTGTTATCGCAGGGGTGTCAGTCCCAGGAAGATATCTCTCTGGGTTCCCCGTAAGCCCCCATGAATTGATCCGTTTTCTACGCGAGATGCCAAAACCGGTTAAACTCCTCTGCGGTCCTGCTGCTCGATATGGATTTGGAATGGCGGGAGGAAAACATGTCACAGAAACTAACGTTGTACAACATGTCTTCGATGTCATAGCAAAAGGAGACGGAGAGATTATTGTTTCAGATTTATTACAAAATCATCTCAACAGCGAAAAAGTAGATCCAACAGCATGCAGAACAAGTCCTCATACCATAAGTACCTTCGCGGTGCGCGGTGCAGTGATTGTATCGCAGCATCCTTTTTTCCCTGCCTATCTTATTTCGGAGATTGAAACATATCGTGGATGCTCACGTAGTATCACGGGTGGATGTTCGTTCTGTAGTGAGCCAAGCAAAGGGAGACCGAGTTTCAGAACCGTCGATGAAATCTGCGATGAAATCGCTGCATTGTATAAGGTTGGAATCCGTCATTTCCGTATCGGGAATCAACCCTGCATCTTCTCGTACCTTGCAAAAGGTGCCGGAGATGTTGAGTTCCCCAAACCTAATCCACAGGCTCTTGATCGGTTGTTCCAAGGGATACGAACTGTGGCACCGGACCTAAGAACTCTTCATATAGATAATGCAAACCCAGGGGTCATCGCACGCTACCCTGATGAATGCAAACGGATTGCTAAAAGCATCATCCGATACCATACGCCGGGTGATGTAGCCGCCCTGGGTGTTGAAAGCGTTGACCCTGTGGTCATCAAAAAAAATAATCTCAAGGCTACCGCTGAGGAGGTATTCGCTGTTGTGAAGCTGTTTAACCAGGTTGGTGCTCAGCGAGGCTCAAATGGACTGCCGGAGTTGCTCCCGGGCCTTAATTTTTTGTTTGGTCTTGATGGTGAAACGAAACATACGTTTGCTCTTGATTATGAGTTTCTGAAAAAGATTTACGACAGCAATCTGCTTCTCAGGCGCATCAATCTCCGTCAGGTCATCCCGATTCCTGGTACAAGAATCTCTGAGGTTGGAGAGAAGTATATCAGAAAACATAAAATGGAGTTTCAACGGTTCAAACGAAAGGTCCAGCAGACGATTGAGCGCCCAATGCTTCAACGTCTGGTACCACAAGGGACTCTTCTTACACAGGTGTTCACAGAAGCCTATGAGGGGAAGTTGACGTTCGCACGACAGCTGGGAAGCTATCCTTTGCTTGTTGGTATGCCTGGTGTCTTTCCAAAGCACCGTTTTTATGACGTGAAGATTGTTGCGTACGGCTTTCGATCGCTTACCGCTGTACCATTCCCACTGGACATCAATAACGCTTCTCGGGAGACAGTGGAGGCAATTCCTGGTGTGGGTAAGAAACGAGCGATAAGAATTTTAGCGAATCGGCCATTCCACAATAAAGAAGAATTCCTTAACTCATTTGATGATCGGACAGTCGCGCAGACCCTCGAAAGATTTATTCAGTTCGATGTAATAAACGACGAACAGGAAGATGTCTATGTCGAAAAGTAAGGTTACGTCGTTAGAAAAACACCTTGGATATACGTTTTCAGATAAGAAGCTCCTTACAACAGCGCTGACTCATAAGACCTACGCATTTGAGGCTCAGACACCAGTAGAATATAACGAACGATTGGAATTCCTTGGTGACAGTATCCTGAATTTTATCATTGCCGAGAGACTGTATCAAAGCAATCAGTATTTTTCTGAAGGGGAGCTAACACGAAGACGCGCCATTGGTGTGAACAACAACGTCCTAGCTGATGTCGCAACACGACTTGACATCGGCCCATTTTTACTGCTTGGAAAAGGAGAAAGCAAACAGGAAGGCGCAAAGAACCGGACGAATCTTGCAAATGCTCTAGAGGCGTTAATCGGTGCGATTTACCTTGATTCAGACCTTAAGACGGTACGAAGCTTCATTTTCGAGAAAATCTATACAAAAGATTTCTTATTTTAATTCAAATTCTCTCTGGCTTCTTATTGTTTCCCATTGTATCATTTTCACAACCTCCCCTTCCCTCCTCATTTCACCTACACGATTTCTCGTAACAGTTCTTAAAAAAAAGAAAAAAATGAGAGAAAAGTGGCTTTCTTCTTAAGCAATGATTCGAATTAAAAAACCACTGAGAAACACAAGCGATAGCGTCGCCAAGTAAAACAATGTATGCTCCCAACTTTCAGTTACGACGAGTTTCATCTTCCCCTTTCTCCTTCATCACCTTGCAAAAATACATTTTGTATCAGCATTTATAGTTTTCTATTTAAAATACAGCAATTGTTGAATTCTTAATAAAAATAATGAACATTCGTAATTCTTATATGATTCTATGACACAAACCTATAGTTAAATGACGGAATGATTTGCAGCTCCTATCTGTTAAAAAAAAATTGTAGCACAAAAAAAATTTTAAAAAACTTCTCCTCGTTATATTATATGTTGGCGAATCTAGATTTTCTCCATATATTTCCAGTTCTTGTATGTATTGTTGCGAACAACAGACGGTGAAAGCGTTTTCTCGGTTCCCTCAGAGGATAAGACATCGATGATGATCCCTTCGATATCCCGTATAAGAATTTCGCTTTCATCCTCATTGTAATCAGTCGTGTAGATTTTCCCACCCTTATAGATGACCCCATCTTCAGGATTAAATATCGGTTTATGCTCAATTTGCAATTCTGAATCGAAATCCTTAATGTCCTCCAGCTGTTTGAATTGGTACGCGTCCTCCGCCATACCAATCATGGTCCGCAGTATCTGTATCTTCCTTGGTTCCTTCTCCGCATGAATCGCATCTTGTAGACCAGAAACAATCGCAGGGACTTCCTGAGGTTTGATATCACGCAGAATCTTGCCCCAGAACCAATTATATAACTTACTCCCTCTTGCATTGATATGTTCAGGAGGTTTATCTGGGTATAGGATAATCCTCCCATTTAGCGTCCGATGGGTCTTCCGCCATTGGGTCCGCAGGGAATCAAGTTCTTTTTTTCGATTGTTTTTACTTGTCATTCTACAGTATTATTATGCATTTTAGGATATAAACATTATGGAACTGTATTCTTCACGTGCGAAAAATAGATATGACTGTTGTTTTTTCTTTGGAAACATCATCTAGGATAGTTTTAAATAGACATTTATATAATTAAGAATATGTGGGGATAACTATGAAAAGAACCTCTGATAAACGTAATGTAGGTGCTCTTCATAGATTCTCTGAGCACATCTGTTTCCGTGCTTCAATCTGAATGCTCCTTATTGCCAAGGAATAACTGGTTGTAAGGACTGAATCATAAAGAACCAACAAAATAGGGGAAAAAATCATGAATAAAATAATACCACTAGTAATTATATGCGTTATGGTCCTAGGTGGACTGGGGGCTGGAGCTGTTACAAATACAACGCACACACTAATGCAACAAACCGAAACCATCGTTTTTTCTTATCCAGAGATCGCCATTAAAGAAGATAAAGCAGTCGTCAGTATTTCAAACGCAAATACATGGCTGTATACACCAAACGCACCGATGCTCCCTGCATCAGTCACCACCTATATCTTCCCATTTGGAACCAAGATAAAAACCTTAGATGTGACGTTCTCAGAAGCACAAGAACATCCCTTAGAACAGACATTACTGTCTGCACCGCATCCAGTCACCAGTGTAGAAGGAATGAAAACTATAGAGATACAAGGGGAAAACGAACTCACAACACTGTATCCGGATAAATTGTTTGATTATCATCTGGGGGCAGGAATCTCCGGGAACGACCATGTTCTTTTTGTAACAATCCGATGCTTCCCTATCCAGTACAACCCTGGTGAAAATACAATCATTTTCCGGAACAAAGCACATCTCAGCCTTACCTATGAGCTTCCATCGGCCCAAACACAAACGGTGGATGACTACACGCTTGTCATCATCGCCCCTGAAACGTTCTCAGAGGCGCTCCTTCCTTTGGTAAACCATAAAATAAGCAAAGGAATCACCACAAAACTGGTTAGCAGAAACGAGATTTGCGACAGCGTCTATTTCCCAGTGGAAGGGCGGGACTGCGCAGAGGAGATGAAATACTTCATCAAGAACGCCTTTGACCAATGGGGAACCAGATATGTGCTGTTGGTCGGGGGAAGATATGGAGGTGTTCTAAATGAAAAATGGTGGGTGCCTGTGCGATATTCCCATCTTGATGATGGCTACAATTGGGAGGGAAGCTACCTCTCTGACCTTTATTTTGCGGATATCTATGATGCCTATGGTAACTTTTCAACCTGGGATTCGAACGGCAATGGTATTTTTGCAGAATGGAACGACCAGGGACAAGATATTATTGACATGTACCCGGAGGTCTGCGTCGGACGACTTGCCTGTAAAAACGTCAATCAGGTCAAAACTCTTGTACATAAAATAACTATTTACGAAAACACCACCGCAGGGAAAGACTGGTTCAACAGAATGGTTGTCGTTGGTGGGGATTCCGCACCAAACGCGACAGATCCCTGGTATGAAGGTGAAGAGGAAAACAAACTTGCGTTAGAATACATGACTGGGTTTGAGGGAGTCAAGCTCTGGACCTCTACAGGGAGCTTCAGCGGTCCTGAGGATGTTTTGGATGCGATAAACGCTGGGTGTGGATTTTTATTTTTCGATGGACATGGTAACCCGATGTCGTGGTCCACGCATCCGCCGCACAACGAGAGTACATGGATAAATGGGTTGCAGGTGAAGGACATGCCGAAGCTGACGAACGGGGAACAACTCCCAATCACCGTATGCGGGGGATGTCATAACGGACAGTTTAACACCAGTCTTTTGAACATTCTCAAAGGGATTATCCAGGAGCAGCTGCAATATTTCCAATGGAAATTCTTCCTTGGTGAATGGACGCCTGAATGCTGGGCGTGGAAGCTCATCAGTGTGAAAAACGGAGGGAGCATCGCGACTATGGCATACACAGGTCTTGACTGGTTTGCAGAGGGGGACTACAACAATGACTCCATACCAGACTGTGTTCAGTTCTTCTCAGGGTACGTCAATACACAGTTCTTTAAAAATTACGGGGTGAATGCTATAACCATGCTTGGTGAAGCGCACACCCAGTCCCTCATTGATTATCTTACGATGTTTCCACCGATGGAAGAGAAACTTGACTGTAAGACGGTTCAAGAGTTCGTCCTTCTTGGGGACCCCAGTCTCAAAATAGGAGGATACTCGTAGAGAAGGTGAGATGGGTATGACCGCACAGAAAATCATGTGTCTTGGAATATTGTTCGTCCTTGTTTTTTCGTCTCTTGCCATTTCAGGCCAAGGATTCAACGAGGTCCCCTCTACAACCAATACTCTTATCAGAATCGATATGACGAGTGGAACTGTGACAATTCCCGAAGGGGTCGAGATTATTACAGTTAGCCAAGGACAGTGGGCAGATGTCATTCTCCCTCGATACCGATTACAGGAGCTATCCGATCTCCAGATACCATATAGCATTCTAATCGCAGATATGAACGAGTATCATAAAGAACTGATGGGATCGTATCATACATATGCTCAGATTCAAACTATCCTGCAAGGAATCGCTGCAAGCTATCCAAACATTACCAGTCTTTTTAGTCTTGGAACAAGCTATGAAGGACGAACGATATGGTGCCTGGAAATCTCAGACAATCCAGGTGTCGATGAGGGAGAACCTGGCGTCTTCTATATGGGGCTGCATCATGCGCGTGAATGGCCAACTGTGGAAATCTGCCTTCACATCGCCAATAATCTGACGTCCCTCTATAGTGTGAATTCCACCATCACGAATCTGGTGAACAACCGAAGAATATGGATCGTCCCCTGTGTGAACCCTGATGGGTATTACTACTGTCATGATCTTGGGATTGATTGGCGTAAGAATCGACATTATTTCCCACAATATGGGACCTACGGTGTTGATTTGAATCGGAACTACAACGGCTCAAATAATGCTGATATAAAAGGCGCGTGGGGAACAATCGGCTCAGGATCAGTGACGCATTACCCAAGCGAAGAGACCTATTGCGGCCCAGGACCTACCTCAGAACTAGAGATTCAGGCAATCTTTGATTTTTTTGTTACCCATGACATTTGTGCATTAATCTCGTGGCATACCTATCAAGAGGAACTGTACTGGCCATGGGGATATACACCGTCCATTACACCAGATAGCACCTATATGAGTGCTGTGGGGACACAAATCGCCCTGCGAATCACTAGACAAAGTGGATCAGGGACATATACACCGAAACAAGCCTATGGTCTGTATCCCACCACAGGAGATACCATCGATTGGGCGTATGGATACAGTCATTACGTCCTTGGCAAGACCACTTTTGCCTATACCATTGAAGCATGTTCCTCGTTCCATCCATCAGAAAGTTACTTAGACCAGATTTGTAAGGAGAACTGCGACGGAGCTCTGTATCTTATCCAAGAGGCACAAAACATTCATGATACTGTCGTCCCCCGGGTGATCCCTCCCGTTATTGACGATTTATCGAATGATTCTGACGGAACCTATCGGGTTTCCTGGCAGGAAAAAAATCCTGCTGCAAATCCTGATTATTTCCAGCTTGATGAGCTGAGCGGGGTTTCAATTGGGACCGATGATGCTGAGTCTGGATCCGCTTTGTGGACCCTTGATGGCTTTTCCCTCTCAACATCCAGATATCATTCAGGAAGCTATAGTTATAAATCCCGGTCTCTGAACTCGGATGTTTCTTCTATGACGACTGCATATCCGATTCCTATCACAACGGGGATGAAGCTTTCATTTTGGTGTTGGTATTCCACAGAGACTAATTATGATGCCGCTTTCGTTGAAGTAAGCAGAGATGGTCGTTCCTATGATGTCTTGGAGACCTTCACTGGAACATCAGGGAGCTGGCTTTACAAAGAGTACGATCTGGGTTCGTATGGAGATGAATCGGTCTTTATTCGATTTAGGTACACCACTGATTCGTACACATTGCAGGAAGGATTTTATGTTGACGATATCGCCCCGGTTGCCACGGTTCAGACAGTGACCACCTTGTCAAATTCCATTACGAATCAGTACTATGATGTCACTGGAAAGGAGAATGGTACATACTTCTACCGGGTGAAGGGACATAACGACGCGCGTGGATGGGGCGACTTTAGCACTCTTGAGCGCATCGTCGTTGCCCTTGGCGATGATACAATCCCGCCTGTGACAACCTGTACTCTTGAAGGGGAGATGGAAGGCGACATCTATGTAAGTGACGTCACCGTCACCTTAACAGCAACCGATGAGGGGTCTGGTGTCGACTATACAATGTATATACTCGATAACGGTGCATGGACCACCTACATTTCACCTTTTATCGTTTCTACGAATGGCAATCATACGGTACGGTTTTATTCTGTTGACAACCAAGGCAACATAGAGACAGAAAAAAACTGTACCTTCACAATCCAGCAAGAAGTCCCACCAATAACAATCACAGTAAAGGGCGGTGTCGGTGTATCCATGGTCGTGACAAACATTGGGATAGAGACCCTGACAAACCTCAGCTACACTATCTCCCTTGATGGAAAAACGATTCTTCTAGGACAGATGAAGACCGGAATGCTTTCGTCTCTTGAACCCGGAAAATCAGTCACCATACGAGATTTCGTTGTCGGGCTTGGAAAAATAGGCATTGCAGTAAACGTCGGAGCAGCAGAAAGCAGTGCTACAGGAATAGTGCTTTTGTTCTTTGTGATTGGTGTACAGTAACCCTCCATCCTTTTTTCTTATTTTTTTTTGTTCATTGTTATAGAACAGAATAAAAGAACCATCATTTTGCGTTAATATTGTGCGAGAAGATATATAAACCTCTTATTATTTATTACTATTGGGATTTTTATGAAAGGAAGGAAAAAAACAATCTATCTAGGAGCCGTTGTACTAGGTCTACTTCTGATAATACCAAGCATTAACGTTCTTGGAACAATACAGGATTCTTCAAAAAAAATCGTACTTATTGTCGAAACAAACTCGACACCATTGCATGACGAACTCCGTGCAAGTACAACACAGAAAACAATATCTTTCAAAAATGTGCAAAATACCGGAAAATTAGACACAGATATACAAGTCACGACTGGAATGGAAACAGAAAATAATCCTGCGATTGGCGTAGTCCCCGCAGGCGAGTTACTGGTTTCGTACACCAAAGTAATTGATAGTTCTGAAAACAATGTCATATGGTGCTATTCTCTTGATAAAGGACAAACCTGGAACGCTGGACAATATCCTCTAATTGAAGGAAAGGAATCACATCCTGCTATCGATTACTGGGGGACTGGAAAAAAGTGCGTCGGCACCATGATGGGGGATCCCTATATTAACGACGGGGCAAATTACCACATATTCTACTGCACTGATATCACCGATACTGAGACATATAATTTTAGAAGCCTTAACTGGGCACAAAATTATCCATACTCTGATCGAAGAATACCTGATATTGGTGGTTATGATGGCAATGGAATCTCCTGGTGGTATGGTATCGTCGCCTGCGTCGGAACCCGAGCTGACCCCGGATCTGTTGACATGCCAATCTTCAACTATGCAAACTATGTTACAGAAGGAAATCATTGGAGTAGTTATTTTTCTGCATATCCTGGTTGTGAAAACGCTGCAATTGAAATTGATCAAACCAATGGTCTTTTCTACGCTGTATTTGACAATTACAACTCCATTGAAGACGACTGGGATCTCCTTCTCTTCCGTGGAAATGCAACTAATGATGGCACCGATAAAATAAGGTATATCAGTCAGGGTTTCATTGCTGATGTTCAAAACACGACATGTCCGGCGGTTGATGTCCATGACAACAAGGTTATCATTGTCGCTCAATCAGATGAAGCAGGCTCCCAGGACATTGTCTGTTATTACTCCTCTGATGCAGGGGTAACGTGGTTTAAGAGTGTTGTTGCTGATGGACCAAATGATGAATTATACCCAAAGATAGTCACCTTTGGTGATAAAGCGATCTGCACATTTATTCTTGATGGTGACTTGTACTACGCGAAGACAGAAAATATCGGGGAAACATGGAGTACACCAGAGAAAATCAATGATGAAACTGGGTTAGTTCAAAGTGAATACAGAAACACGGACATCACGAGCGATGGCACTGTTGTCTGGACAGATATGCGCAATGGAAATGCAGATGTCTACCTTGATAGAGTTATAATAGGAGTTCCAACACTAGCACTAGGGAGTTTTGCACCTGCAGGTATAGGCAAAGTATCCATCCCTGTGAAAAACATTGGCACTGCAAATGCTACAAACGTAAGTGTACTGATTACGGTCACCGGTGGACTACTTAAACGCGTCAATAAAACAAAAACAGAGGTAATTCCAACACTTACGATGAACCAACAGCTCAATATAACTACCGATGGGATTATCTTTGGTTTTGGAAAAATCACTCTTCTGGCTACTGCAAGTTGCCCTGAAGCGATACCTCCAGATGTGACGAAAACAGCAACAGCGAAACTTAGAATCGTTTTTATCAGAGAGATTACCTAATATCTCTTTTTTCTTTTCTAATTTTGTTTTTTTCTAGGAGGAAGTAATTTCGGGAAAAGACATTTTGTTTTTTTCTTACAAAGGTTTAAATATCCTTTACGGACTATATTTTTAACAAAAAAAGGGGATTTCTATGAAGAAAAGCCTAACAGGAGTAATTATAGCGGTAATAATTATAAGCGGATATGGAGCTGTTGCCTACTCGTTTACAGACCAGAACAGTATCGAAAAAAGAGATATCTTCTTCGTATCGTCTGTGCAATTAACCGAGGGAGAAGACTACACCACTGTGAATCTTTTCGAAGCAACCTCCTATCTGACGACACCAGGAAGTTACGTTTTACCGGTCGTAACTCGAGTATATACCTTTCCGTTTCTGACGAAAATAACAAATGTTGCTATACAGTTCTCAGAGGTACAGGAACGGACCATAGCAAAGCCTCTTAAGGTCACGCCACAAGCACTTCCGGATAATCGAAAAGAACCACCTAGTATCCTCCCTCAACCAGCTTCTTGTACCATATGTCCCGAGCAATCCTATAGTTACCATATCGCGGCTGGAAGGGACGGCGATTCCTTGACTACTTTTTTAGCGATTCATCTCTACCCAATTCAGTATCTACCCTCTGATAATATCCTGCGCTGTTCACAGAATGTAGAAATCACTATCACCTACAAACTCCCAGAGCCACGTCAAACCGCGACAGTGGATCAGTATGATCTTATAATTATCGCACCAAAAGCATTCTCTCAAGCGTTACAGCCGCTTGTTACTCATAAAATAAATAACGGTCTTACAACTAAACTGGTAGCTCATGAGGAGATATGCGACAGCGTTTACTTCCCAGTGGAAGGGCGGGACTGTGCAGAGGAGATGAAATACTTTATCAAGAACGCTTTTGACCAATGGGATACCAAATACGTGCTGTTGGTGGGTGGACGAAGCGGTGGCATAACCCAAGAAAAATGGTGGGTTCCGGTC
>MUGD01000192.1 GCA_002900555.1 Thermoplasmata archaeon M9B2D | reverse complement strand
TCTCTTTTGATGGTAATCCCAACGGAGGCAAGTCGTCTTTTGGGAGGATCTCATCACGTTTTGTTTCACCAAAATGCTCACCTAGACGTTCATTGAGCACATTCATCACTTCTGCCCCATCCAGAAGTTCCAGAACAGCAAGATATAGATCCATGTTCTTGATGAAAAAGCCATACCTGCTTAGCGCGACATAGCTAGTGTAGGTATTCAATCCCTCATCAATCAACATTTTGGAGAACTTATTGACCTCTACATCAGAGGCATTCTCAAGACTCTTCCTAAATCGCTCCAAAAACTTCTCGAATTTTTCGACTATTCTTGTAGTTTCGACAATTTCCTCCTCAGGAATGGGATTCTCTCGATCTGTCAAATATTTACGATATCCTTCTTTGTCCACTTGTTTCACACTCTCTAAATCTCCAACAACCTTCCCTGTCAGATTCTTATCAAAAGAAGGATGAACGCAAGTATTAAGATGTACACTCAGTATGCTTGAGTGAATGAGATATCACTGATACTTGATTGGCGCGCTTCAAGAGTAATACCCAGTTAATACAGGTGCTTTAGTACCCCAGACAGTACGAATAATTGGTGTATCATGTGATGAAAGACTTAGAGGCAAAGATAAAGCAAGTCTTATCCAACAGTGGTATCAAATGTTCGTCTGTATATAGAATGCCAGACCCCGATGAAACTAGGATTCTACTAGCTTTCAATTCAAAGGATAATCGACGCTTGACAACGACAAAGATTGATAGAGCGCTTAACACTACAGGAATTGGTGCTTTCAAAGTTCCAAAAGATTTCCAGCGTCTGAGTTCAGCGTTTCTACATCTGGAAATCATATTTGGTGCTCGAACAGAGCATCCTGCTACACCTGAAGCTATGTAGCTTGGCACATTCGTGTTCCTTATCAGTTCCTTGTCATATAGTACTAAATTATGAATCTTCAGCTCGATGGTAGAAATTTCTTGGTCACTGCCGCTTCTCGAGGTCTTGGTTTCGGTGTGGCTAAGGCTCTTGTCGAAGAGGACGCCAACGTTATAATCTGCGGAAGAAATGAGAAATCCTTGCAGGATGCTACAGCTTCCCTTGGGGATAAATGTCAGTATTTTGTTTCAGATGTATCACACCCTGCAGATGTAACTGCATTATTGGATTTCACAAAGGCGCAGACTTCCAAGTTGGATGGTCTTTTTGTAAATGCAGGAGGACCAAATCCCGGAACATTTGATGAAATCTCTGATGATGATTGGATTAAGGGATTTAATCTCACTGTTATGAGTGCGATTCGTCTAACAAGGGAGGCGATTCCACTCTTGAAGAAGTCTGATGCTGCATCAATCCTCTATAGCACATCGATTTCTGTTAAGCAACCCCTCGACAATCTTCTGTTGTCTAATTCACTTCGTCCTGTCGTAATTGGGATGATGCGTACATTATCCGAGGAAATCGGACCAAAGGGTATCCGACTGAATGCAGTATGTCCTGGATACATTCATACTGAACGTGTTGAACAACTCATGGCTGCCGCAAAAGCAAAAGGCGCTCCTGCAGACAAGGAGATTGTGCAGAGAATCCCTCTGGGACGCATGGGAACAACAGATGAGTTTGGAAATGTGTGCACCTTCTTACTGAGTCCACTTGCAAGCTACATACATGGTGCGCTCTTACTCGTAGATGGTGGATTGTTCAAAGGAATGATGTAGTCTAGTCCAATTTCAAGTCAGTTGGATCAAGACCTCCACTCCTGATTAGTGCAACCTTTGCATAGTTTCTAGTCTGCTCATCATGGTCATCGAGCAGAATCTTGAGGCTTGGAACAGCTGGCGGGTATGGTGACACACTCAGTGCCCAAGCTGCCGTGCGTTTGACATCGACATCTTGAGAATCTAGTAGTTCGACGATAGCCCTCAAAATGACTTCTGAGCGTCTTTCAATCACTAGCCGAACCATTCTGACCTGTTCCTTCGGGGAGCTAGAATGAATTGCATCAGCAAGCCCTTGTAATGCTCGAGCATCATCCATATCTCGAAGTCCGCGTATCGCCCAATCTCTGACGTTATCATCTTCATCATCCAAGGCAGCCAACAGGCAAATGATAGATTCTGGGGCTCCTATATTACTAAGTGCCCAAGCTCCAGCTTGTCGCATCTCTGTACTTGGTTCGCCCAAGAGTGTACAGAGAGTTCCAAGTGTCTTATCATTAACAATTTTCGTGAGAGCGAACACTGCCTCTTTTCGCAACCTTATGTCCTCAGAGGCATCACGAGCTATTTTCATAATCTGTCGGCTGTAGTACTTAGGATCGGTGCTACCGAGGATGTGCAAAGCCCATTTCCGTGCCTCGAACTCTTCTTCTGAACTTGCCAGAATCTTCTCGACATGCGCGTTCACTGTGTCAACTCTGGTTCTATAAGCAGCTTGCAGTCCCTTTATCCTAATATGTGTGTCATCATCCATGACAGCCTTCTCAATGACCCGAATCATCAAAGTACTGTTCAAAAGATCCACAAGATTAAGAAGGCGTCCTTTCAAAAGAGTATCTTTCGAGAAGGAAGTTTCAAGAACGTTCACAAACTCATCTGAGTGGTTTTGAATATACTCCACAATAGTCCTACGCTCATCTGGAGTGTTGCTCTCCTGTAGTAACTCTATTAGCTTCGTCACAGGCACTCTTGATTGCTTAGGCATTGATACATCTTCCCCTGCAAGTAGGAAATCAATAAATCTTGAATGCTTTTGCATGAGGCATCTTGAACCCGCTCATCTCAGGGTTGAATCTTCGTACTGTAAAATGTGCAGCCATCTGTAATGCGATAGTGTTTGGAATTGTCTGCGCAAGGGGTGTTCTCATTCCCAGATTATTATGAAGATGATACGTTTGCATGTTCAAGATGTCAGATAGAATACCCAAATATTGCTCATCGCTTGGAGTGATAGGATCCATCGATATCAGGACAACTTGTTCTCCATCTTTGATTGACAGGTTATGATGATGACAGAACTCCTCCCGAAGAGCTGCTATTCCTTTTATTATTGAGAACTCATCGAACTTCATCATACCAATCTGGGCTGCAACATAGTTTGGTCCATCAGAAATCATATACAAAGGATTTCTTGGAGATATCATGTTAGAAATAGTGATGCCTTCCTTTTCAGCCCACTCTACAATTTTTCTACTGTTTCCTGATAGAATATCAAGATCATATTGTAAATCATCTTGAATCTGACTATCTAATCCAGAAGCAATCTTGAGAAGATATGCCATTGCCGTGGTAGTCGGAGATGCTGGACTTACATTATACGAATCTACACCTGCTCTTGTACTCCAAACCTCTGTCGCCTCTTCAGCAGCTCTTCCCTTGGGATTATCTGTTAGCACAATAGTTTTGGCTCCTTTTCGCTTAGCTCTACTTATTGCATCGATAGTTGAAAGGCTTCGACCTGATGCAGTCACACCAATTACAATACACTCAGAGTCCAATGGAATATACACAATCTCTGTTGGTGAGATGGAGTATGCGTTCACCCCAGTACTAAGAAAAGCCCATTTTCCATAGTCAGCAACTGCATAGGAATCACCAGCACCCACAAAAATCACACATCGTTTTGTTTCTAGTTCAATCTCAGGATTAACAAACACATTTTCCAATGTATTTGCAATGGATTTCTCCTGTACTTTTATTGCCTCATAGCATGAATCCAAGAAATCGGTCATTGTGTACAACTCCTATAACATGTTCACGTCCGGTGGCTCAAACCCTAGCTTCCTAATAAGACCAATAATCAATCCTCTGTGATGGGTTTCATGTGTTGCCATATGTATCAATGCTTTTCCAACTGTAAAGCTCATCGTTCCTTTTT
>MUGD01000036.1 GCA_002900555.1 Thermoplasmata archaeon M9B2D | reverse complement strand
GCAGCGTATACTCCTCTGTTTATGAAGTATTACCAATAATCACCCGTATATTTTTCTTGGAGTGTAATTGTTTTATTAGCTTTAAATGCAAATAACCCGTCCCTAGCTAAGCTTATATAAAACAAACCTTATGTCCGACAAGATTACATCTATGGATGAAAACACGTACGATTACATAGCCGTCGAGCAAAAATGGCAAAATAAATGGTTTGAAGCAAACATAAATATAGCACAGAGGGAAAAACAAAAAAAATTCTTTCTTCACTTTGCGTATCCCGGGGTCTCTGGCTACCTGCACGTAGGGCATATGCGTGGGTTTACCTACTGCGATGTCATCGCTCGCTATAAACGCATGACCGGACATGACGTGCTGTTTCCCGCAGGATTCCACGCCTCAGGAATCCCCTCTGTCGGGTTTGCAAAAAAGGTAGAACGACAGGACGAAGAAACCTTAAAACTATTGAAACAAAACAAATGCCCTCAGGAGGTAATCAAAAAATTGACTAACCCTGTCGAGGTTGTGAAGTATTTCAGTACAGTCTATGTCGACGACTATTGGAAACGGTTTGGTTTTCTTATTGACTACACCAGGTTGATGAATACCATTTCCGAAGGGTATAAAAAATTCATCCAATGGCAGTTTCATAAACTGTATGAAAAAAACCTCCTAATCCAAAAACCACATTTCGCACCGTATTGCCCCAATTGCGGACCGGTCGCAGTTGACAAATCAGAAACCGACGTCGCCCAAGGAGGATCAGCAGAAATACTGGATTTTACGGTTCTTAAATTCATCCTTGACGATGGAACAATCCTGCCAGCAGCAACACTTCGGCCAGAAACAATATTTGGGGTCACCAATATGTGGGTAAATCCCGCTGTCGAATACCACACGGTTCGGGTAAACAATGAAACATGGATCTGCTCAAAAGAATGCATACAGAAACTTTCATATCAACATGATAATATCCAACCGCTTTCGAAAACCATTAAAGGAAAAGACTTGATTGGGAAAACCTGCATCGTCCCAGAAATCAACAGAGAGGTTCCCATCCTTGCTGGTGTCTTTGCAGACCCGTCGGTCGCAACAGGTATCGTGATGTCAGTTCCGGCGCATGCTCCCTATGATTGGATTGCCCTTGTTGAATCAAAAGAACCCATCGAGGCAATCAAAATCATCGATGTGAAAGGTTTTGGAAACAACCCTGCAAAAGAAGCGTGTGAACACCTTGGCATACAAAGCCAAACAGAAACAGAAAAACTCAATGAAGCAACAGACATGGTCTATAAAAAAGAGTTCCACACCGGCATATTAAACGAGAAATGCGGTCAATACGCTGGCATTAAAATCTCTGAAATCAAAGATACCGTGAAAAACGACCTTATCCAGAAGAACCTAGCAACGACAATCAAAGAATTCTCTGAACCAGTTATCTGTCGATGCAAAGAAAAAGTTATGATAAAACAAATACCTGATCAATGGTTCATCAAATATAGTGACGCGCGTCTCACAACAGAGTCAAAAGACTACGCGGCATCCATGAATATCTATCCCCAAGAATATAAAGATGAGTTGCCGAAAATCCTTGATTGGTTTGGGGATCGTGCTGCGATACGAAGAGGCTCCTGGCTTGGGACAGAGTTCCCCTATAAAAAAGAGTGGATCATCGAACCAATCTCAGATTCAACCCTGTATCCTGCCTATTATGTGCTTTCTTCGTATGTGAATCAAAACAAGTTACCCGTTACAGAGATGACAAACGAGTTCTTTGACTACGTGTTCCTCGGGATTGGAGCTCCAAAGCAACCACTGTGGCAGATTATAAAATCTGATTTTGATTACTGGTACCCTGTCGATATCAACCTTGGTGGAAAAGAGCACAAGACCGTCCACTTCCCCGTCTACATCATGAACCATGTAGCAATCATGCCAGAGCAGAAACGGCCTCACGGGATTTTTGTGCACTGGTGGGTGACGCAAAAAGGAAAAGAAAAGATCAGTAAATCAAAAGGTGGCGCAGAACCAATCGTCGAGGCAGCAGTCACCTATGGTGTCGATGCTATGCGGCTATATTATCTGCATATCGGTTCCCCGTTTGTTGACATCGAATGGGATCCAGACGCGGTCATAAAATACAAGAACCGGATGGGGACCATCTGGAAACTTGTGAAACAAATCAGTCTTCTGGAAAACCAACAACAAGAAAATCTTGATAACTGGCTGAAAAGTATGCTTCAAAGACGGATACAGAAAATCCTTACCGCTTTTGAAACCTTAGACCTTCGGGTATCCTCAAATGAAATCTTCTTTGAAATCCAAAAAGACCTACAATGGTACATGAAACGAGGAGGAGCGAATAAAAAGGTACTTGAAATGTATGTCCGGACCTGGATTTTACTTATGGCTCCCATCACACCGCATCTTGCAGAAGAACTTTGGATAACACAAGGGCAGAAACAATTCGTTTGTAATGAATCCTACCCCTCGTTCGACACTGAGGAGATCTCTGAGAAAGACGAGGTAGGAGAACACCTTCTTATCAGGGTCATCGACGATGTTAATGAAATCATAAAGGTCACTAAGATAATACCAAAGAAAATCTGTATTTATACCGCACCAACGTGGAAACAACAGCTGTTCAGGAAAGCATTAGAGCGTATCGCCCAAAACAATTTCAATGCTGGTCAACTGATTAAGGAAACCATGGCGGACCCTGCCATGAAACCACTCGGCCAACAAATCTCCCAATACATCGCTAAGATTGCCGCGGAAGTAAAAACAATCAGTGAGAATGACCGTGGACGATTCATGATTCCATTAGACGAAAAAAAACATCTCTCTGATGCAACAACCTATCTTTCCGAGACCCTCCATTGTCCCGTGGAAATCTACAACGCTGACGACGCAAATGTGTATGACCCAGCAAAGAAAACACGGTTCGCCATTCCCTTACGACCCGCGATTTATATCGAATGAGACCGAAGACCATGACAAAAAAATATGTTAGAATATGCCCACAATGCCACAGTTCCGATACACAACCTGACCTGTCGGCAGATTCCTACGCGAAAGGACTCCTTAATCAATGGCGGTGCAATAGCTGCGGGTACACCGGATTGGTTTTCCCGGAATTTCTCGTAGAAGACGTAAAAAAACCAAAAGAAACGAAATAAGGGCAGCTACAACGGGTTATTCTCTTTTTCTCCATATGATAATGATAATCATAATGATGATGACAAGAACAACCACGAGCCCAACAAGCACAAGGGCAAGTTCTGTTGGGAATGAAGCGACAGAGACAGAAACAACCTCTGATTCTTCTGCATTGCCTGCATAGTCTACGACGTTGACTTTAATTTGATAATGTCCATCTCCCTCTGTTGCCTTAAAATTCCATTCAAAAGGAGAAGAATCAAGCGGATCCCCAAATGGTATCCAGCTGCTCCAATTGGATGTATCTTTAGAAAAACGATAGTACAAATAGGCTTCCTTAACGCCACTGCCGTTTCTATCGTTTACTATGCCTGACACGGTAAAGTTATCCGCCCAGGTCCATTCTGTGGTCACATCAGGAATATCGATATTAACGATTGGCGCAAACATGTCTTTTCGAATGATGATTGCATCAGTAGTACCTGTGGCAAGCAAGGCGTTTCCTAAAGTATCATTAATCTTGAAATACAGATAATAGACCTCATCTTCAATCATCATATCCCAATATTCTTGCTTTAAACTCCAGGAATGTCCAATGGCATCGGTGTTATAGACACTTGCGTTCACACGGGAGGCTATGGTCGTCCAGATGCTGTCGAAATTCGGACGGTATTGAATCGTATCTAAAAGAAAATCATCCCGAAAGATGACCGAGAACTGCGGTCGTTCGTTAAACCAGAGGGTGTCACCAGAGACGCTAGGAAGCTGCGGTGCCTTCCAATCATACACAAACGAAACATCACCTTTTAAAGGGAAGTCCTCGACATTGCTTGCGTTGTCAATAGCTATGGTACAAAGCTCAAAGTACCCACCATTTTGATTCGGACGGGTGGTGAAGTTAAACTTCCAGGAAGGCAAGGATGTTGGCGAATCTGCAAAAAAGATCCAATCGTCGGAGAAGACATTGGTTTGCGAATACCGATAATACAACTCCACACGGTCGATACCGCTTGCATCGACATTCAGGGTACCCGTATCATTTGCTTTTGCGTTTATGAGAACATAGCTTGAATTGTATTTCTTTTTCATTGTATCGGCTAGCACATAGGACGTGGGTTTCTTCACATCCTGCTTAAACGTCACTTTCTTTTCCGCGGTATTACCTGCTAAGTCAGAGATGTTAAAGACCAGACTTTGCAATTTGGTGATATTTTCGAAAAACGATAACGCTGAAATGTTCATGGTTAGGAGCTGCCATTCCGTTGTTCCATTTTGCCCAGTACATGATGCGGCCACCGTGGTTTTCTTAGACACATTATCAAGCACATATTCTAAGGTATACCAAGCGGATTTCACACGCAACCCAGTGATATTATCCTTTACTTTTATAGTAAAGACAGGAACAATTTCTTGTAACCATCCTTTTGGATCAGGGGTGAACGAGCTACCGTCAAGGAAGGGTTTTTGAGTATCTGCCTTTAAAGTGATGTACCAGTCGAACAGTTTCGGGTTATCTTTGGTGATGTTCTTAGCAGAAAAATCAGCCTGTAGACGAAGCGTTCGACCAAGGGTTTTATCACCACTGGTAAGAATACTGCCATTGGTTAAACCATCTTTTATGACAGTTCCCCCTTCATCAAGCAACTTAAATTTGATACTGCTTACCGAACTGTCATACCTAGTGAGTGCATAAAAGGAATTCCACCAAAGAGACTCAGGTAAGCGGATGGGTAGTGAGATGATACGCCCAGTGACTTCTTTGGTAGAGGCGGTAAACTTCCCAAGACTATACAAAACACCGTTCTCATCAGTAAAAAAGACTAACCCATTGGACACAACCGGCGACCCTAGGACCGGGGCTGGCATCCAATTCGGCTTACTGTAATCCCAAAAAGTCTCAAACTCCCAGGTGGTTCCGCCAGTTGTTGTATTGATCGCAAACACTTTTCCTTCAGGGGTACCGATATATACGTGAGAATCCGCATACGCTGGAGACGAACGAAGAACATCACAGGATAAAAGCGGGATGGAATAGACCTGTGATGGGGTCCACAGTGTCGTTCCATTTTCAATATTTATGGCATATACTTTTCCATCAGGAGAAGCAGCGTACAGCACGCCATCATATACCGCTGGCGTGGAATCAGCTATATTGTCATAACAGGTTGCCAGTTCGCTGAGGGTTGCATTCCATTTCATCGCGCCATCATTAAGATTCATGGCGACGATTCGTGTCGCTGTTTTTTTATTGCTCACCTGTTTGCAGGTTACAAAGACCTTATCCTGGTAGATAACAGGGGATGCATGATCAACGGCACCAAGTGCCTTGCCCCAGACTTTTTCTCCAGTATGAGACAATGCTATAATACTCTGATTATCCGTTGAACTACATGCCACGATAATCATATCAGCGGTTACCGCTGGAGTTGCATAACTTGGGGCAGGCAAGGAATACTCCCACCGTTTCTGTCCGGTCTTAAGTTCTATCGCAAGGAGTTTGTTATTTGTATACCGATTTTTTTCGTTGAGATACACCCCATTGTCGCCTCCCCAGGTACTGATAAACAGCATATCACCGACAACGACCGGTGACGCATCGTAACAAATCTTGTCAACATTGGGAGGCTCAGGATACTGCCATTTTAACGTGAGATTATCGGTCTCATATGCATAAATACGGTTGCTAGCCCCTCCGGTTGCTTGCGCTCCTGTGGCAACAATGACAAGTTCATCGGTGACCGCAGGAGAGTTTACGACATCATAAGGAACTTTTACCGAGGCGATGCTTACCTGTGGGTCTCCCTCCGTTAACCCGCTTGAGAGTATCACGTTATACTGATAGAGTATGCGGCCATTTGAAACGATGTATACCTTCCCATCACCGATAACAGGATTGCGCAATCCTCCACCAACATATTCCCTACTGAACCAATAAAGGTTGTTTGTTGTCGCCCCAATACAATCCGATGCTCTGGTGTTTCCCGAGTCAAAACCAAACAACGGCCATTCATCTTGTATCAACGATATCATTATTGTTCCGTTTTCTTGGGTGATTCTTGCCTGATCGTCGATGCGGTAAAAGGTGTTAAAGGAGTCATGCCATAGGGTTTTGTTCTGCCAAGTGAGTGCCCAACTAAAAATTCGTGGAGATACTGAAGGGGAGTCCGTCGAAAGATTTGCCTGAATCTTGAGTTTATTATATTTGGTTCCGTACTCATGGTTTGAAAGCAAGTTAAGAAACACAGGTGATTGGTTAAATCCACGCCGATTATATGGTAACACAGAATCTTCCACGAAATCATATTTCCCAGTTTGATTCAGGTACAAGATGTGATATCGAATATCTGTTCCTGAGGGTTGAGAATCATCCCAGCAGAGAGACTCCCAATAAAAACTAGTATATTTAGAGATATTCTTTGGGTCGATAGCATCTTTTGTCTTTGCGATTGCCGTTTTGTCTCGGATATATCCTTTTGTTGTTTTGGTGAGTAACCCGATATAATCGGTTGAGAGGGTACATGGTCGAAACAGAAGAGGAAAGTATGCCACAATACAGATGTCAAGATAGTTATCCGCATCGAAGGCATATTTCGCAGCACCACCAGGGATTGTTAATTTCTCAGAAGTGTCTTTCCCATCTGAACGATACGTTTCTAACTTTTGCCAACCGCCTTTTAAATAGCCACTGGCGTTCCAGTAATAAAATTTTATGACCGCATTTGCGTATGTTTTACCAGACCATGTCATATTGATAGTACTGATGGTCTCTGCGCTGAGATCTATCTGAAATCGAAAATGATGAACAACATACCTTTGAATGCTGGAGGATGACCGGTTTGCATAGTCATTGTCGACATCTTGGATTCTTATGATATCGTTTCTTCCAAATTCAATCTCGCGAAAGAGATGGGTTTTCGGCGAAAAAAAATTACCGATAGGGAAAAAGAAAAATGATTGATAGGCATACGCCTTATGATTGCTTTGGTTAAAGTTGTAGGATATGTTGCTAATCTCTTGAGCAAGAACAATTTCGTTGTTTTTCACAACGCAGTAGGTTAGATTAACACTCCTATTATCCTTAAATGTATCCTCCCATATCCCATCAGATGGATAGGTGATAGAACTAGCCTGTGCGCCTGAAACGATGCCTCCTATACCTAAGAAAAAGATACTCAATACCGTACAGAACAACTTTATCGAACGTTTCATTTGCATATGTTATCTCCATATATAGATTTTTTACTATTTATATTATTTTTGCTATGGAACTTTATCGAAGCAATTTATCGAGTTGAAGAGAGTAATTCCATACCAGCTATAGTATTATTATGCGAAATATTTATATATTAGTTTTGGAACAATTTTTTGATTGAGGTCATCCCACTTTGTTATCTTCTTCTTCTTTAAAAGGTTTATTCTCACCCATTCCAGAAAACAGTATAATTTTCTTAGGGCAACACTATTTGGATGTCCATCACATTCGTACCTGTCACACCAGTAAGGAGCACATCTCTTAATTCGTTAAAAAAAACATACGAATTATTTTCTTTAAAAAAACAATCAGGCGTAAGGTTTTTTTTAAGAGCACGAGCAAGTGTCAAACCATCACAAAGAGCACCTGCAGCACGACTATTCCCATCAACGCCATCGGTGGCAAACGAAGCAACAACAATATCGCTTGCTGCAATCTCCTGGACACAGCCAAGGACAAACTCCTGATTCCGACCTCCAGTACCATCTCCCTGCACCGTCACAGTTGGTTCACCACCAGAGATAAACGCAGTTTTTCCCGGACAAAGACTGCGTTTAATCCGGATGCTTACATCTCTGCCAAGAATCCTTGCTTCGCCGGTCATTGATGTCGTCAAAATCTCCCCTTTATATCCAAGTTCTTGTGCCTTGTGTAACGCACCCTGACAGGCACGGTTGTTATTCGCGATGATAAAATTAAAGACCTTATCAAACGCAGAATCACCCTGCTTAGGAGTTTCAGGAAGGTCACCTGCCGAGCCGTTCTCGATGATCCTACGCACAACACCAGGAATCTTCTGCCATAGGCCATATCGAGAAAGGATTTCTTTCGCATCAGAGAATGTCGTTGGATCAGGAGACGTGGGACCAGATGCAATCGATGAAAGAGGATCATTAACCACATCAGAAATAATAAGGGAAAGAACCACTGCGTTTGTCTGTTGAACCAGCTGTCCACCTTTTACCAATGAGAGATGCTTACGGATTGTGTTTATCTCATCAATAGTTGCTCCAGACCGTAACAACAGATCGATTGTGGTTTGAAAATCAGATAATGGGATACGTGGTTTACAAAACAACGATGACCCACCCCCAGAGATTACCATAACCACACAATCGTTCTGGGAACATTGACTTACCAGTTGAAGGATTTTTTCTGCACCAATGAGACTTCCTTCATTTGGCAGAGGATGCCCTCCGACCACAACCTCAATTGAATCAGTAGTGATTGTTGCAGAAGAATCATTGGTAATAATCACGCCCTTTCTAACAGGTACTGCATCACACACTGCTTGTGCCATCCCTGCACTTGCTTTCCCAAAACCCACAAGATATATCTGATCAAATGACGAAAGATCGATTGTTTCCGATGGAAACACCATCTGCGAACCATCAAACATCTCGCGTACTACACGATACGGGTGAACTGCATGTACCGCCGCAGTTAACATCTCGAGGATGTCTCTTCGTTTTTGTCTAAGGAGCGGCGTCCCCCCATTCAAAACCAATTCATCATGGTTTCTAAATAACATATTTACAAAAAAATTATTTCCCAAAGTCAAGTTGTCGCATGAGATTTCGCCGCATCTTCCGATCACTAGAAAACCCTTTCATCATTCGCTTCGTCATGTTATAATATTTCAATACCTCTTTAACGTCCTTATGTTCCACACCAGCTCCTTTCGCTATCCGTCTAACCCTTGATGCTTGAATAATCTCTGGGTTTTCCCTTTCTTCGTTCGTCATTGAGTCCATAATAATCCGGAATCGCTTCAGTTTATTCTGCGTCTCATCCATATCAACCTTTTTTAATTTTCCAGACATGCCTCCTGGAAGCATCTCTGCAACCTTTGACAGCGGCCCCATCCCAGAAATCATGTTCATCTGTTCATACATGTCATTTAAGTTGAACTTCCCCGACATAAGTTTCCTTGCAGTCTTTTCTGCATCTTTTCCCTTCAGGCTTTCTTCAGCCCGCTCAAGCAATGATTTGATATCACCCATACCTAAAAGCCGGGAGATGAAACCAGAGGGGTCAAATTTCTCAAAATCAGCGGAATGCTCACCGGTTCCAACAAACACAATTGGGGCACCAACCTCAGAGGCAGCACTCAGTGCACCACCACCTTTCGCGGTCCCATCAAGTTTTGTAAGAACAATACCAGTGATGCCGATCGCATCATTAAAAGCCTTCGCCTGTGGACCAGCCTGCTGACCCATCGCTGCATCCATGACCAAAAGCTTCTCATCTGGTTTAATCGCTTTAAAGATATCCTTCATCTCAGATATAAGATCATCCTCAAGCTTATGACGCCCGGAAGTGTCAACAATAATCACATCAGCGGTTCGCTTGAACCGGTCAATACCTTCCTTAATAACCTTCACTGCATTTTTCTGAGTTTTATCCCCATAGAACAAAACCTCTACTTGCTCGGATATTTGTTTTAATTGTTCAAAAGCTGCTGGTCGGTGAACATCACCAGCGATTAGTGCAGGCCGTAGTCCCTTCCTTTTGAAAAATGTAGCAAGTTTACCACAACTCGTGGTTTTCCCCTGTCCATATAATCCTACCATCATGATAATCTGTTTACGGATGGCAAGTTCCCTGGACGCACCAACAATACGAACCAGTTCATCATATACTATATGAATCACATGCTCTCGATTTGTCATCCCCGCAGGTGGTTTTTCTTCAAGTGCACGCTGTTCAATTTTTCTAGAGAGTTCAAGAACGAGTTTGACATTGACGTCTGATTGCAGTAACGCTCGTTGGATGTCACGAACGACTTCTTTTACAAGCTGAGCGTCGACGTGGACTGCGTTTGCGATTTTCTTGATTGTGCGTTTCAATGAGTCTCCAAGATTATCAAGAACCATAGGAATCCAGTTTGAGACATAGAACAGGACAGATTAAAAGCTATCGTCATATGGTTTTTTCCAAACATCTTGGACAACTATAAATATAATTACTGATATTGAACTGCTGAGGATGAAAAAAAATGAACAGCATAAAGAAACTTTTTGGAGTGATACTTGTAAATCTTTTTCTTATTACCAGCCTTAGTGGATGCATCCAACAACCAGGACCGGGAAGTGGCATTATACTAATCCCTGCAATCAGTACCCTTCATTCAGATAATCCAAAGTATATGATGGCATCATATTACTCATCCGAGGAGATAACAATCAACTCCCAAACACCGCAGTATAGGCTTCCGTTAGACCTTAGCTCTATCGTGAATTTTAACAGCGTCGAAACTGCATTTTCCCTTACAAATCTACAAAAGGAATTACTAAGAAAAAATGGGTTCGTGGTTCGAGATTTTGGCAATGAGACTGATATAATCACACCTTATAAATATTTAAAAGATCTTGAAATCCCTATTTTCATCACTTCTGATACGCTTTTACACATGTACCATATCTTGTTTGATCAGACCTTGAAAGGAATCGAAGAACGGGAGTTTTTTGACGATGTTCTTAACCTTAGTAAAGCACTGTTCGATAAATCAATGCAAGACTACGAAACATTCACAGAACCGAATGTAAAAGAAGCAGCCAGACGAAACGTTGGCTTCTTTGGAGTCGCGCTATGTCTGTTGCAGACGCCAACGGACGACTATAACTATTCAGAGGACATTACAACAGTCCCCTTCTCAATTCCCTTTTATGTTCATGAAAATGTAACCGAAGAACTCGCGTTCATCGAAACACATGAAGGATTTCAGGATAGTCCTCTTTTCCGCTATAGAGAAGATTACTCCCAATACAAACCACGTGGACATTACACCCAATCGGAGAAACTCAAACGATACTTTAAAACCATGATGTGGTATGGACGTATCGCGTTCTTACTGCGAGGCAGTGACATCATCAGAGAAATCGATGCGAACATTGCCACCATCCAAGCATGCCTTATTTCAACAGCGTTGCCGTCCTGCCAATCAAACAACATATCACTCGAGAGACTCTGGGAGAGGGTCTATGCTGTTACCTCATTTTTCGTTGGAACCGCTGACGACCTCATCCCGGTTGAGTACCTTGCAAGCATACAAACCGTGTTCGGTATGCAATTTAACGCGTCAGAATTTACCAATGAAACAAAAATGTTACAGCTCCTTGCGACGCTTGCACAACTTCGAAGCCCGCGTATCTATGGAGGCACTGGTGACGTTGGAATACAGCCACCATTTACAAAAGAACAACTCTATGAAGTTCTAGAGAAGACGAAAGGGATGCGTTTTATTGGTCAGCGATTCATCCCAGATTCCTATATGTTTCAAAATTTGGTGTTTCCAACAACAGGGCAGTTCATAGGTGAGGGGACACCTTTTACCCATTATTCGGGAGAACGCGTTATGCCGCGAGGTCTTGATATCATGACTATTCTTGGTTCAATCCGAGCACGGGAGATTCTAGATGCAGAGGGTGACACAGCGTACGAATTTTATGATCGACAGATACAAGACCTTCAAGCAAACTTATCTTCATTAAACGTATCAGAATGGAATCGCAACTTGTACTGGAGCTGGTTATATACGTTAAAACCACTGCTTGAAACCTTTGATATCAGATATCCCTCTTTTATGCAAACCGTGGCTTGGAGGGATAAAGAACTGCAGACAGCACTAGCTTCATGGACGGAATTACGACATGATACCATTCTGTATGCAAAACAATCATACACACCAAGAATCACATCCATTCCTCCTGAAGAAAAACCTATTGTCGGCTACGTCGAACCAGTACCTGAGTTCTACCAACGAATCCTTGCGTTAACAATGATGACACGAACAGGTTTAACAGACCTTCAAGTGTTAAACGAAACAGAAATACATCGTTTCAGTAACCTTGAAACCATCCTCAAACGACTACTCAACATATCAAAAATCGAACTTGAGGGAAACGAACTAAACCAAAGTGATTATGAGTTCATTCGTAACTTTTGCGAACAACTCGATGCTACTATCACTGGTGTAAACAACCAAGGCAAAGAAACCACCATTATTGCTGATGTTCATACAGACACAAACACCGGTCTTGTCCTTGAAGAAGGTGTAGGCTATGTGAATCTTATACTTGTTGCATACAAATGTCCTGATGGTCAAATCATTGCTGGGGCAGGTCCTGTATTTAGCTACTATGAATTCAAACAACCAATGTCGGATCGCTTAACAGATGAAGAATGGAAACAAATACTGGAAAATGAGCAACAACCAAACCGTCCAACATGGACAAACAGCTTTGTTACAGAATAGAATACTAGAGATATGTTTCCAAAGCAGGTATTAACCTGCGCAAATCTTTTTCTTTTATCACAATATCCGCACAGTGTTCCACACAAGTATCCTCCGGGTTAAACGCAATACCAAGCCCACATGCCTCAAGCATAGGGATATCAAAACAAGAATTCCCTACTGCAGCACAGGCTTCTAAAGGGACCTGAAGTTCCTCTGCAAGTTCCTTGACATTTTTATCCTTATTTGTAAGCTCAACATGAAGAACTCCTTCACCAGTCAACCGTCCATCTACACCGACGGTTACCTCGTTGGCAAATACATACTCAATCCCAAGGTCATGAGCAACTCTATCAGCGAGCAAATTAATACCTGCACTGACAATAGCGGTATGAATATGACGGTGATTCAAAAATGAGATACACTCTTTTGTCCCTTTAATGAAAGGAATGGTATTCATGATTGTTTCAAGAGTGGTTTTCTCTATATGCTGATTGTTTTTTTTCCATAGAGAAACATCCCGTCTGATGAATTCCAGATAATCAATGTCGCCTCGAAGATATGGAATGATAGAACGTTCATTCGTAGTTCCAAAATATTCATGGATATACCGCCAGGAGCTGACTGTGTCAAGAAGGACACCATCCATATCAAAAAAAACAAGAGAGATCATCTTTGTCTTTTTTTCCCTCTTCGTACCTGCTATATTGTTGTTTCGGTAACACGGATACGTACAAATCGATTTCATTTGAGTCGAACCAATGAACAACATATATAAATACATTTACTCCTGATATTATATGAAAACAAACCGCTGATGCATATTAACAGTCATATCATCTTCGTTTAAACATTTGATAGTACTTTTAGAAAATATCATCAGACCAACTATGCATCACAGTAGTTCGATGAGCTAAAACAATCATGTTTCACGTCCTTTCTAAGTAAACATTTATTAATACCGACAGATACTAGATGTACGGGAAACATATGAAGAAAAAGAACAAGAATCATAGAAAAAAATCGTGTATCATATTCCTTTTAGGGATTATGCTTATCTTTACTCCTCCACTGATGATACAGATAACACAAGCGCAGGGGCGGCAAATCAGTGATCTACGCATTGCTTCTTTTCATTCCAGTAGCTCCTCTATCTATGATTTACTGGTTATAACCCCTAAAAAATATGCTGATGCGTTGCACCCGCTCATTAGTCATAAAAACCAGGTGGGTGTTCGAACACGCCTTGTAACGTTAGATGACGTGTATGATCAGATGTTCTGGCAAGGGCGAGACAACCAAGAGAAAATTAAGTATTTTATAAAAACCGCAAAGGAAGAATGGGGGATTACCTATGTCCTGCTTGTCGGCGATTTTCGAACCATTCCTGTTCGATATGTCTACAACGCTGACAATAACACTGGCTGGAATGAGCCTTGTTTTATTTCCGAGTTATACTATGCTGATCTCTATGATAAAAATCGTAACTTCTCCAGCTGGGATACGGACAATAATGGTGTGTACGGTGAATGGTATGGAACGGTTGCAAAAGACCCTGATATCGATCTGTATCCTGATGTGTATGTTGGACGACTCGCCTGTATCAACGAAGCTGAGGTACGGGTGATGGTTCAGAAGATTATCACCTACGAAACAACCGCGTATGAACAAAAATGGTTCTATCGATTTGTTGTCGTCGCTGGTGATACGTACCCTGAATCAGAGAACCCAAACTGGACTGGTTACGAAGGAGAAATCAACACATTAGATGCAATAAAGAATATGTCAGGATTCGAACCAGTGATACTTTGGACATCGGACGGGTCGTTTTCCGGACAAAAAGATGTCATCCGTGCAATCAATAAAGGATGCGGGTTTTTATTATTCGAAGGACATGCAAATGCGTTTACATGGAGCACGCATCCTCCAAATGACGCTAGCACATGGATTACCGGTCTAAATACCGTAACAATGAATCTGCTGAGAAATAAAGAGATGCTCCCTGTTTGTGTCGTTGGAGGCTGTCACAACAATGAATTCGATGTCACCCCCTGGAACATTATCAAGGGTCTCAAAGAAGAAGGACTTCGATATTTTTCCAGTAGGACAGTACCATTTGGTTCATTTTGGAAGTACACCTGGATTCGGGAATGCTGGGGATGGAAACTTACTCGAATAAGCAACGGAGGATCGATTGCGACTATTGGATGTACTGGACTTGGGATGTCAAAAGAAGACAAAGAATCATTTAGCGGGGCAGGGGATTACCTTGAACCATCCTTTTTCCGTGAATACGGGGTTAATGGTACGACAGTACTAGGAAAAGTATGGGGCAACACTATCTCTGATTATCTACGGCACTATCCGATCGATTGGATGACACCAGCAGCAAAGGATTCTGCTATTGATGCAAAAACCGTTCAACAATGGGCTTTATTTGGGGACCCCAGTCTTAAGATTGGTGGATACTCACCGTCAGAGCTGACTGCCTCGTGCAACTAAACATTTATTAAGATATCAACATATTAATAAGATGGGGTATTTATGAGACAGACGATTACCAAAAGAGGTGTCATAGCGAGTATCTTGTTTCTTTTTGTTGGACTGACGATCCAACCAATAATCATTGGGATAACAAGCGATATGGGATACACTCAGACTTTCGAAAAAAACAACTCGACAGATATGGATACCTACACGTTACTTATCATCACACCAGATATTTTCCACAACGAGGTAGCGCCACTGGTCACCCATAAAAAAACAATGGGTCTGAACACAAAACTTGTCACCCTTCAAGAGGTATATGACCAGATGTACTGGCAAGGTCGTGACGAAGCAGAAAAGGTAAAATATTTTATAAAAAACGCAATAGAGGAATGGAAAACACGGTATGTCCTGCTCGTTGGAGGGAGAAGCAGCCAATTTCAGTCGACATGGTTCTGCCCTGTTCGATACATAAGTATGGCTGACGACTGGGAAGCCGAATATTTAAGTGACTTATATTTCGCAGATATTTATGACACGCATGGAAATTTCTCGAGTTGGGATAGTGATAATGACGGCGTCTACGGGGAATGGTACATGCAAGAACCAGCACAAGATAGTAACATTGATCTGATCCCTGATGTCGCTGTTGGTCGTCTTCCCTGCAGAAGTCAACGGGAGGTACGCATCATGGTTCGAAAAATTATCACCTATGAGACGACCACGTTTAACCAGCCATGGTTCACTACCATGCTTGTAGCTGCAGGCGACACCTACCCAGAGGGACTTAATGCAAATTGGACCGGGTATGAAGGGGAATACTATGGGGATCTCGCCATAGAGAACATGAGCGGATTTTCAGCGACACGGCTTTATACTTCTGATGGGACTTTTTCCCATAAAAAAGATGTCATACGAGAACTCCACAAAGGATGTGGTTTTGTGTATCTCGTTGGTCATGGGAGCCCGAAACAATGGGGAAACAATGCCCCAAACGGTACAGGGTTTGTCCAAGGGCCAAACAGTAATGATATGTGGCGTTTCCGAAATAAAGACATGCTGCCGGTCTGTGTTGTCAGCGGATGTCATAATAGTCAGTTCGATGTCTGTCTCCGACGTCTATTTAACGCATCAACTCGATGGAAGCAAGAATATGTCCCAGAGTGTTGGAGTGAACGAATCATTCGAGAGCCGACCGGTGGCGCTATCGCATCGCTTGGATGCACCGCACTAGGCTATACGAAAGAAGACAAGACCTCGTTTAGGGGGGGCATCAATGAGCTTGAGGTAGCATTCTTCCATGCATATGGTCAGCAGGCAGTTCGAGTTCTCGGTGATACCTGGAGTGCTGCTGTAACATGGTATGCAACGTCCTATCCAGTTGATTGGAACTCACAGGGTTTAGGCGACTCGTGGATCGACACAAAGGTTATTCAATCCTGGGCGTTGTTTGGTGATCCCAGCCTTCAAATCGGTGGATATCCCACGTAACCACCCTGTTCTTCTCCTAGAAGTAAGGAATAGTTTTAAAAAGGGTGCTCTCCTTACCTTCTGCCATGTCCTTACCATTAGATGTCTTAGAAAAAGCAGTGAACCAAAAACTCCTCCTTCTCTTAAAAGATGGACGACATATTGAAGGTAAGCTGTTAGGATATGATGAATACATGAACCTTGTGCTTGATGAAGTGGAAGAATCCAAGGATGAAACAAAGCGTCGACTTGGAAGAATCATCCTTCGTGGAAGTAATGTTGTCAGTATTTCCTTCATTTAATCGAAAAGCATATATAGGGGTTATTACTATTTATTACATGGAAGGAATTGGGCTGGTAGTTGTTATTTTGTTAGAGTGCATCCCATCCCCTCCTAGTGAGGCCAGCCGTCCTTCCCTTTT
>MUGD01000035.1 GCA_002900555.1 Thermoplasmata archaeon M9B2D | reverse complement strand
GACCGTCGATGTTTGTTGCTCCTCTTCTGCGTCTTTCATGATCTTGTTTTCCTCAAACATGGTATCCCATGTGTTAAACAGTATTTCAGCGGTCCTGCCATGCTGGGTGACGTCTTTACTGGCATACTCCAGTCCATCCATGTTGGAGATGAAATAAAACGAAGGGTTCGTTTTCCAGGAATTCCCTGGTTTGAGTAATTTATCAAGTAGGCCACGATGACGAATCCTGAGCACCTCCAGGACGAGCCCTTGGTTCTCTAACGGACTAATACGGTCATCTATCACAATGGGCGTTTCTACAAGTGGGGTTATTTTCTTAGTTGCATAATATTCAAAATACACAAAGGTTCCAGAGATAAGTAAACAAGCGATAACAAGTAGCGAGACAACTAATAGAATTTTTTGTTTACGTCTAATGAACATGCAATTTTGCCTCCGAAATGTACATGGATTTTACTATTATTAATATAGGTTACAATTTATATAAAGTTATTGGTATTGACACGATAGACCATTACTGTTCTATGTCAGATGATGCCAAGAAAGGTTTATTTACTATCAAATTGGATATGCGGTCGATGCCGAATCACCGATCATATCTATTAATCGATCCTCCGATGGATTACTCCTTGTTACGCAAAGAATTCTCTATGGAGGCATATCTCCCTCCACTTGGCCTTCTCTACATCGCAAAACAACTAGAACAAAGAAACCAGACGGTCATGCTTGTGGATTTTGTAGCAGAACCTTTTAGTGAAGAAAAGCTTCAAAAACTCTTAGAAAAAACTGACGTCGTCTGTGTCACCATTACCACTCAGATTGCCTCTTCAGCAAAAAAACTTGTGACGTATATCAAAAAGACATCTCCTGACTGTATGGTAATAATTGGCGGGCCACACTGTACCCTGCAACGACAACAGGTATTAGAGGAAATACCTGCTGATATTGCTGTCGTTGGAGATGGGGAAGAAACAATTAATGAAATCCTCGATGTCCTTGATAAGAAAAAAACACTGGCTGAAGTACATGGAGTCTATTACAGAGAGAGCGGCGAAGTGAAGATGGGTCTTCCTGCATACGAAATCCAGGATCTTGATCAAATCGCTTTCCCATCTCGTCATCTGACACAGCACTATTCATATGGGAAAAGGCAAATAGCGGGTGTAACGTTTTTTGCCAAAGGAAAGATAACCTCTATGGTTACGACACGTGGATGCCCGTTCAATTGTCGTTTCTGTGTGAGCAAATCTATTTTTCGAAACTATCGCTCCCGTTCTACAGAAAATGTCATACAAGAGTTAGAGGAGATAGCAGAGGAGTATGACTCTGTTTTTATCGTGGATGATAATTTTCTTACTGAGAAGAAGCGGGCTGAACACATTATGGATTCCCTTATTGAAAAAAAACTTAATCTCGAGATATGGATCGCTGGTGTGCGGGTTACTGATGCGGATGGACAGTTATTTCAAAAGATGAAAAAAGCAGGAGTGAAATCTATCGAGTTTGGTATCGAATCTGGGAACCAAGACGTTCTTGATTACTATAACAAAAAAATCACCCTTGATCAAATCCGAAAAGCAGTTACACTTAGTAAAAAAACCGGTTTTCTTACCATTGGTAACTTTATTGTTGGTGCACCAATGGAGACAGAGAAACATATTGAGGATACAATACGTTTTGCTAAGAAACTGAATTTAGATTTTGCTTTTTTCTATCCCTTCCAGTACATGAAAGGAAGCGCTCTGTGGGAAGATGCGGTGAAGAACGGAGTTATAAAGGAAGATGAATTGTTTGTCATGAACAACTCCCGAGAAGGGTTAGGAGTCTTTACTATCGAAGAGTTCCGAAATAAAATCACTGAAGCGTACCGACGGTTTTATTTTAGCCCCCGGTATTTCTTCTCGCAGCTTATTCGACAGTTGTTTGTCTATCGGAATTTTCGTATCTTTTCTACAGGAATAAAGTTATTTCTACAACAGAAGCAAGGTAGTGTCTTTGAATCTTTCGAAAAATCTAATTGATTTTTTACGATGGACCGAGACGAGTGATAAGCTCAGTAAGTATTTTATTTAATGTGGTGTCGATTTTTTGGCTTGTACCAATTCTTATAAGTATGCCGTTTATTGCATCAATTTCTGTTTTTTTCCCCTGTTGAATACTTTGAAGCATTGAGGAATGATTCATTGCGGTGTCTCGTATGACTTGTTTTGTTTTTTCTATCATCTCTAAGGGGGAAACCAATATTGCCTGCGATGATGCAATCAAGGTTGATTCTACGCAAACGAATTCAGTGATTCTTTCCAGGATTGGATTTTCTAACAGATACCCGTTTTTACATCCGAAAAACCCGGTGAGTGGGTTGATACTTGAATTAATAATGGTCTTTATCCAGATTTCTTTAATGATGTCGTCGCTTATCTGCGTTTTTATTCCTGTTTTGTTAAAGACTTCTGCAAGATTTTTTAGTCTCTCGGATTGAGACCCATCAAGCTCCCCAAGAATGGTTTTTCCTTTTCCAGTATGTATGATTTCCCCTGGTTTTGAAAAAATAGCACCATGGGTGGTGACCCCAGCAAGAATATGTTTTTTTTTGATATGGTGACGCATCTTTTCTATATTGTCCAACCCATTTTGGATAGAAAGAACCATGGTGTGATCGTGGATATATGGAAGTATTTGTGTGCATGCGGTTTCTGTGTCATATGATTTTACTGTCAAAATAATCAGGTCTGCCATAAAAGGAATATCTGTTGCAGATTCTAAGGCAGGTATTTTACGTTTCAGCCGCGTCTTTCCTCTTATGATTACTCCCTTTTTTTGTATACATGTCATGTGTGGCGCGCGTCCGACGAAGACAACCCTGTTTTTTTCGGCTAACAACGTGCCCATAAGAGTTCCAATGGCTCCCGCTCCAAAAATAACGATATTCATGGTGGTATACCCTTTTTTTTACATTGATTGGTAATCTCTTCCCGTGTCATTGCAATAAGTGGACTTAGTATTGGGATGTTGCTATTTTTTTTAAAATTCCTTAGGGTGGACAGAGGATTTACAGAATCTTGAAGGGAATGACCGGTAATCAATGCATCACATTTTTTTTCAGAAGCAAGGACAGATAACCGTTGATAGATATCTTTTTGTGGTATATCTAGATAAATAATCTCAGCGTCGGCATACCACTTCCTAAGAAATGAGAGAAGCACTTGTTCATTTGATTTATCTGTATAGACCATGACAACGTCACATCCCCGATGCATCAGATACCATGCTGCTAGTAAGGACTGTGGTTTTTCAAAAAGTGCGAGTATTTTTCCTTGTGTTCCTAAAGGAAAACCACCCGCTCCCCTGATTTTTTGTGTGAAGAGAAACGATTTCTTCTCTCTTATCTCTATAAAAAGCTCGACATCAGGATTGTTTAAATCGACGCGTGCGGAGGTCGCAGTAACAATATCGTAACCTACTTTTATTGCAACTTCTTGACTTGAGAACGGGTGTGTCCCGACCCGTGTCGCCCGAATCGCAAAGCTTTTTTCCTTGGTAAGCAGCTTGTTCATAAGTGTTTGAGCGAGTTTTGAAATATCCTGCATTGCAGAAATTGTTTCAACTGCTGGGCTGAAAGATACGATACCAAAAATTTGCGGTAACGCGGTAATGCTTTTGGATAGTTCTGACGTTATGAGATAAATTCTTCCCCGGTCGATTCGTATTTCATGGGGTATGTTTTCTTTTTGAAACGCTTTTTCTATGTTATGGACCAGTCTTGATTCAAACATCTTCCGTACGTAAGAACTTTTTAGGGAAAGTTCGCCATAACGAAGGAGGATAACATCAAACTTCATCATCTTTCAACATCTCAAACAGATACATTAACTTTTCAGTTTCAAAACACCTGCAGGGTTGTTGCTTGTAAAATAAAATATGGTTGATTTTTTATAGAGATTAAGCGACGTTAATCATTCCATCTTTGATTATCAAACGTACTGTTTCCCGTTGTGAATGTAAAAAAAAGATTACCAGTGCTGTTTAACGATATGTTCAACACGGCTCAATAAATGAGATGAAGCAAATGAGATGCTCATCGGTGTGAGTGATATTTTCTTATCGTGTAATGCCCTAAGATCTGTATGATCATCCATATCCTTAAATTCAATTGGGGGAGTTTGATGTAGGAACGTGTTACCGTTTCTATGAAAAAGTCTCCCGTATCGTGTGTTAAAAAGGGTCGTTATCTGTAATGGTGTATTAACGGTTGCGTCAAACGGGATATTAAGGGAGAAGAGATCCACCCCATCAAATGCTTTATCGATAACTATCGAGGATACTTTTGTGGTTATCTGTGCTGCATTTTCGAACAAAGAAAAATTTTTAGGGTGATAAAAATCGGTTTTATTCTCTTTCATAAAAAGCGGTATTGAAAGAGATGATGCGATTGCCCTGATTCCATCGATGGATCCTTCGATTGCTGCACCGATTGTTCCTGAACTAAGGGTTCGTGCCCTGCCAATGTTCAAACCGATGTTAATCCCTGAAATAACGATTTTTGGACGTTTCTCAACAACATCATATAAACCTATTTGTATACAATCCGCTGGGGTACCATCCAGCAGAAACATATCTACACCCTCATACGTAATTTTTTTAAGCCGAAGCTTTTTTTTCGTGGTAATTGCCTTACCAATCCAGCTTCGTCCCCGGTCAGGGGCTATCGCAGTCACTGAATATTTTTTTGAAAGTTCCTTGATAAGTGGTACAAAACCTGCGGATTTATAACCATCGTCGTTGGTGACAAGAATATCTGTCATCTGCATCGGAAATCATAGTGGATTAATGAATCTTTCCGGTGCCTGTGGTGTTGAATGTTTATATAGCAGCAGCGAATAAGTGACAAAAGCATGATTACAAAAACCGGTAGTGATTTTGACATTATCCTTATCACTGGAGAGTATTATGATGATCATCCACTCTCACCGGTGGGTGTGATTGCTAAGGTCCTTGATGCGAAGGGATATCGTATCGGTGTCATCGAAAAACCAAAGGAAAAGCAACATTATACGATGTTAGGGGAACCCCGTCTTTGTTTCGGCGTCACCTCCGGTTCGATTGATAGCATGGTTCATAACTATACACCGTTGAAACGGAAACGAACAGAAGATACGCATAGCGATGCGACGAAAATGCCGGATCGTGCGGTCATAGTGTACTGCAATAAGATTAAGGAGTATTTTAAAAAAAGTATGATTGTCATTGGTGGTATTGAGGCATCATTGCGACGGTTTGCCCATTATGATTACTGGGATAATACAGTGCGACGCAGTATCCTACTTGATTCCCGGGCAAACATCCTTGTGTATGGAAATGGGGAAAAACAGATTATCGAAATCGCTGAACGATTGAAGCATGGTAAGGACATAAATGAGATAGAAGGAACATGTATTTTGCGCAAAGACCTTGACGAATCTTTTGAGATTCTTCCCTCGTTTAAAGAGGTTGCAGAGGATAAACAGAAATTCTGCGATATGCATATGAAATTTTCAAATGACACGAACCTCGCTCAAGAATATACAAATAGTTATGTCGTTCAGTATAAATATCCGCGGTATACGTCAAAAGATTTAAACTGGATCTATTCATTAGGATATTCACGTACACTTCACCCGAAATCTCTTCTAAAAATGGGGAAATTTTCCGTAGTACTCCATCGTGGATGTGTCGGTGACTGCAATTTTTGTTCTCTGTCGCTGCATCAAGGAAATGAAATAATTTCCCGATCTGAAGAAAACATCCTTGCGGAAATAACGCAATTAACAAAGTATCCGGGCTTTAAAGGATACATCGATGATCTTGTCGGGCCTTCATCAAATATGTATGGAATGATATGTACTCATCCCTCCACAAGACCCCATCAATGTACTAAAAAATGCATTGATTGTTCCAACTTAGATAAAACCCATACACAACTTATTTCACTGCTACGAAAAGCTCGACAGATAAAGGGTGTAAAGAAAATTTTTATCCGCAGTGGTATCAGATATGACCTTGCGTTAGAAAGTAAAGAATACATAAAAGAAATCTCCAATCATCATATCTCAGGTTGTCTTAAGATTGCCCCTGAGCATTTCTCAAAAAAGGTTGTGAGGTTAATGGGAAAGGACAACGTACGGTTTGATGAATTCCTTGCGTATTATACTTCGATAAATCAACGTAAAAAACAAGGATTACGGTACTATTTTATGATAGGACATCCTGGTGATACCCTAAATGATGTGGTATTCTTACGTGACATGATTAAAAAAAAGCATCTGGAAAACATTGAACAATTCCAGGTGTTCACCCCAACGCCCATGACCCTGTCTTCATGTATGTATTGGACGGGGTTAAACCCCTTTACAGGGGAAAAAATTGATGTCGTCTACGATTTTCATACGAAGAAGAAGTTAAAACGTATCATGTTGGACTGTACGAAGAAGTAACAACCCAAGCCTATCAAACATCGTTTTGAATAAGCCGTTACAGTTTTTATTTTATCCGTTGAGCGATATCCATCTCCCGGCATTCTTTACAATGTTGCTTATCAGTCGGGCGTTCTTCGCTGGTTACCCACTCTGGATTTGTTCTCACATATACCGGAACCGCTTTACAATGAAGATGCCAATGGTAGATTAAACCACTTTTTTTCCAGTAGTATGTCATTTTATACTCCTCCAAAATACGTATTGTTTTTACGCTATTTGAACTTTTTTTACTTTATTTTTCTTCTATGGTTTAATATATGACAGATATTATACAGGGTCTTTGTTGGTGAGAAACAATGAATCAAAAACAAGTGTTAGAACGGTGGTTAAGACAGCTAAAGAAAAACGAGATTAGCCCTGATGCAATCGGACTTGGTCCTGATAAAGAGCAGGCGTTGCGACATATAAGAGAAGAACTTGAAAAAATTACGGCGATGGAGAAAACACAGGCTTCATCAAATCCGTAAAAACCTTTTATTCGTATCGGAGAGCAACCACGGGATCCATTCTGGCTGCTTTCCTGGCTGGCCAGAGTCCTGCAGCAATACCGATAAGTATTCCGATAATAAATGCAATAATGAACCATTCTAACGCATAATTCAACTGAATAGTACCTGTGCTAAATGCACCACCAAGGTTCTGGATGTTTGTATTAAGCAGGTCAACGACAAACCAGCTTCCACTCGCACCAAAGACACATCCGATAATACCTCCAAACAAACCTATCACCGTTGATTGAAACAAAAACAAAAGTAAGATATCTCTCCGTTTCGCACCAATCGCCATCATCGTCCCTATCTCTCGTGTTCTTTCTGTGACTGTCGCATACATGATATTTGCGATTCCGACTCCTCCAATTAGCAGTGATATGAGGGCGATGGCAGTGATGTATGTTCGGATGACGCTCATCACTTGGTCAACACGCACAAGGATGTACTGTTGGGTGATTACCACAAAGTCGGTGTTTTGATCCTTATATTGATTCGCATCAGAGCCTCCACTATCCAGATACCGTAGTATTTGGTCTTGCGCCTCTTGTACGTGATCGGTGTCCTTTGCTTCTGCCAGCAGAATCGTATAGGCAATAACCCGTTTGAAAATGGTTCCGACATTCGAACCGAAATAGGTTGAATAGTACGGTTTTGTTGGACAGATAATCCCCGGTGTTGAAAGTGTATTAAACATACTCATTGTTGAACTCGGTTCAAGTATCCCTACTATTTTTGCTTCTAAGGTGATGCCATCAACACGTCGTAGAAAAATCGTGTCACCTACAAGTAATCGTTTGTTTTCTCCAAAGGTCTCTGCGACGTTTTGGGAGATTATTACCTCGTTTTTTCCCTCTTCAAACATCGTTCCTTCAGAGAGCTGTAAATTAAGGATTTCAAGCAGCGAAGGAGTACTAGCATACATCGCTTCTCCTGGTTGGGATTCCCATTTAAGCAACCCATCACGTATGAGAATCTTGTTCAACGGTACAATTCCAACTGGAGCTATTGTCTTGATTGCTGGTAATTGCTGGATTTTTTCTACATCATTGGTCGTAAAAACCGCTGATCGGACAGAGAGCTGGGGGACTGCCCCGCCCGTTCCAGTACCAATAACCATCCCTGTTGGGTTGAAGATATTCCATTGTTCTGAAATAAAACCACTGACGGAATTCCCTGCTGTTGTGACCATGATGACAGAGGCGACACCCATGATGACTCCAATAAGTGTCAGCAACGTCCGAATTCTATACGACCTCATTGCATCAAGGGCCATGGCAAAGATATCTCGTATCATTGTTCCTCACTGAGCTTCCCATCAAGCATGGTGACGACCCGGTTTGCATAGCGTTTTAACGCGGCCGCATGTGTCACTAGCAAAATGGTTTTCCCTTCTTTGTTTAATGAAACGAGCAATTGCATGATTTGTTCACCGGTTTTTGAATCCAGGTTTCCTGTTGGTTCATCTGCGAGAATGATCGAAGGGTTGTTGCTGAGTGCTCGTGCGATTGCAATGCGTTGTTGTTGTCCACCTGATAGTTCTGCAGGGCGATGTGTCGCCCAGTTTGCTAGTCCTACTTTGGTGAGCAGGTCGGTTGCTCGTTGATCCCGGTCTGTTTTTTTTTCACCAAGAAAAACCATTGGAAGTGCGATATTTTTTACTGCATTCATGGTTGGAATGAGGTTGAATTTCTGGAAAATAAACCCAATCTTCCTTCCTCTGATTTCAGCTAATTGATTATCATTGACCGCTGATATGTTTTCTTTATCGATGATAACGGTTCCTGAGGTGGGGCGGTCTAAACAACCGATGATATTCATAAGGGTACTTTTACCTGAACCTGAGGGACCCATAATCGCGATAAAATCTTTTTTTTTTATTTGTAATGTCACATTGTTTAATGCTTTTAATTCTGTTTTTCCTGTTTTGTAGATTTTTGTTAATGATTCGATGTCGATTACATATTCTGGCATTACAGCTCCCCGTAGAAATTGTTCTATGGTACGTGTTTGGTTTTGTTTAAATAATGAGTAGTGGATTTTACTGGCATGGGAGGATTCAAGGAGCTTTCTATCGCTTTGATTTGATTGGTATTTTGTTGACTTGACATCTGGCTAGCGGGTCTCATCTTTTTTAGCTCCTCGATAGTTAGTTTATCTGTTTTGTTTAAAACCTCTTGTTGTACACTTATTGCCAAGGGCCTTTACAGTTCTTATCTAAAATAGTTTTCGGTTGTATTTCTCCCTTTAAAAACAGAGATATTGTACTGGTTTTTTACTTATATTAAAGAGAAAACATTTAAATGCTAGAGGTTGATAACAAACATAGGAGGTCTTATAAAATGAAAAAAGCTTTAATTGTAGGTAGCTTGTTGGCTGTTTTTCTTTTAATGATGTTGCCAACAGTGGCTGCAGAGGAAGCCAAAGTAGCACACGCCGCTGCAATATCACCGAATTTTATAGAAATTCAAACCGCATATCTCGAAGGACTTAAGGAGAAATTTAAGGATGATCCATCCCCGCAAATATTCTTAATAACGTTGGCCATCATCCTATTAAAACTTCTACGATGGATAGTCGCTCTGACCGGTGGAATCGTATTTTTACTGATTCTAAGGATCTTAGGGAAAAATAATTCCACTGATGTAATCTAAGATACTCTCCTTCTTCTTTTTATTAATTTTTGGAAAGGAATCCTCTGAGGGTTTTTTCATTAAAAGTGCGTTGAGCAGCTCAACAAGTTAAATAGGGGACTTTTTACATCACGCAAGTATATCAGCTATTCCTCCTACGGTTTTTTTCTTTACTTTCAGTAATCCTTTAGAAAACCTTGTATAGAGGTTTGTGTTTGTCTGAGAGCGGATTACCAGTTACGAGTGATAGATTGCCCAAATAAAATGTATATATTTGTATATATAATTGCTGTTTTCATGGGGGATTACCAATGAAAAACATCATCATCAAAGGAGCACGAGAACACAACCTAAAAAACATAAATGTAGAACTACCAAGAGACACCTTCATCGTCATTACAGGAATCTCTGGTTCCGGGAAATCCACACTTGCTTTTGACACCCTCTATGCCGAAGGCCAACGACGCTATGTAGAATCACTCTCAGCGTATGCACGCCAGTTCCTAGGTCTGATGAATAAACCAGATGTCGATAGCATAGAAGGATTATCTCCTGCGATTTCTATTGAACAGAAAACAACAAGTAAAAACCCCCGCAGCACCGTCGGCACCATCACAGAGATCTACGACTACCTTCGGTTGTTATTCGCACGAATAGGTATTCCGTACTGTCCCACCCATAACATCAAGATCGAGTCCCAATCTCCTCAGAAGATATCGGAAATGATTGCAGCGGACATACAGGGAACCGTCATCGTTCTCTCACCGGTCATCCGTCAGCGGAAAGGAACCTACGAGCAACTGTTCAAAGACCTCAACAGGGAGGGATATACCAGGATACGAGTAAACAAAACAATCCATAGAACCGATGAGAAGATTACCCTTGAGCGGTACAAAAAACACGATATCGAAATAGTTATAGACCGTGTCAAAACAACAGATGCTACCCGCCTCACAGAAGCCTGTGAACATGCCTTACAGAAATCCAATGGACTTTTAATTGTGTTGGATGAAACAGGTGGGGAACATATCTACTCATCTGCACTGGCATGTCCAGTATGTGGTATGGTGTTTGAAGAACTCCAACCACGAATGTTTTCTTTTAACAGCCCCTTTGGTGCATGTGAAGCCTGCCATGGACTAGGAATCAAGATGGAGTTTGACCCTGATCTTATCATCCCGAATAAAGACCTTAGTATCGCTGACGGTGCCATTGCGTTATACAGGACGATTCGGGATGGTTGGAGAAACAATTATCTTGGGGCTGTTGCAAAGCATTACGGCTTTGACATATTCACCCCAATAAAAGACCTTACTGATCAGCAGTATACAGCAATCATGTATGGATCATCCGTGCCGATACGGTTTACCTTTCACATGAAAAATGGTGATGCCCACTATTCCCACGTAGGGTATTGGGAGGGTCTTATCCCCCAATCAGAGCGTCTCTTTAAACAAACTGAGTCGGAATACCGAAGACAAGATATGGAACGGTTCATGCGTATCTCCCCTTGTCCGGTCTGTAACGGAAAACGCTTAAAACAAAAAATCCTCTGTGTGAAAATCGCCAAGAAATCAATCATCGACATCACCGATATGTCGATTAAACAGTCTCTTGATTTCTTCGAAACAATACGATTGACAAAAAAACAGCAGGAGATCGCTTCTTTAATATTAAAGGAGATCAAAGCACGGTTGAAGTTCTTAGATAACGTCGGGCTTAACTATCTAACACTCTCCCGAAATGCCGGTACACTTTCTGGTGGCGAGTCACAAAGGATACGGCTTGCGACCCAGATCGGGTCAAACCTCATGGGGGTTCTCTACATCCTTGATGAACCCTCTGTCGGGTTGCATCAGCGGGACAATAAGAAGCTTATTCAGACACTCCAACGGTTACGGGATTTGGGTAATACACTTATTGTCGTCGAACATGATGAGGAAACAATACGACATGCTGACTATGTCATCGACATGGGTCCAGGTGCTGGGATTCATGGAGGTAAAATAATCGCAAGAGGGCCACCAGGAGAAATTGCGCGACATCCTCATTCACTCACTGGGCAGTACCTCTCCGGTAGACTCTCCATTAAGGCTCCTGAAAACAGACGTCATGCAGAGACCTACATCCGGGTAAAAGGATGCCGGGAGAATAATCTAAAAAACATCGATGTCAACATCCCCATCGGCGTTTTTACTGTCGTTACCGGGGTTTCTGGAAGTGGTAAATCAACGCTGATTTATGAAATTATTTACAAAGGTCTGATGCGTCAGCTCCATGATTCCCGAAACCGTCCAGGCATACATGATACAATAGAATGCGATTCTAAGATAGACAAGGTAATAGTCATCGATCAAAGCCCGATTGGCAAGACACCACGGAGCAACCCAGCAACCTATACGAAGGTATTTGATGAGATTCGCAGAATTTTTGCCATGACCCCTGAAGCCAAACTCCGGGGGTATAAAGCAGGTCGGTTCTCATTTAATGTGCAAGGAGGTCGATGCGAAGCATGCCATGGAGATGGTCTTATCAAGATAGAGATGAACTTTCTCCCAGATATTTACATCGAATGTGAGGAGTGCAAAGGAAAACGATACAACAAGGAGACCCTGGAGGTGCACTACAAGGGAAAAACCATTGCCGATGTCCTTGCGATGAGTGTGGAGGAGGCGTTAGCTCTCTTTGAAAACATCCCCTACATCCGGAAGAAACTGGAGACGCTCTCGCGGGTTGGGTTACACTACATAAAGCTTGGTCAGAGCTCCACGACCCTTTCTGGTGGGGAGGCGCAGCGAATCAAACTAACACGAGAGCTTTCCAAGAAAAGCACAGGACAGACATTATATCTTCTCGATGAACCGACAACCGGCCTGCATTTTCACGATGTCAAAAAGCTCATCGATGTCCTTAATGATTTGGTGACAATGGGCAATACCATCGTTGTCATTGAGCATAACATGGAAGTGATTAAGTGTGCGGATTATATCATAGATCTTGGTCCAGAAGGTGGTGATCTTGGCGGGGAAATCATCGCTACAGGAACCCCTGAAGAAGTTGCATGCACTAAGAAAAGCTACACCGGTCAAATCCTTCGACCGTTGCTTCGTGAGAAGAAGGTATGTTTGACATAGCTACGTTTCCAACAACCCCCGGGTGCTATCTTTTCCAGGACGTTACCAACAAGATTATCTATATCGGAAAAGCAAAAAATCTGCGAAAAAGAATACAAAGCTATTTTCAAAAAAAGCAAATCGACCCAAAAACCGGCAGTCTCATAAGAAACATCGCCTCGATTTCGTTTATCGTGACAGATACCGAGGTTGAAGCACTGATTTTGGAAAACACGCTTATAAAAAAACATCAACCGAAATACAATATCAATCTGAAGGATGCAAAAACCTATGCTTACATCCACCTCACAGACGAACAATTCCCCAAGTTACGTATTGCACGACAGAAACAAGCAGATGGAGCATATTACGGTCCGTTTGTCTCTGCCTTGGAACGCGACCATGTGTTGCAGTTCCTTACAACAACGTTTGCATTGCGCACCTGCAAAAAACTCCCGAAAAAACCATGTCTTCGGTTCCATCTCAAGCTCTGTGATGCCCCATGCATCGGGGCGATCTCAAAACAAGAGTACGATATGAAAATACGAAACGTTCGTCTTATTCTTTCGGGGAAATCAACGGCATTACAAAAGAAACTGAAGCAGGAGATGAACAGAAAATCCCAACGATGCGATTTTGAAGGAGCGTTACTCCTTCGAGATCAATTAATGGCGATAGAGCATCTTCAGGATCATCAGAAGATGCAGCGACAACGTACTTTTGATGAAGACATTATTAATTTTTATATCAAAGATGAACACGTCTATCTCATGCTCTTTAACATATATAAAGGGACTCTCTCTACGAAAAACGAGTTTGTCTTTAGATATACTCCTGATTTTTTAGAGGAATTCATCGTGCAGTATTATTCAGAGAACCCAATCCCCAGGGAACTGATTGTCCCAAAGACACTCTCTGAATCTGTCGTAATGTTTCTTTCGCAGAAACGTAAGAAAAACGTCAGTATCATCGTACCGAAAAAAGGAACAAAAAAACAGCTGCTTGATCTCGTGGTAAAGAACATCGAAAGCACGTTTTTTGGGGATATAACAAAGGTTGAGGAACTCAAACGTACACTCCATCTCCAAGAATCACCCGTGGTCATTGAATGTTTCGATATCTCCCATTTGTCTGGGACCTCTATGGTTGGCTCCATGGTGCAGTATCGCAATGGAAAACCAGATAAAACCAATTACAGGAGATTCCGTATACGGACGGTCCAGGGCATTGATGATGTCGCTGCTATGTCCGAGGTGGTACGACGACGATACACTCGGTTACAGCAGGAGCACGCGGCATTGCCACAACTTATCATCGTCGATGGGGGGATTGGGCAACTTAACGCTGTGATCCGTGAGCTTGAGAAAATCGATTTGAAAATTCCTATCCTTTCCATCGCAAAACAATTTGAAGAAATCTATCTGCCTGGCTTCCCACAGCCACTTCATCTTGGGAAAAAAGAAAAAGCATTGCTATTTATCAGGGAGATACGTGATGAGGCGCATCGGTTCGCGATTGCGTATAATCGACTGCTACGGAAAAAAGAATTGAGAGCATGACGAGGTTTAACTTACAAACAAATTTAACTCCCAAAGGATCACAGCCAAATGCCATCAAAAAACTTGTTGATGGTATTATGAAAAAGTATGCTGCCCAGACATTGCTAGGGGTCACGGGATCTGGGAAGACATTTTCCATGGCGCATGTGATTGAGCAAGTTCAACGCCCTACGATTGTCATTGCCCATAACAAGACGCTTGCGGCTCAGCTTTACAGTGAATTTAAGGAGTTTTTTCCTGACAACCGGGTGGAATATTTCGTCTCTTATTATGATTATTATCAGCCGGAGTCGTATCTCCCTCAGAAAGATCTTTACATCGAGAAGGATGCAGATATCAACCCAAAGATAGAACAGATGCGTCTTGCTGCGACCGCTTCACTGTCATCACGGCAAGATGTGATCATCGTTGCATCGGTGTCCTGCATCTATAATGTCGGAAACCCCATTGACTACAAGGGGCTTGGTTTTGAGATACGGAAAGGCCAGCGTATCCCAAGGAACACTCTTCTGCATCGGCTGCTTGATATACAGTATGAGAGAAACGATGTCGAACTTTTACCTGGTCGTTTTCGTGTCAAGGGCGATACTATTGACCTTATCTTGGGGTACTATCAGAACATCTATCGGATCGAGATGTTTGGGGATGTGATAGAATCAATACGGGAGCTTCATAAGAACACTGGTGACGTTGTTGAGGTGTTGAACTATCTGTTTATTTATCCAGCGAAGCATTTCGTGATTCCTGAGAGTAGTCAGAAACGTGCGATTGAGTCCATCAAACAAGAGCTTGAGCAACGACTCCCCCAGCTTCCTGCGTTGGAGGCACATCGGTTGAAACAGCGCACACTGTACGATCTTGAGATGATCCAGGAGACCGGGTTTTGCAAAGGGATTGAAAATTACTCACGGCATCTTGATGGACGAAAACCAGGGGATAAACCGTACTGTCTGCTTGATTATTTTCCCTCTGATTTTCTGATGTTCATCGATGAGAGCCACCGTACAATCCCACAGATCCATGGGATGCATCATGGGGAGTTTTCCAGAAAACAAAACTTGATAGAGTACGGCTTTCGTCTGCCTAGTGCGATGGACAACCGTCCGTTGACATTTGAGGAATTCGAGCAGTATATGCATACCGTGGTGTTTGTATCTGCAACACCAGGTGCTTATGAGCTTGGGAAATCACAGCAGATAGTTGAGCAGATTATTCGACCCACTGGTCTGGTTGACCCTCCTGTAGAAGTACGTAAGATCCAGGGTCAAATCCAAAATTTGATTGGTGAGATACAGACCACTTTGAAGCATGGTGATCGAGTGCTGGTGAACACGTTGACGAAAAAACTTGCTGAGGAGATGTCTGAGTATCTCGCGGAGAAAGGGATACGGACACGGTACTTACACTCGGAGATTGATACTCTTGAGCGGTCCGAGATCATCCGTGAGCTTCGGTTAGGGACGTTCGATGTGTTAGTTGGAATTAATCTTCTCCGCGAGGGGATTGACATCCCGGAGGTTGGATTCATCGGCATTCTTGATGCGGATAAGGAAGGATTCTTACGTGACGAACGTAGTTTGATTCAGATCATCGGCCGTGCCGCCCGTAACGTGAATTCAAAGGTGGTTTTGTACGCTGATGTCCTGACTGATTCTATTCAAAGGGCGCTTGCGGAAACCAACCGCAGGCGGACTGTTCAATTGCAGTATAACTCAGAACATGGTATCACTCCAACAACTATCATCAAACCAATTAAGGAAAAGGTCGTGGAAATTACTGATACCAAGCATATCCCGCGAAAGGAGGTTCCTGTGGTTCTTGTCAATCTCGAGCTTGAGATGAAAAAAGCGGCTGACGACCTTGACTTTGAAAAAGCGATTGCGTTGCGCGATCGTATCAAGAGGCTTCGGCAATCGATGATGGTATAAGCTTTTATGATAGGGTTTCTTCTTCGATTATGGTACCTTTGATTCCGACGACAATTGATCTAATCGGTATTTTTCTTGATGCCTGGGATGCTGCTTGTTGTGCCAATGCAAGCAGTCCTCTGCAACAGGGTACTTGCATGGTCATTACAGTAAGAGACGAGATGTGTGCGTCATCGATGAATGTGGTCAGTTTTTGCATATAAGAATCAATGTTCGTATCTAGTTTTGGGCAGGCAATCACAAGGCATTTTCCCCTGAGATACTCTTTATGGAAATCCCCTAATGCATAGCCGACACAATCCGCTACAAGCAGGACATCGTTGTCTTGTATGAAGGATGCATGCGGAGGGATAAGGTGAAATTGAACGGGCCAGTTGGTAAGATGCGACGGTCGTATGCCATGTTCGGTTTCCTGCGGTTTTTTCTCTGAGGAGAACTCCATAGGTGTAGCCCCCGGGCAACTGCAGGCACGGGAAGGTGTTGTTTGTTCTTCTTTGAACGATACAGTGATGTCGTTTTCTTTTAGGATTTCTAGTGCTTCTTTGAGGTATGTTGTTTCCCCATGGACTTTGAGATGGTTGAGATGAGCAAGGATGGTTTTATTACCTGCTTTAATGATGTTTTTCATGACTTTTCTTTCGTCATAAGGCTCTGCGTTCCTTTCTTCGATGGTGATGGCATCTTGTGGACAGTGTCCAATGCAGGCACCTAGACCATCGCAAAAGATATCACTGATGAGGCGGGCTTTTCCATCGATTACTTGGATTGCTCCTTCAGGACAGTTTGGGATGCATGCACCGCAGCCGTTGCATGCTTCTTCGTTGATTTTTATGACTTTTCGTTTCATACTCACTTCGTATCTTTTTTATAGAGAATCTATAATAGCTACATGGATATTTATAATTGATAGTTTCTAAAAGGAAATTTTACATTAAATGTGTGC
>MUGD01000191.1 GCA_002900555.1 Thermoplasmata archaeon M9B2D | reverse complement strand
CAAGAGAGGAGAAAAAAATGGCAGCAAGAATACTTATAGCCGAAGACAGCGAAACGGATCTCCAATTTATCAAAGTTGCGCTGCAAGGCAGCAAACACTCATTTATGTACGCAAAGGATGGAGAAGAGGCTGAAGCTGTTGCCCGGCAAGAGAAACCCGATCTCATAATTCTTGATGTCATAATGCCTAAGAAAAATGGCTTTCAGGTCTGCAGGGACCTTAAAAAGGACGATTATTTCAAACAAATACCCATTATATTGCTGACCTCCAAATCCCAGGAAAGCGATAAGTTCTGGGGAATAAAACAAGGAGCAGATGAATATATCACAAAACCTTTTGAACCACAGACACTTATTTCCGCGATAAAGAAGTTTCTTGGCACTCTTTGATGATCTCTTCCATGTCTGTTTCAAGATCCCCCGCATGAATCTCACTTTTTCGTGCAGGGGATTATGTCCCTTTTTTCACTCTGATTAATCAAATAATTTGAAAAACTCAGATATATTATATATTTTTGTTTTGATTGGTATGCAAAAATATTTCTTTTTTTCTTATTTTAAGATATAATATATAAAGATTTGCTTTAAATTAATAGTAATTTATGTCATATGAAGACCTGTTAAAGAAAGGCCTTCTTCCGGCCGACGAAGTTGAAGCACCAGTTATCAACTTTTGCGTTATTACAGCGGCTGAAAAAAGAATGTCCATCCCTATCTCCGCAGTGAAAGAAATTACTGATGCAACCGCTATAATGCCGTTACCCGGGAGCCCTCCACATATCAGAGGACTTATTCAGCTGAGGGGGGTGGTCATACCGGTTGTAGACCTTTCGCGTTTTTTTGGTACACAGAGTAACCCGCATGCAAGTAAAAAACTCATTATCATGGAACACGAGGGAGAGTTCTTTTCAGTTATGTCTGAAGAAAGTCCGGATCTTATAGAACATCATGAAGGGGAAATTGTTGATATAGATCGTTTCTTTGAGGAGTATAGAGTAAAATAATGTCTGATAACCTTATTGATTTTTTTATTGAAGAGGCGAACGATCATATCAAAATAATTGAAGATGGTATTCTTGCTCTAGAAAAAAAACCTTCTGATTTTTCAAAGATTGAAGAGATCTTCAGATCCGCTCATACTTTGAAAGGTTCAGCCGCCCTTGTTAAGCTGAACGTCATAAGCAAAATAGCTCATATCATGGAGGATACGTTTGAAGAGCTGAAGAACGAGAGAAAAGCTATTACATCCGATCTGGCTTCCTGGATGCTGAAGGGGCTCGATACCATGAAGTGGCTCATTAAGAATGCTCAGGAGAAGAAGCCTGAAGACCCCTCTGTTTTCGAAACGTTTAAGGCTGCTCTGCCAAAGGCTGGAAAACCAGCAGCCCCTCCCGCTCAAACAGTAAAGCCTTCAGTTTCAACAAAGCAGGTTCATTCAAAACCTCTTGTTGAGATAGAATTTTTCCTTGCTGAAGCCAACGATCATATTAATACCATAGAGCATGGGATATTGCATCTTGAAAAGTCTCCTTCAGATATGCGTAAAATTGAAGAGATTTTCCGTGCGTCCCACACATTAAAGGGTTCAGCTGCACTTGTAAAACTCAATATCACCAGTATGATAGCCCATCTTATGGAGGATGTCTTCGAGGGGCTGAGAAATAATAAAAAGCCGGTCAGCTCTGAACTGGCTTCCTGGATGCTCAAAGGAGTTGATACCATTAAGTGGTTAATAAAGAGCGTTCATGACGGAAAGGGAGAGGATCCGTCGGCATTCGAATCTTTAAAAACATCTCTACCGGTGTCTGAGCCTGCACCTACCTCTCCGGCTCAATTATCCACACAAGAACCTACTAAGGCTGCCCCTTCCTCTCCTCCCAAAACTGTTCTTGAAAAAAGAGAGGGTGGCAGAAGAAGAGAGGATGTCGAGCTTTCAGAAAGCAAGTTTGTTCGAATTCATGTTGACACCATTGAACAGATCATGAACCTTATAGGTGAGTTAACGATAGTTAAAAATTATCTTATGACACAGATAAAGAGCGCAGACACAATTCGTGATGAAATCACATTCGCGGGTAGAAGGCTTGTCAGTGAAGTGTCTTCTTTTGGCGACAGATATTCTTATTCGATACCAGACAAAGTAAAGTATATTGATCCTCTTCTCAGTGAGTTTCATGAACTTGAGTTTGATCGTTATGACGAACTAAACCTCTTTGCGAGGAAACTCCAGGAGATAACAGACGACATTAACGAATCCATGAAGTCCCTTTCGGAATTTTTTAGTTCCCTGACCTCAAGAATCAATTACATGGATAAACTTATAATACAGTCGAAAGAGCAGATATCAGAGGCGCGGATGATCGATCTTGGACGTCTCTACCAGAGATTTACAAGAGCTGTTCGAGATATTTCTCTTCAACATCATAAGAAAATACGTTTCCTTACCTCAGGATATGAAACAAAGATAGATAAGATCATATTTGAAAGATTATATGAGTCGCTAGTGCATATACTCCGAAATGCTATTGCTCATGGGATTGAAACTCCAGCGGACAGAGGTAGAAAGGGTAAACCAGAAGAAGGAACTATCCATCTTAAGGCTCGGCGTGAGGGGAGCACGATTGTAATAGAGATACAGGATGATGGAAAGGGTATAGATTTTGATGCAATACGCGAAAAGGCAATTAGAAAGGGACTGCTCAATTCAAATGACAAGGCTTCAAAGGAAGATCTGCTTCACTTTATCTTTTTATCAGGATTTAGTACGACGGACAAAGCAGATATGACATCTGGTCGAGGCGTAGGCCTCGATGCAGTTAAGGAGACACTTTCAACGATTAATGGAACTATCGCAATTCACACTTCCAAGGACAAGGGAACGATCTTTAGATTGAAAGTCCCGTTATCGCTTGTCATTATCAATGTAGTTATTTTCAATTGCGGAGGATATGAATTTATTATCCCGTCAACGATTGTTCAGGAGCTTACAGAAGTGCCCATTGATCAAATCGCTGATTCGGAGTCATTCTCTCTTAGAGACATGAAGGTTCCTTTCGTTAATTTGAACGCTGTTCTTGGTCTTTCAGACAGAACAGCTGTCAAGAGCAAGCCTGTTGTTGTTCTAAATATATCCGGCAAATTTTTTGGTTTAATAGTCGACTCTCTCATCGGTCAGGAAGACACGATCATCAAACCTTTCGGGAAATTCCTTGAAGGCATCAAAATTTTCTCTGGTGTCAGTATATCGGCGGATGGTAAGATAAGACCTGTTCTTAACTCATCAACGCTTGTTTCTACCTCTTCAGTATCCTTCATTGCCGAAGATACCGCCCTTGCCTCTGAAGAAAAGAAAGAAACCATTCTTGTTGTGGATGACTCTATAAGCGTTCGAAAGATCATGAGTGCAATGCTGACGACGAGAAATTATAATGTTCTTACTGCAACTAACGGTCTCGAAGCCCTGAACGTGATAGATGAAAACAGTGTCGACCTTGTTATTACAGACCTAGAAATGCCCGTTATGCACGGTTATGAACTTCTTGGTGAGATAAAACGAAGGGGGCTGCTTAGCATTATACCTGTTGTTGTACTTACTTCAAGAAGCGGTGAGAAACATCAGGAAAAGGCTTTCAGCCTCGGAGCCTCAGGCTACTTGACAAAGCCTTTTGAAGAAGGTGAATTAGTTGAAACTGTGCAAAAAAGCATGCAAAGCGCTCACCTTACATAAGGGATGAAGGTGTGCACTTTTTGAAATGACGTGACCACTGCCTTCCAGTTCCTGGATCGGGAAATTCCCTTATCATTTGTGGCATGGAAATCATTAATGTCCGAACAATGCATTTTTAAGAAATGCTGCGAGCGATATTGCGTGAAAGAAGCTCGAGAGGAAAATTTTAATCAAT
>MUGD01000190.1 GCA_002900555.1 Thermoplasmata archaeon M9B2D | reverse complement strand
TTCAGTAAAGCCTTGTTTTCTCCAAAAAGATAAACCAACAGAATTGTGAGGAGACACTGTTAACCTCATGCTCCCAATCTCATGCTCCTTAAGCCACCTCAACGCCATCTGATAAAGCTCTGAACCAACTCCCTGATGTCTATAATCTGGCTTGACAAATATCCCATCGAGAAAACCACTTGCCTTCTCAAGATGAATAGGGGAGCGTTCTTGGATTAGAACGCATATGTACCCAATTATGGTGTCGTTAACTAATGCGACTGCTAAGTAGTTATTTTCATCCAAAATGAGTTTCGAGTAGAATGCATAGACATGCTTTGGTGCATCCTTTCTGACCGACAGTCTCGAATCGAGTTCCTTATGATACCTCGATGAATCCATCCAGAGTTCAACAACGACATCAAGATCCCTTTCAGATGCTCTTCGAAATATAACGTTTGAAGAATGCAACCATTATCACCTACTTGTGAAACAGTCTTCGTTCTCTATAAAGAAGGATTCGGAAGCATAGAAGACTCATATCGCTTAGCTGCTTTTGATTTCTGCACATAGTGGCTTAGCGAGAATATTAATATGAAATGAGATTAAGTATAATTTCTCTTTTGGATTTACTTGATATGAGAGGTGAGCCGAATGAGTGCGACGCCACCAAGAAAAATGGATTTCATACTCATCATTCTCCTCTTAATTGCACTCTATATAGTGGCGGCATTTCTTTATGGTGGACAGGCTTGGATTGTACTAGAACCCGAAACTATGGTCTTTGGGCTTGGAATACTTGTCCCACTTCAAGCCACTACAGCAGGAATCGTACTCACCTATTCGCTCGTTAAGTATAAACAAGGGCAACAATTTCGCGATTTGGCATTGGTCCTCATATCTTTGAATGTTTTATTAGGCTCATTTCTCTACTTCTTAACAAATGAGGCATTGATTGGCTTATCACCGCTTGCATCAAGAGAAAGAAATCGCACTATTGTTACTGCCTTTAGCTTCATTCTTGCACCAACACTTCTTGTTGGCTCACTAGCTGGGGAAGCCCCCATCACACGAAATCAAAAGTATATAGCCTTGCTCTGGGGCGGGCTAATCACTCCTTTTCTGAACTTATGGTTCCTTTTTAGTCCAAGCCCAGTCTTTGCAACAAAACCAATAGGTCAGGGAATAGAAGCGCTAAATCCGTTACTCATGATTGTAATCGTCACAGTATTCTTGGCCATGCTTGCTTCACTAATACGAACGACTAAAGCATTTTTGAAAACAAGAGGACGAATCGATCTTGCTCTAACTCTTGCTGTTCTTTTGTGGTTTACAGCTGTTGTGTTATTCGTTTTTCAAACGAATCCATTGCAGCTAATAGAATTAGTGTGGTATGGCATAATGCTTCTTGGATTTGCTTTCATAGCAGGAACTATGATGGTGACTGCAGTGATTGAACCTCACGAAGAAATGAAGCGGCTTGTCAGCATGAAGACAGAGCAATTGGAGGAATCAGAGAGAGAGGCAAAATTCTATCTTGATTTATGGAGCCATAAGATGGGCAATTTGCTACAAGGTATGATAATGTATCTGGATCTCTTTTCACAACCAGAAACTGATATGGATGAAGCAAAGAAACTACACGAGATTGCCCTCAAGCTAAGCAAAGATGCAACTCTCATCAACAGGCAGGTAAACATTCTTGCACGAATCAAAGAAACAGGGGAATTAAATAAAGAACAAATGCACCTTCAGTCTGCATTATCAGATGCCATGATAATTACCCAGGCGTTGAGAGGAGAAGGGGATCTTAACATTTCTTGGTCTGAAAATATTGGTTCGTGCTATGTGATTGCTGATGATTTACTTCCCTCTCTATTTGTAAACCTGTTTGTTTTCTTCACTCGAACCTCCAATCAGGTACCTCTTATCGTACTCTCAAGCTTCACGCAATCAGGAAATGATTTGATTCTGAAATTCAGATATACCGGAAACCGAATTCCTATTGAAACAGAACATTCACTCAAAGAAAATCTCAAGCCTTCGCAAAATGTACTAAGCCTCGACTTATACTCAGTGAAAATACTCATGAAGAGATATGATGGTGATGTAAGTTATCGGTATGAAAATGAAACTCGGACAAACGAGGTTTTGCTTGTTTTTTCAACCGACAAAGATGCTTCATTCTAGAATGATCAAATGAACACTAAAAGTGTTCAGCCTACAAGAGATACATCAGTTGATTGAAAATCTTCAAGCAAACACGCTCAGGAATAGAAAATAGACCAGTATTTGTAAACAAACAAGAGGGATTCCGACCTTTGCAAATTCCAAGAATTCTAGAGTTTCACCCTGTTTTTCCGCATTCTGAATTATAATCACATTACTAGCCGCACCAAGAATGAGCATATTTCCAGCTATAGTACTTCCTGCTGCAAGAGCCATCAGTTGAGGAATAGAAGAACCGGATGTGGATAGAAGAGGTAAATACAAGGCTACAAGAGGTACATTTGAAATCACTTGACTGAACAATACTCCAAGCGTCATGATTATTGGAATTGAAGCCACATCTAAACTCAGGTTAACCAAGAGCTCTTGGAAAATACCACTCTGCCAGACGCTAGCCATTAAAACAAACATGGAAGCGAAGAATAAAAGCGTGGACCAGTCAATAGCCCTGACAATTCTAACTCGTTCATGACTTAGCAAAAGGATTGGCAGCGATGCAAGAAGAGCTATGTAGGAGAGCCGTATGTCAAGCCATGGCGCCATTATGCCCAAGAGGATTTTCAAAACGATGAGAGCCACAAGGAATCCCAACGCATACTTGGCTATTTTTACTAGTCCGTCATTAAGGGGTGGAACATCAAAGTTCTCAAGGACAACCTCGGGTTTGAAATGCGCGCGATAGATTATCTTCAAAATGAAGAAAGCAATTAACAATGATACTAAAGAAGGCACAAGTAGATACTGCAGGAAAACTACAAACGGATTGGAAAAGCCGCTGCTTGCAATCAAGAGATTCTGAGGATTCCCAATGGGGCTAAGAACGCTTCCTGTGGTCACAGCGAGGGCTAATGCCATCAAAAGAAGTTTGGGAGAGACACTCTGTCTTTTAGATATACTTAGCATAACAGGAGTGCCGATGATTGCGAGAGTGTCATTCATAAGAATTGCAGACAAAAGACCAATTGGGAAGAGAACTAGAAGAATCAAATGATTTGTGTTCTTTGCGTGGTGGAATAATTTGAATGATAGGATATTGAGATAGCCACTTCTCTGCATTGCTTCGCCCAGTACGAACATTCCAAAGAGAAAAAGCATCACGTCGATATTTATTGAGTAAAGAGCGTCAATTGGTGAGATTTGACCCATCACAAGAACTGCGATTGCTCCAATAGTCATGGCTTGCCAGATCTTCACTCGGACATTTCCGATTTTTCTGATGGCAATCATTGAAAAGACAATTGCGAGTACTATGACAGGAATCCATGATGCAATAGCCAATTTCTCATCCAAGACTTCGCACTAATATTACGCTTATAGAGCAATCTATGGATTCAAAGATTAAGATGTGTCTTTTATCATGCGATGTCGGTTGTGAATTCTTCAATGTGCACAATATACCAAATGCAAATCGCGTTGATGCTTCGAAATAAATATGGAACATTATCATGATGAACTAATACCTTCGAGTATGATTTGTCATATTAAGACGTGATAAAAGTGTCAACAGGGGCTCAGGTCAGTCATCACTCCTTTTTACTAAGATTAAGGAATTTGGCTAAGAAGGCGCTTCAGTATTATGGGTTGAGGGATGCAGAGCTCAAATTCATCAACTACAGTGGGAATGGAATATACCAAGTAATCGTGCACCCTAATTCAAAATCAGCAAGCACGTTTGCCTTTGGTAAATATGCATTGAGACT